>JASJDT010000114.1 GCA_030065655.1 Desulfocapsaceae bacterium | reverse complement strand
AGGCGATGATAGCCCCTTGATCGTTGCCTGCCAGTTAATGCTCTGTTCCTGAATAATCTGCTGCGGTTGCCATGCCTTCTTGTATACGTCATAGGTGAGAAAACATTCTTTTAGCAAATTAATTCACACGACCGGAATATACCATGGCTGACTCACGGGAAGTGAAACAATTGGCCAATCAGCTTCGCAACGTTGGTCCTAAACTGGCTTCAAAGCTCATTGAAGCTGGCATTGATTCACCTGATAAATTACGGCAGCTTGGCGCCAAAAAAGCTTTTTCCATGATGTATGCCAAAGGTGATGCCTACGGTGACTATAACGCCGCCTATCTGTTTGCTCTTGAAGGTGCCGTTCGTAATTGCGATTGGCTGGAAATACCTGAAGAGATTAAGCAGGAATATCGAGAGTACGCTCAAGATCTTCAGAAGGGTAAGACATAGTGTACAGAAATTTTTTGCTCACTTTTTTAAGAAAAAGTTGAAGTTAGCGATTTAACCGCGAGACTTGAATAACCATGATTATTCGGATCAGGGAAGGCAATTGACCTCCCGCACCCCCTTCTTACCTTCAGATACACAAAAGATTATAAAAGGAGCATACCATGTCAGATTTGAACGCTGGAAAGACGAGTTGTCTATGTGGTCGAGTTAGTCTTGAGGCCAAGAATATATCCCCCCATGTACATGCCTGCCATTGCAGCATGTGCAGGAAATGGGGAGGCGGTCCCATGCTCGCCGTGGATTGTGGGGCAGAAGTGAAGCTTCACGGCGAAGAGCATATCAGTGTATATGACTCTTCTGAATGGGCTGAACGGGGATTCTGCAGCCACTGCGGCACCCATCTCTTCTACCGATTGAAAGCGAGCGGAGAATATATGGTACCGGCCGGCTCAGTTGATTCATCTACTGCCAACTTTGTTTTTAAAGGGCAGATTTTTATTGATGAACAACCGTCGTGGTATCATTTTGGTAATGATACAGAAAACATGACCGGTGCTGAAGTCTTCGCCAAATACGCTCCATCAGAAGAATAACTGGAAACCGCTCAGTGTACGTTTTCTAGCTGTCTGACATAGTTTTAGCTGATTTGCAGTTTCCAGAACATAAAAAGTGATGGGTACTCGGTAGTAAGTAATAGACACATTTCCTGCCAGCCGTAAGCAACACGCTGTTGTTCAGTTTGGAATGTATTGAAATTTTGAGCAATGATTGGTATGAGAAGCCAATTGTGCCATAATTAGACGATCCATTGCACCACACAGGACAATAGTTATCTATGTTGAAAGACTGGCTTAAAAACATTATCTATGCCGGCTGGGTAAATGAAGACAGTGCTGATGTACGCAAACAGATTCTCATCAGTTCCCTGTTCAGTCTGATAAGTTTTGTCTTCCTCATTGTCTATGGCTGCGAAAATATTATCCAGAAAAATCTGCAACTTGCCACAGTTGTGCTCATCGCCGCAGCTATCAGTGGGGTCAACTATGTTTTTTTATACAGGACTGGAAAGTCGGAGATTACTTCTTTAGTCATCCTTTTGTTGATGACAACGCTGTGTCTCTATCTCATTTCCACGGGGGGCAGTCACAATACCGGCCCTCTCTGGATTTTTGTCCTACCGTGCTTGATCTTTTACATTCTTGGTCTTTATAAAGGTGGCGCCTATCTCCTGGCTTTTCTTCTGATTGTCCTTTATATTTTTCTGGTTCCTGATAACAGTCTGCTTTTAACAGAATACCCCGCTGCTTTCACTGCACGCTTTATCGGTGCCCTTTTGTCACTCTCCATCCTGGCATTTATCTATGAATATTCACGTGAGGATGGCCGCAGGGAGTTGCTGAATCTGAGTTCAAAACTCGATTACCTCTCCCGCAAGGATTATTTGACCGGGCTTTCCAACCGAAGAGATATGTTCGAACGATTACGCAACGAACTTAGCCGATTGGAGCGCAGCGGCCGTGTTTTCAGCGTTCTCATTGCCGATATAGATAATTTCAAGAGCATCAATGACAATTATGGACATGAGTGCGGAGATTACTGCCTGAAAGAGATTGCCAATACCTTTTCAACCAACACCCAGAAGAGGGACACCGTCGCTCGCTGGGGAGGCGAGGAGTTTCTTATCTTTCTCCCCGAAACCACAGGTGATCAGGCAAAGATTACCGCCGATAGGCTTCGGCTGGCAATTGAGAAGCTGGTTATTACCTTTGAAGAAAACACTATTCACACCACAACCAGCATCGGTGTTGCTGAGTATGTACCTGGACAAACCCTTAATACTTTGATAAATAATGCTGACAGACAGCTCTATCTCGCTAAAAGCAAGGGTCGTAATCGGGTGGAAATAGGCGAACCACGACAACACGAGACATCTTAGCCTCCCCTTAAGAAAAACCAGTACTAACCGATAAATATTTACCACACCTTCCGTTGGCAGGTTCTGACTTCTGCCTGTTAGCAAATGCACCACTTTGATTTGCACTTTTGTTCCGGAAATGATTTAACCAAAGAGGAATGCAACAGGATTATTAATTACAGAAGTTTTCTAGCAGTCCATCATATAAATGCAGAATGATCCACGAACGAACATTTAAAGAAAGACTCTACATTCTTATTGGTGAGCGAGGCAATAAAAGCTTTGAGCGCAGAACGGGTATCAGCGAAAATACTCTCCGCCAATATCTCCGTGGTGACAGCCTGCCAACGCTGAAAACTCTTGAACAAATTGCCAAAGCAAATGGAGTATCCGTCGGTTGGTTGATTGGTGAAGAACTTCAGCCGCAGGTCGCAGACAGTTGCAAAGAGAAGTATCCAAACGAGAGTATGCAAGAAATAGCTCAATGGATTGCCTCACAGCACGACGGCATTAACTACTGGGAGATTCTCAAAGCCAAGCTTGCCCAGGAATATCCCGATTTCAAGGCCTGGCTCAAACAATCGACCAAAAATTAGCGCGACCCGTGTTTGCCTGATAAGCTGTTTTCAAAAATTTCAAACCATTGAACAAAACGATTTCTAGCCCAACAGGAAGAAAGCAATGAATGAGAAGAAGCACCTTTATCTGCTTTGGACCACTGAGAGCAAAATATCTGCTGAAAAAATGGTCTTCATGTACGGTATCAACTCTAAACGAAGGGGTTGGTGGGAAGAGGTGACCATCATCATCTGGGGTGCTCCTACGCTGTTGGCTGCACAAGATACTGAGCTTCAAGAGAAGATTGAAGAGGCGAAGCTCGAAGGGGTGCATCTCAGCGCCTGTAAGGCCTGCGCCGATCAGCTTGGTGTCACCGACAAACTGACTGATCTGGGTATTGAAGTGATCTATTGGGGAGATCCATTGACCAAGCTGCTCAAAAACGATGAGAAACTTCTAACAATTTAGCTCATTACTACAGTTGTTGACTACTCGTCAGATTCTTTATTATCCGTCGGTCAGTGCCAGGGCCACTGCTTTTCTGGCATGAATGATCGTGGTATCAAATAGTGGCAACCCGGTCTCCTGCTGATTGACCAGCATCCCGATCTCGGTGCAACCCAAGACTATAGCCTCCGCACCCTTTTCCCGCAAAGATACGATAATTCTTGTATAATCCTGCTTGGCTATTTCGGTAACCAGGCCGCGGCAGAGTTCGTCAAATATTACCCTGTTTACCACTTCCCGTTCGAGTCGCTCTGGCACGAGCACCTCAAGTGAGAATTTTTCGGCCAGTCGATCTTTATAGAAACTCTCTTCCATGGTAAAGGCAGTACCAAGCAGGCCCACCTTTCTGATTCCCTGGGCCAGCAGAGCCTCGCCAGTGGCATCGCCAATGTGTAATAGAGGAATATTCACACTGCTTTCGATGTCCGGGGCAAGTTTGTGCATGGTATTGGTGCAGATGAGCAAGAAATCAGCTCCACCCTTTTCCAACCCTTGTCCCGCATTTGCTAGGATAGCAGCGATACTCTTCCAGCTTCCTTGTTGCATCATAGCCTCTATCGGGGCAAAATCGACGCTGTGCAAAAGGATTTTGGCGGAGTGGAGCCCACCCAATGCTTCCTTCACCCCTAAATTGAGCAGTTTGTAGTACTCAAGCGTTGACTCCCAGCTCATGCCGCCAATAAGACCAATCGTTTTCATACCAATCTTCCCGAAAATCGTTTCATTCTCTCCCAGGATCTTCCCGTTCGGGAAGAAATCTCCAAGGCTATTTATATATATGTTTGATTATTTATCGAGGATAGCAACTCGCGACTCATGGTAGGTACCGCCACCTCCCATATCAGTAAGATTCTGCGAGGTGAGATCATTAATGCCGGCTGGGTGAGCCTCCGATTGCCAGAAGATTCCCTCAGCTACGAGCAGTCCAGGACGGCAAGCATCAGTGATTCTAGCACGGCGACGAGCCCAACCTCTGTTGTTGTAGAGAGTAACCACCTCATTTTCTTCGATACTGCAGGCGGCTGCATCGTCGGGATGAATAAATACCTCGCCTGGATCATTATTATAGCGCTCCCCAAAGGTTGAGTTTAGAAGCCCAATATGAGGCGGGGTGAGGAGCTTGAAGGGATATCTACTTGTATAATCCGCGTTGTCAAATTCCTTTCCATTAGTAACACACACCGTTTTAGGCAGCGCAGGATCCAGTTTCGCAGTGAAGCTGTACAACCCTATTCCCTCAGCGAACACTGGCTCGCCTTTACTCCATTTCGTGGAAAGATATGGTCTCCCGTATTCGATGGTATCTCCATTCACTCCCCTTGCCAGCCCATCAATGGTGGCCAGATAGCTGGAAAGACGCTCGTCTAGACTCTGCAAGAAAGGGGATTCCGTAAATCCCAGCTTTTCAGCAAGTTCTTGAAAAAAATCAAAATTGCTTTTAGCCTCACCACAAGGAGGAATCGCAGCCTCAACAACGGACAAATAAAAATGGCCATATGCGGTATAGAGATCTTTGTTTTCCAGAAAGGTTGTTGCCGGAAGCAGTAGGTCCGCATATCTCGCTGTGGGTGTCATTACCTGCTCGTGAACAACGGTGAACAGATCCTCCTCTGCCAGTGCCTGGCGCACAAGGCTGCCATCCGGTGTAACCGACAATGGGTTAGCATTATAAACGAAGAGCATTTTAATTGGTGGTGTGGCCTGGCGAAGACAGTTGCCCAACTGAACCATATTGAACTTCCGTGTTGTTTTCGGTGCCAGAGAGGGCCAGGTAAGCAGATCCTGTTCACCTTTAAAAGCAGAGGTGGTCAGCAGTACCCCTCTTCCTTCCCTGCCATCAAAGAGCCCCAAGGCTGCGGCAAGGGAGGTAACAGCCCGGATGTTCAGCCCTGCCCTGCTGTTGCGAGTCATGCCAATCCCAATGCGGATGAAGATTTTGGAAGTTGCTGCCAGCATTGTTGCAACCTCACTGATCATTTCTTCGTTGATGCCGCAGCGGGTTGAAAGTTCGGTCAAGTCGAGGGTAGCCAGATAACTCTCCAGCTCGTCAAAACCAGTGGTGACATTGGCTATGAATTCACGGTCTAAACTCTCTGTCTGCACCAGGATTTTCAATAATGCCAGGGCCAGAACAGCATCCTCACCTGGTTCGACGTTAAGGTGATAGTCGGCCGAGGCTGCCGTGATATTGCGATAGGGATCTATGACGATGAGTTTGGCGCCCTTTTTTCTTGCTCGAGCAACATAGGGCCAGAAGTGCAAATTGGTTACTTTGGTGTTGCTGCCCCAGATAATTATAAGCTCTGCATCCTCGGCATTTTCCGGAGGTGTGCCAGGTACATCCCCGCAATGACTTTTCCAGCCAGCTTTCGCCGCGGTTGAGCAAATCGTTTCTTCCAGACGGGAAGTGCCCAGCTTATTAAACAAGGGATAACCGGCAAATCGGTTCATATATCCCATGTTTCCGGCATAGACAAAAGGCAGGATCGCTTCTCCACCATGATCCTCGACTACACTTTTTATTCGTTCGCTGAGAAGCTGGTAGGCATCATCCCAACTGATGCGCTCGAATTTTCCTTCACCTTTCTTACCGCTTCTCTTCATGGGGGTGATAATCCGTTTATCGCTATAAAGCCGTTCGTGATAATATTTCATCTTACGGCAAATAACCCCTTTGGTATAGGGATGATCCGGGTCTCCATTTAGTGCTACAACTTTGCCATCTTCAATGGTTGCAATAAGACCGCAGCTGTCAGGACAATCAAGCGGGCATACGGTTTTCCTGTATGTCTTTTGAACACTCATCGATGACTCCACAAATACGTTTGCTTCAATAGCAATTGATGCTTTAAAAACTCACAAATAAAAAAACATATGCTCTGCCGTTTCTTTAATGAACGACGGCATAGCTATAAATAGTTAACCAATTATTGCTTTTGCGCTTGATGAACCCCAAAAGCCTCATGTTCTGCATCAACGAGAGGATGATCTACCAGTCCGTCATTGAACAGAAGCATGCGCAGCAGGTATACATAAGCAAATACAGCGGCAACCGAGAAAATCGGGTAGAAATAACCAAGCGGACAAAGGGCAGCAACGGTCACCCAATGGAGAATTATTACATTGCTGGAATGCAATTTGATTGGAAAATCACCGTGCCTGCTGATTACTGCAAGCCCGCTGAGATTCCAGCCATAGAGGGCTGTGAAGGAATGCAGCCTAAGTAAAGGATTGGCTCTGTCAGGTGTGTAACTATCTGAAAACGCTAAAAAGATATAGACAATACCGGTAATCGAAGTGAACAACAGAAAGAGAATACCCGAAGTGAGAAAAGTTTTCTGCTGGAGCGGTCTGCCCTCATTATAGTAGAGATAAAGAATCAGGGCGACGGTAAGAAAAAGGGTTACTGAAATAGCCACCTGAGGGAGATACACCTCGGCCAGGATAAAAAGGAAGAAAATTATCACTCCGAGATTGATGGTCCAGAAAGCCGATTCCTTGAGCGAAGAAATAACAAGACTGCGCTCCTCCTTCATCAAGCCGAAAATAACAGACATACTGATCAGGGAAAGAGGAAAGGAAAAACCGAGAAAGAAGGTGTCCAGTTTCAACTTTTCCAGAATAATCCATTTGGTATAGACATCATTAAGGATGACCGGACTGGAAATAAACAGCCCAAGAGAGAGACAAAGCAAGGCCGCCTGGTGGAATTTCCTGGAAACAGTTTCATTTAGAGAAAACAATCCCACCGGCAACAGGCTGCCAAAATGGGCAATACGAACCTTCTCGACGATTATGGCCAGCAGGATAGGAATTACCAAGGTAATGGCATAGAGATGAAAAAAAGCGGTGAAGGCAAAGAGCAGAGAAAGACCGAAAAAGAGTTTTCCCAGAGAGGAAAGTTCTTTCTTTTCTTCGGTGAAGTAAACAAGCAGGGTACCACCACTGCAAAGGTTAAAGAGAAAGATATGCAGCCTTTCAAAGTTCAAATCCGCTGGATCCACAAGATGATGCATGAATCCGCATGATAGAGCTATGGTCATGGTGGTCATCAAAGTAATCTTCAGCCTGCTGCTCACTCAATTTTCTCCCATTCTGTGTGTTTCTTTTCGCTGTGGAACTTACCCAGCATATTGGTAAGTGCTTCATCCAAAGTTGCATGCCTGAACACAAATCCAGAGTCCTGCAATTTACGGCAACTCGTTCTGCACCCCGACAATAGTATTTCTGAGGCCATTTGTCCATAAATTGCCTTGAGTAAAGTGGTAGGTACAGAAAAAAGCAACGGTCGACCAGTCGCTTTAGCCAGGATTTGCATGAAGACTTTATTGGTAACCGGTGCAGGAGCACAGATATTGAGAGGCCCTTCTAATGCATCGGTACACATCGCATGGTAAATGGCGGAGATGGTATCATCTAGGGATATCCAGCTGATGTACTGTTTGCCTGAGCCAAAACTGCGGATAAGGCCTAAAGGAGAAGTTGACAACAGGCGCTCGAGCGCCCCGCCACCTGGCGAGATCGACACCCCGATGCGCATCAGCACAGTACGAATTCCTGCCTGTTCCGCTGGAGCAGCAGATTGTTCCCAAAGCCTGCAGACTTCGGAGATGAAGTCATTTCCGGAAGGCGAACCTTCTTCCACCCAGGCACTCTGGGTGTCGCCATAATAGCCGATGGCTGAGGCAGACAGGAATACAGCCGGTGGATCTGGATGCCCTGCAATGGTCGCGGCCAAGAGCCTGGTTCCCTTGGTTCTTGATTCGAGGATGATCTTCTTTTTCTCTGGGGTCCAACGGCCCAAGCCGATATATTCTCCGGCAAGATGTACAACTGCATCGAAAGCCGGCAACTCATCAATTTCACCTGTTTGCGGATTCCAGAACAGCTCGTTCTGCTCACGGTCTGGTTGTCTGCGTACCAGCTTCCATACCTCATGACCACCGGTGGTCAACAGGGGTTGCAGAGCCCTACCTAAAACTCCGCTGGCCCCGGAGATGAGAATTTTCATGGGCCTGGTCATGAGCTTATTATGTAATTTCAGATCGGCCGTTAGCACCCGGCGCCGGTGTTCAAAGGTACGATGCAGAGTATCTTCTACATGTTTTTTTACGGCTGGGGGGATATATGCATGAAAGGGTAGTTTATACTCAATATTATCTTCCAGAAAGGCACAATTCGATCCTTCCTGAAAATGATGGGTATGCGACCAGTTTGAGAATGGTCCGCGGTGTTGAATATCGCGAAACATTGTGCCTGGCGTATTTTCGACGTGATGCGCATGCCAGCGAAAAGGAAAAGGCCCTGCATGCATGAGCATCTCAACCTCGCCCCCGGGATCGAGGCCTCCTTTTTTTCGCACTACCGTAGTTTTTTCCCACGGAGGAATCAGCCGTTCAAGGGCACCAGGCCGAGCATGCCAGTCATACAATTCCTTAACGCCGCAGGGAAAACAGGAGCGAAAACGAAACGACTCCTGATCAACCATGAAGTATTTCCTCAAGGGCCTCATCGAGCCGTGGATATTGAAAGGCAAAGCCGTTTTGCTGTAACGCTTTAGGTATCACTTTTTGACCGGTAAGAAGCGATTTGCCAAAATCACCAAGGACAGTTTTCATGATAAACGAAGGAGCAGGCATAAATGCAGGCCTACTAAGAGTTTTTGCCAGTTTCTTGGCAAAATCTTTTTGGCGGACACTCTCGGGAGCGGTGAAGTTGAATGGGCCATGCAAGTCGCTGCCATTCATGAGAAAGAGTACAGCAGCAATGAGATCGGTCAGGTGTATCCAGGGAAAATATTGCTTGCCATCACCTATCGGACCGCCCATACCAAGTTTAAATGGAGTCTTCATGGTTTGAATGGCCCCGCCGCCTCGGCCGAGAATCACGCCGAAACGCATGGTCGCAACTCGAGCTCCTTTTTTCTCGGCTTTATATGCTTCCTTTTCCCAATCTTGAGCGACCTTGGCCAAAAAATCACTTCCTGGGGAACCAGACTCATCCTGTTCTACATCACCGGTGTCACCATAATAACCGGCTGCAGACGCATTGAGTAGAACCGTCTCCGTCTTCTCCGGAAGCCCATTGACAATATTGCGGGTTGTTTCAACCCTACTGCCATATATCTTTTTTTTGTAGGATTCGGACCAATAGTTAAAAATTGTTCTGCCGGTGAGGTTGATGATAACTTCATAATCACCGAGCTTTTCCTGCCAGGGCCCTTCTTTGGTAGTATCGGCCTTTATCGAGGCAGGAGTGCCGGAAGAAGTGGATGGTGTTCCCCCTCGGCTCGATGCGACGGTAACATCGTAACCACGACTCAGTAATTGCCGGGTAAGATTTGCTCCAACAAATCCTGTTCCGCCAGTTATGAATATTTTCATATATTCTCCTTAAGATCGAGTTTCCGTCATGAACGTTCCATGTTGCATTCATTGTTAGTTTGAAATCTTAAACACTTGTGTTGCAATGTCCAAAAAGTTTTTAGTGCCTTTTTACCGATCTGAAGAAGATCGAAGACATAATTGAATAGCTTTCCAAAACAGATTGCCAGCCGTACCACCCATCGGTTATGGTAAAAATATAATGCGATGACAAGTGATTATTTTCTATAACTTTTCCCAGAAAAATCTCTATGACAACCGAATACTATCCACATCTTTTCACCAGCCTGGATCTTGGATTTACTACCTTAAAAAACCGTATTCTCATGGGCTCGATGCATACCGGTCTAGAAGAAGAGCGTGGCGGATTCAAAAAGCTGGCGGCCTTCTATCGGGAACGGGTCAAAGGTGGTGTCGGTCTCATCGTCACCGGTGGAATTGCTCCAAACTTCCGAGGCCGATTGGCGCCATTAGGTTGCCAGTTGAGCTTCTCATGGCAGGGGCGAAAACATAAAAACCTTACCGAAGTCATCCACCGGGAAGGCGGTAAAATCTGTCTGCAGATTCTTCACAGCGGCCGGTATGCCTATCATCCTTTCAGTGTCGCCCCCTCCTCTGTCAAAGCCATAATCAATCCCTTCAAGCCGAAGGAGATGTCAAAACGGCTAATCCACTCAACCATTCGTGACTTTGCCACCACCGCTGCCCTCGCTAAAGCATGCGGTTACGACGGCGTCGAGATCATGGGCTCTGAAGGGTATCTCATCAATCAGTTTATCTGTCGACGAAGCAATCGCAGAAATGATGACTGGGGAGGTGATTTCGCTAATCGCATCCGCTTTCCGCTGGAGATTGTCTCTGCGGTCCGAAAAAAAGTAGGTGAGGATTTCATCATTATATTCCGTCTCTCCATGCTTGATCTGGTGGAACAGGGCAGCACGTGGAATGAAACCGTGTTGCTGGCAAAAGAATTGGAAAAAAGGGGTGTTACTCTGTTGAATACCGGCATTGGCTGGCATGAATCCAGAATACCAACCATTGCCACGTCCGTGCCCAGGGCTGCTTTTTCCTGGGTAACTGCCCGGATGAAAAAAGAGGTGAATATCCCCCTCATCACCACCAATCGGATCAATACCCCGGAGGTTGCTGAGAAAATCCTCGCGGAAGGTGAAGCGGATATGGTATCGATGGCAAGACCGTTTTTAGCAGATCCCTATTTTGCCAGTAAGGCCGCATCCGGACGTGCAGCGGAAATCAACACCTGTATAGGATGCAATCAGGCCTGCCTGGACCATGTTTTCCGCAACAAACGTGCCTCCTGCCTAGTGAATCCCCAAGCCTGCTATGAAACCGAGCTTGTTTTTACCCCAGCAACCAATCCCAAGAAACTGGCTGTCGTGGGGGGTGGTGTTGCCGGCATGGCCTTTGCCTGCTACAGCGCCGAGCGCGGCCACGATGTCACCCTTTTTGAAGGAGCTGCGGAACTGGGAGGCCAGTTCAATTTGGCCAGGAATGTACCAGGCAAGGAAGAGTTTCATGAAACAATGCGCTACTTCACCAATCTCCTTAATTATTTTGAGGTAAATGTTCAAACCGGTACACACCAAAGCCGCGATACTCTCATCAACAACAACTATGACGAAATTATTCTGGCGACAGGGGTAGTACCTCGTATTCCTGAAATTGACGGTATTAATCATGAAAAAGTAGCAACCTATCCTGAAATACTTGCAAAACAGGTCACAGCCGGAAAAAAAGTGGCGGTCATCGGTGCCGGGGGCATTGGTTATGATGTCAGTGAGTTTCTTGCCGAAGAGCCTCCTTCGCACACGCTCCATCCCGACCTTTGGCTAAAAGAATGGGGAATCGATACCACTATCTCCCATCCTGGAGGGGTTGAGGGTGTAAAGCCTAAAAAACCTGTACCAGCCCGGAAAATCTATCTGCTCCAGCGTAAGACCGGAAAGTTTGGTAAGTCACTGCAACCGACTACCGGCTGGATTCATAGAATAACCCTGCGCAAACGCAAGGTGGAAACAATCGGTGGAGTTACCTATAAAAAGATAGACGACCTGGGCCTACATATTGAAATAGACGGTGAAGAGCGTCTTCTCGAGGTCGATACCGTGGTTATTTGCACCGGGCAGCTCTCACAGCAAGAACTCTATGACGATTTAAAGACTGCGGGACAGACCGTCCATCTTATTGGTGGAGCGAAACATGCTGCCGAACTTGATGCAAAGCGAGCAATCAGAGACGCCGCCGAGTTGGCTGTAAAAATCTGATACGCATGAGTCAGGAATCAGACATATTTATTGAAAAAATCCTTAACGGTATCGAAAACTCCATTTCGAATGGTATCGGCTTCCATGAGCAGCTCATGCCTGGCCCCGGCAACAACCTGAAATTCACATGATGGGTTGTTTCTTAGGAACT
>JASJDT010000113.1 GCA_030065655.1 Desulfocapsaceae bacterium | reverse complement strand
AAATCAAAGCGATTATTTGTTTTGGTCTGGTTATCTTCTGCGCCCTACTTGATGATAATCCAAATGTAATTGACATTGGCAACCAGATACTTGTTGCCTGTATTATTCTCTCAACCGCTTCTGTGGTCTTCAAGTTCGTTCCAAATCGGCTTTACGCTGATATTCTCTCTACCCTGAACTTTTTTTGCGGACTGGTGAGTCTCTATTTTGCCTACCACGGCCTGTTTGCCAAGGCCATCATTATAATTATCATGGGTCAGCTTTTTGATCTGTTTGATGGTAGAATGGCGGAAAAACACGGAGGAACGAAGTACGGACCTATTCTTGATGACATTGCCGACTTTGTCAGTTTCGGCATAGCTCCGGCGTATATCATGGTTCAAACCAATGGACCCTTTGCTTGGATATTCGGGGCTATATATGTTGTGGGAGTAGCCTATCGCCTGATCCGTTTTGTTGCCGTCGACAAAAAGCGCACGGACCTCCCTGAAGGGGTGTTCAATGGTCTGCCCAGTCCAGCCGGGGCTCTGGTGGTGTTGGGAGCCTCACTGGTCGTACCGGTTCAGCTTCTCTGGATTATCGTCTTGGTAACCGTTGGGCTGATGGTGAGCACCATCCGCTTTGCCCACTTCGGCAGGATTATCCTCAAACAAATGCCCAGACCTCTTTTCTTCATGGCCAGCACGGTGGTCATTATTATTTTCGCCTTCGTCCTCAAAACCCGGAATGTTGAGCTTTTCGGCTATCTAATCCTTGCATCCGTATTGCTCTACATAGCTGGTGGCAGAAAGTTTCGCGGCAAAAGCGTTGTCTGAGGCAGCGGTTGATGGCCAAAGCGAAAAAGGTCCGCCAGTTTTCACCGTTCCTATTGTTCCTCAACTCTGGCCAACAGTATACCACCGATGATAAACAGCAAGAGAATGCTGAGCACCCCCCATCTGGTTTCACCGGTCAGCTGACCGATAAGACCCATGAGGAAGGGGCCGGTGATAGCTGCAAATTTACCGAAAACATTATAAAATCCGAAGAACTCGCCACTACGCTCCGGGGGGATGAGTTTACTGTAGTAGCTCCTGCTGAGCGCCTGGATTCCTCCCATGGCCGAGGCAACCAGAAAAGCGACTCCCCAGAAAACACCGGTTTTGACCTGAAGATTATCAATCGCCGGCAGAAAAAAGGCGAGCAGGGTCACCAGGCAATAGATGACAATGCCGGCAAGCAACATTTTTTTGGCAGTAAAAGTGACCGCCAATCGACCGAAGAGCAGGGCAAAGGGAAAGGCGACAATCTGAATGAACAGGAGGACGAGAATCAGCAGAGTTACGCCAAAACCGAGATCGCGGCCATAGGCTGTGGCCATGGAAATTATGGTGCCAACTCCGTCAATATAGAAAAAATAAGCCAACAGGAATATAAATACCTGCTTATGCTTACGTATTTCCTTAAAGGTCTGCCACAATCTGGCAAAGCCGCCGGCAGTGGGCATCTCCGTTTGGGCAAAACGCTGCTGCCTTAGATTTTTCATGGCGGGGACGGCCAGGGCCAGCCACCAGAGTGCCACACAGACAAAACCCAGCCTGGTTGCTGTGACGGGCAACCCATCGGCCATACCGGCTGAGAGAATCAAACCGATGACCACAAGAAAAGGGATTACGCTGCCGATGTAGCCAAAACCATAGCCATAGGTGGAAATAGTGTCCATCCGCTCCCTAGAGGTCACATCCACAAGGAACGCATCGTAGAAAATATTGGCACCAGCCCAGCCAACTTTGGCAATAATAAAAAAAGCGAGACAGAGCAGCCATTGGCCAACCCCAACAAAACAAAGAGCAAAATTAAAACTCAAGCCTAAAAAGAGGAAACTTAGAAAGAAGAATTTCTTGCGCTGCCGATAGTCGGCAAGTGCTCCGAGAAAAGGAGAAAGCAGGGCCAGAATGAGTGATGAGGTTGAGTTGGCATATCCCCAATAGGCAGTGGAGACAGCTCCGGGAAGGTGGGCTGCCGCAACATCCTTGTAAAACAGCGGCATAATTGCGGTAATCATAACCAGAACGAAGGCTGAATTGCCGGCATCATAGAGAATCCAGCTACGTTCTTCCTTGGTAAGAGGTTGTTTTGAACTCATTTGCCAAGTCCTTAAAACTGAATAATGTAGTGATAACTCACTTTTTACATGCGCTGTAGCTATTCCCGCAGACTTCCGGTCACAACTGCTTAAAACAAGCATTCACCGGTAATAGGGGAATTTTAAGAGAATATCCATCTCTTTAAAACAAAACAGTATTTATTGATCCAAATTCTATGACAACAATATAGGAGATTGTCCATGAAAGCGAACCTATTGTGCGGAAAAGAGAAGATAGCTCTCACCCTTCCTGATTCGGCAATGCTTATTGAAAATAAACCGGCAAAGGCACTTACTGATCCGGAGGCCGCTGTGTTGGATGCTCTGCAGAACCCCATCGGTACAGAACCACTCGGCAGCGTTGCCAAAGGGCGAAAAAATGCCTGTATAGTGATATCCGACGTAACCAGGCCAGTTCCCAACAAGCTGATTCTGCCACCATTGCTGCGCATTCTGGAAGAAAGCGGTGTGCCGCGCAGTGAGATCACCATTCTTATAGCTACAGGTATGCACCGCCCAAACCTAGGTGAGGAGTTGGCAGGCATGGTCGGCCGGGAAATAATGGACAATTACCGGATAGTCAATCATTACTGTCAGAAGCAGGAAGAACTGCGGGAAATATCCCGCATCGAAGGTGCTCCCATTGAAGTTAATACCCATTATCTCGATGCCGATCTGAAAATCCTCACAGGTCTTATTGAACCCCATTTTTATGCCGGTTTTTCCGGGAGCAGAAAATCCATTCTTCCGGGTATTTCAAGTTTTGAAACCATGAAATTCATGCATTCTTATAGAGTTATTGACCAGTTGCATGAAGCTAATTGCCGACTGGAAAACAATATCTTTCACGACTATGCCATGGAGGTTACCAGACTTGCCGGAGTCGATTTTATCCTCAACGTGGTAATCAATCAGGATCGGGAACTCGCCGGGGTTTTCGGTGGCCACTACGATAAGGCTCACCGGGCTGGCTGTGATCTGGTTGTTGACCATGCTGTGGCCACTCTTGACGAGAAGGTTGATCTGGTCGTCACTTCGGCCGGAGGATATCCGTTGGACGCTACGTTTTACCAGGTCTCCAAATGCTTGATCAGTGCCCGGGATATCCTGGTTGAAAATGGCACAATTCTGGTTACCTGTGGGTGTGCGGAGGGTCTGGGCAGTGAAGAATTCTGCACGATCATGCGTTCAAATCCTACTCCTGAGGATTTCAACAAACACCATGGAAATCCCGATAATTTTGTCATTGACCAGTGGTGTGCCCAGAATATCTATCAAGCGCTGGGGCACGCCGGAAAGATCTATATCTACTCGCCGGGACTGGCCAAGGAAGATGTCGATAAGTTCCAGGGAATAAAGATTGAAAATGTTCAGGCAACTCTTGACGAGCTTTTAAAAACGCACAAGAAGATAGCTGTCATACCGGATGGTCCTTATGTGGTGGGCAAGATAAAAAATTAGCGCGGATTTCTCATGAACATTGTGTTAAATTTTGAAAATATTTTGAATTTTTAACTTCCACGCTTCAAATTTTTTCCTCCTCAAATCAACACAATGTTCACCAAAGGCTGGAGAGAAAAGCGAGCTGGGCCATTAACGCTGCTTTGCCGGAGAAATGATACCAATGTTTTCGGTAACCAGATACTTACGCAAAATAATATTGAATCGGCTCGATAGGCCGAGCCGTAACTATGAGCAGCGGGCTTATAATAATCTCGACAAACTCTATTCAGCAATTCGACCAGGCGATGTCGTCCTGGTTGAAGGCCGTTCTGAAATGAGCAGGCTGATCAGGTTGTTTTCAGGCAGCCACTGGAGTCACGCTGCTCTATATGTTGGGGCAAGGCTTTATCATGAACAGGATCTGGATGGCGTGGCTTTTGCCGAAAAATTTGGCGAGGAAGCTCGCCACCTGGTTATCGAGGCCTATTCGGGACAGGGAGTCATTGCTGAACCACTTGGTAAATACCGGGACTATAATATTCGTATTTGCAGGCCTTTTGGCATAGAGGCGGCGGACCTGGAGCAAGTGATAGAAAATGTGATTAATCGTCTGGGAATGCATTATGACGATCAGAATATCATCGCCATTGCTCTTCTTGGCATACAGGCACTGTGGCGGAGCAAAAACAGGTATGCCCTGAAATCCTGCCTGGGCAATTGCAACGACTATCAGGTTATTTGCTCTGGCATGATTGCTCAGGCATTTCAAAGTGTCAGTTATCCCATTGTCCCGGCATTGCTGCCTCAAAGTAAGGAACACGTTTTTGATGGGGCCAATCCTTACGGTGCCGGTCTGATTATGCGGCACTACACCCAGATAACCCCAAAGGATTTTGATCTCAGTCCTAATTTCGAAATCATTAAATACAATCTTGATAGCACTGTTCCGTTTGCGTATAAATCACTCTGGGCCGACAAGTGAGCTAATCATCGAAAAAGATAAGATAAAGAACTGTAATTCCTTTGTCTTCACCGGTATGTTGATTATCTTATATAATACGACATGTTTAAAAAGTACCGGTGTTAGTAGAGCGGTGACTAGGCAGAATTATGGAGGAAGTAATGGAGCAACGACGAATAGTAGCAGCGGTTGATGGATCCAACTTTTCCGAGAAGGTGATGAAAAAAGCCATCGAGTATGCCAAAATGCTTGAGGCTGAAATAGTATTAATCTATTGTCACAGGAAGTATCCTAAAATACTAGGGCAACCCCATCGGGATCATATAATTACCGCCATAAACGATGAATCGGCTGATACAGTCAAACCCTATTTGGATATGCTAAGTGAAGCCGGAGTTCCCTATGTGGAGCGCCTTTTGGAAACTCCAGCAGGAGCAGCGATTGCCGAGACGGCGGAGAGTGAAAAGTGCGAACTCATTGTCATGGGTTCCCGCGGGCTTTCCAGCCTCCAGGGACTGATAGTAGGCAGCACTACAAACCGGGTGCTGCACCTGGCCCACTGTCCGGTGCTGGTGGTGAAATAAAAACCGATACGATGAGCAGGCCGCACCGATTTCGGTCAAGACTCGAAGTATAATATGGTGAGAAATACAAGAGTGCTGGTGGAGAAAAAATCATTATAGTTGCGGAATAATGGAACTTAACAGAAAGTTGCAGTACGATATCCTGGTGGCCCTGCGAGATGTCTATCCTGACAGCCTATTGGTCTCGGCTATGCCTGGTTTTTCTCATGATCGTGAATTTATGGGAAACCTCTTTTATCTCCAGGAACACGAGGTCATCGCTGGTGGAGATATCCGTGAACCGGGACAATGTCGCAGTATGGTCGATGCGCAGATTACCAAAAAGGGTTTGGATTTCCTTGCCGATGATGGTGGACTTGAAGCCATTCTTGGCGAGCAGATGGTAAAATTCGAAATCAACGACCTGTTGGAGGCATTAGTGGTTGACCCTGAGAATGGAAATTATGATCGTCTAGCTAACCTGAACGCCTCCGAACTTCATGATATGCTGCTTAAACTCCTGCGGTACAGCACCCAGCGGCAACCAGAACTGCTTGCCACTCTGCTCTCCGCAAACGGCAGCCTTGACCATGGTGTAGAAAAAGAGCTAAGCAGATGAGAGATCAAACCCGGTGTGGCTGGTGTGATGAGAACTCCGATATCTATGTACATTATCATGATTACGAGTGGGGTGTTCCGCTCACCGATGAGCGCCGAATTTTTGAAATGCTCATTTTGGAGGGGATGCAGGCCGGACTTTCCTGGCTGACTATTCTTAAGAAACGGCAAAACTTTCGCCAGGCCATGCATGATTTTGACTGTAGAGTTGTGGCCAGCTACACCGAAAGTGATCTGGCCAGACTGCTCAACGATTCAGGCATAATAAGAAACAGGCTTAAACTTGAAGCAACTATTAAAAATGCTGGAGCGGTTCTGGCGCTGCGTAAAGAATACGGCTCCTTCGCCAGATATCTATGGCAATATGTCGATTATCAGCCAATACAGAATAGTTTTAGCGATATCAGTGAGGTTCCGGCAAAGACCGATCTGTCTGTCATCATATCCAAAGACCTGCGAAAGCGCGGCATGAACTTCGTTGGGCCGACGATTATTTATGCTTTCATGCAGGCGATCGGCATGGTTAACGATCACGAAACGAGTTGCTTCCGCTATCAGCAATGTAGAGATCTGGCTGGTAAGGTCAAGGAGGAGTTTGCTGAATATGAGTAATTCTGGTTCGGTGTACTACGATCATATGTCAACTGATATCGGTGAGCTCGTTGTCGCTGCCGGCGCTGAAGGTGTGCAACACCTTTTCTTTTGGGAGAAACAATCAGGGAGCCTCCCGGAAGCATGGCAATATAAACCAGTCAAATTGCGTGACGCGATGAGTCAGCTAAGCGAGTATTTTGCCGGGCAGCGCCGCCAATTTGATCTTCCTCTCGCTCCGCAAGGCACGGGTTTTCAGGTGCAGGTTTGGCAGGCTCTCTATGAAATTCCCTTCGGCAGTACCATATCCTATGGTGAACTTGCAGCAATAGTTGGAAGCCCCAAAGGTTACAGAGCCGTTGGCAATGCCAATGGTAAGAACCCCATTGTCATCATCCAGGCCTGCCACCGGGTCGTTAATGCTGATGGCAGCCTGGGAGGTTTTTCCTCAGGCCTTCATAGGAAAAAATATCTGTTAGCTCTTGAGAAATACGGCAGGAATTCCAGTTTCAACCTACGCTCTTAGTCCGCTTTCACCGTCTCGCTACAGCACGAAAGCACCGTCTTGAGGTCTTCTATATCTACCGGTTTGGTAAGGTATTCATTCATCCCGGCATCGAGAAAAAGTTCCTTGTCTCCTTTCATAGCATGAGCAGTCAAGGCGATTATTGGAATTGCCCCGCAATCTTTGCAAACATTATTGCGGATGGCCTTGGCGGTTTCAATGCCATCCATGTGGGGCATCTGAATATCCATGAGGATGCAGTCAAATCTTTCCTTCTCGAGAATATCTAGTGCTTTTTGCCCATTATCGACCACGGTGGCTGTATGGCCCAGTTTCTTCAACATGGCGGAGACCACAAGGGCATTAATCTTTTCATCTTCGACCACGAGCACCCGTTTGTTTTCTTGTGTGTTATCGAGGTGATACTGCTGATTCGTTGTATGCAGGTCGTAATTTTTTTCGGTTGCCTGCCTGACCATAATGGTGAAAGTGATTGAGGTTCCTTTATCAACCTCACTGGCGATGGTAACTTCACCGTTCATTAGCTCAACGAGCTTTTTGACGATGCTCAGGCCGAGGCCGGTGCCGGAATAGCGCCTTCGAAAGGAGCCATCCGCCTGAACAAAGGGATCAAAGAGAGTGGGGAGTTTCTCCGGTACGATGCCGATACCGCTGTCTTTCACTTCAAGCTTGAGCTGAATGTGATCATCGACGGTGCCGACTCTGGTAAGTTGAATCGATATTTTCCCTGCCTTGGTAAACTTGATGGCGTTACCGATCAGGTTGAAGAGTATCTGGCGCAGCCGGGTTTCGTCACCGATGATGCGGGCTGGTAAATTACTGCCGAAGTGAGTTTCCAGACTTACTTCTTCATGATCGACAAGATTATCAAAGCTGGCCACAATTGATTGAATGGCCGGTTTGAGGTTGAAGGGGTGCTCTTCGAGCTCTATTTTTCCAGCCTCAATTTTAGAAAAATCGAGAATATCACTGATAATTTTGAGCAAACTTGTACCGGAGCTCAGGGCCGTATCAACATATTCCGCCTGCTCATTGCTTAGCTGTGTTCTCTGAAGCAACTGCAGCATCCCTAAAACTCCGTTCATCGGCGTTCTGATTTCATGGCTCATGTTGGCCAGGAATTCCGATTTTGCCTGACTGGCAGAAAGCGCATCCTCCTTTGCTCTGGTAAGTTCATTCTGAATGTGTACTCTTCTCGTGGTCTCTCTGGTGACGCAGACAAAACCCTGAAATATGCCATGGTCATCGTAGATGGCAGACGTTGAAGTTTCAACCCAGATGGGATGGCCTTTTTTATGGTAGAGCTTGAATTCCCATAATCTGGTATTGGGGCTGTTGCGCTTAGCTTCCTTGAGTAGGAAACGGCTTACCGAGCGAAAAAGTTTTCTGAACTGCGGAGTCAGATGCTCTTCATTAGACAGATTCTTGAACTCTTCGGGGGTGTAGCCGGTGAGATTCTCAATCGAAGGAGTTGTGTAGGTGATATTGAGATGGTCGTCCGTGGTCCAGATTACATCGCGGACATTATCGGCCAGCAGCCGATACAAGGCTTCACTTCTTTTCAATTCATCGCGGGTGGCGATATCCTGAGTGACATCACGACCGGCACCTACGGTACCGATGAGATTTCCAAGCTCATCGAACATTGGTGCTTTGTGAACATCAAGAACCAGATATTGGCCGCGTACCAGACCGTCTTCTAAAAAACGTCCGGGAGCTTTGGTTTCTTTGACAATACCATCGGAATTGACGCAGATCTCCCCGAAGGTGTGCTGATGGCCACGCTGTCTCTCCCGCTGGGCGAAAAAAAGATCGTTTTTGCCAAGAGGACTCTCATTCGGCTCGCACATCAGCAGTTTCTTGCAGATCGCTTTATTGGCAAACAGAAAACAGTCGTCGAGATCTTTGGCCCAAATGAGATCTGGCACCGTATCAGCCATGTGCCTCATCAGCTTGTAAAGATCCTGATGGCGCATTTTACTTGTCTGCAGTTCCTGCTCTGCCTCTTTTTTCTGGGTAATATCGGTAATTACCGTATGGATCGCATCGATGCCTTGGTATGTTGTTGTATATGCCGCCAGGAGAACATAGCGCTTTTTTCCGGTTGCGGTATGAATGGCTGCCTCAAAATCAGATATGCGGCCGCTATGCTGTACTTGCTGTTTGAATAACTGCCTGTCTTCAGGGTTTTCCCACAAATCGAGGCAGTTCATGCCCACAGCTTTATCGACTGGAATGTCAAAAAAGCGTGACGCTACATCGTTGATGTAGAGTACAGTGTCGTTTACCTGGGAAGTGATGATAACCGGGAATAGCGACTGAATTTTACCGAGCTCGATGCGGAGTGTCTGTATCTCACTGAGCAACTGCTCGGTGTTCTGGGACTGATCTGCCACGGCGTATCGCTCTTGCTGAACGGTTAGAGGAGACAACGAATATAATTTATCAACATACAACTGACATTTTACCTCAGTTTTGTGACGAGATGCAAATTCTATTACATTAAATTAAAGATTATCTACAAACAGAAAGAAAATGCAAATTATTAAAAGAAGATGAGGAAACAGAGTCGATGTGATTCAATGGAAATGCATTGCTAACCACAATATTTGTCAGGTTGAAACTACTTATGGACTAAGAAGATGTGGGATAGCGGGTTGTCTCAATTTGCCTCAGCGATAGGAAGATTAAAGAGGTATTGCAATTCGAATGGTATTTAATGATGTGATCAGTCTGATCATGGAGGAGTGTAGATAGTAAATGGAAAAATATGAAGGTATAAAATTTAATACTCGACGGACGTCAGAAACATTTTCCTACGACAGCCGTCTGCCAGAACTGCACGACTGGGTGAACATTCTAGGTGAGTTGGGGTTGGCGCCTGTGCATGCTGAGGGAGCCTACGGTAACCATTCGTACCGGTGTTCTCAGACCGCCTTCATTATTACCCGGACCGGAATGAAGCCCGGCCAGGACATGCACGCAGAAGATTACTGCATGATCAGTTACGCTGAAGATGTCGATGAGTTTTTGGTTAAAGGCAAATACGATCCATCTTCAGAAAGCTTTCTCCATTATGCTATTTATGATCGTTTCCCTGAAGTACAGGCGATAATGCATGGCCATTCCAGTTTATTGAACAGATTTGCCAGGGAACTGGGCATTGCCGAGACCACCAAGGAATATCCCTATGGGACCAAAGAGCTGGGGCATTCGGCACTAGAAGTACTTTGCCAAGATGTATCGTTTATTATGTTGAAAAATCATGGTTTTGTAGCAACTGGCCCAGACATTCAGACAACCGCGCGACGTGTTCTTCATTCCTATGGCAGGCTGCTGCAAAGGCTTCCTTCTCTGGTTGAATTGAGATAAAATGTAGACCGTCACCCTCCTTCCCCGCAAAAAGCAGCATTCGCTATTTTTCAGCTTTCCGGAAAAAACGTGCTGAATCCCCTAAAAATCTGTATAATAAATTATCCTCTAAAAATGTAGCGTATTGACTTTCCGAAGAATAACCAATGGTTTTTGCCTGCTTAGTTGTGGCATGATATTTGCTGTCTGTTTTATAGGCGCTACCTTCTACAATTTATCAGGGGGGTTATATGGGTAATAGAGTTTATCAACGAGTGGAAGTATCGGGATTTCAGGCTGATGTTTCTGATGGCATGGGTTTTTTCCCTGGAGAGGTCTGTGATGTTTCGCGATTTGGCCTTTGTATGAAGGATTTACCCAAGCGGGTCAACGAAACGAGCAACAGAATGACAGTTGTAGTGAGTGGTAACGGTAAGAATTTTAAAATGATAGTCCGGCCAAAATGGTCCCAGGCCTCCGGTCTGAGAAAAACTGTTGGTTTTGAAATTCTCAATACACCTTACGAATGGACAGATTTTATTCTCCGGCTGGAACCGAAAGGTGACCAGGATGCCTGGGATACCATCTATCTGTAAGCCCAGACTGTCTAGCGAAACAAATCCTTCGCCGCTTTTTTGGCCAGCAAGTTTGTCCCATCATTTATTGTCCATGGAAATAGAGGCAGGCGCAAGAAAACAAAAAAATCACCGCAACGGCTGAAGCAATCGCCAGTCTTCCCCTTATTTGTAGAACCCTCGTGCTTCAGATAGGGTTTTATAAAATAAGTCATACCAAAATCTTATAGGGGTTTACGGTAAACTCCTACGAGCCCTCTGCATAACAGGTGTGAAGTTTTTTATGACATAGTCTGTTCTTTGATGTAATTCTTATTGTATCCCCCCCCTTTAGACCTGGGGAAACGACTCCGTTGTCAAAGACACAACCAATACCCAAACTATGGTGAGAACAGGAAGGAAGAATGAATCACGATATTGGCGAGAGATTGGTGGCAGCAGTGAAAAAGCCGCATGAATCGGAAAGTGTAGAGAGTTTTGCCAAGGCGCTGGAGATTACCAAGGCCTATGCAAGCTCTGGTGCCGCCACTCATTTTAGCGCAGTGGCGCGGTTGTTTTATGACCTGTTTGAAATGTTCGAGACCGGCAGGGACCCGCGTCAGAAATGAAGGTAGAGCTTTTTACTCGTCTGCCTCTGGAGGGTTGCGGCGCAAATATTTACTCCAGCATCTCAGATCCATAGCACAATCTTCGGTGATCATCTCAAGATAGTCAAGGTTGAGGGCGATTCTTTCCAGGTAAAGATTTCGGTCGAGGTGAAAGCGCTTGCGGAAATGGCTTCGCAGGGAAAAAGCCATATTGCCGAGAGTGTCCCGTAAACGTTTTTTGATGATTCTTTCGTGAAAATCAATGGTGCTTAGCATTAGATCGATGGCGGACTCATAGCTGTCAATGCCGCTGTCTTGGTGCTCATGGAAAAGAAGCGGAAGACTCTCAAGGTAATAGCGGTCTGCCATCTGAGCAACTAAATCGGCGGTTCCGACAACTTGCCCGCAAATATGGAGTTGTTCGTTTTGAGTGCCATTCTCATCTCCCTCCCAATCAAGGTTGGTATATTTGATGAGAGTAGCACAGTTATCACGGTAACTCACCGGAAGATTGCTGCGATCCAGATAGTCGTCCAGGATCATCATGGATCGCTGCTCATGAAATCTGGCATAGTTGACTGCATCTTCTTTCTTGTCTGATGATTGCGGCAGCATACCCAAGTCGTGGAAATAGGCGCTCAACATGCCTTGGATTATCAAATCGTCGGCCATTGCCACGCCTTCATGGTAGAGGCCGTGGAATAGCCGGGCGGCAGCCAGAGCAACACTGCGGGTATGTCTGAGGT
>JASJDT010000112.1 GCA_030065655.1 Desulfocapsaceae bacterium | reverse complement strand
AATTTTCACCTCCCTGACTCCGTCGAGCTGGGCGAGCGGAATTTTCAGTGTTTCCGCAACCTGGGTCAAGGTCTCATTGGTGTGGTTACCGGCGACATTGACGCTTATGGTTGGAAACCAGTCATTGACATCGAGAAAATTGAATACTGGCGGTTCCGTGAGCTCTGGAAGATCATCGATGATGGCGAGAACTTTGAGGCGGACATCGTCAAAACGCTTTTCGTAATCACTATCATCCTCAAATTTGATGACAATGTTGGATCGTTCCCGATAACTGCTCGATCTGATATATTCTACCTTTTCGAGATCTTCGAGGCTTTCTTCGATTTCTTTGGTGATAAGTGTTTCGATATCTTCAGGGGAGGCGCCGGGAAGATAGGTGTTGATGTACATGTTACCAAATTGGATGTTTGGATAACGTTCCACCGGCATGCGGAGCACGGTAAAAGCACCGATAACCATGAGCAGGACGAAGACCAGGTTGAAAACCACCTTCTGTTGCAAGGTGAATCCGACAAACTTTTGCATTGGCCTCAAATTAATTGGTTAATAATTACCTTCTTACTGCTCGTTTATAGGTAAAATCAGCACCCGTTTACCTGGACGTAGTGTGGAGCCGGATATGATTGCCTGATCTCCTGATTCGCTTTTTCCAAGGAGAATAACCTTGTGACGTGTACCGTCTTCGGTCACCACCCAGCGTGCTTCATAGCGATTGATCAATGCACTAAAGGGTATCTGGAAGGCAGTGTTTTCAATTTTTCCACGAATTCTGAGTTGGGCGCGCAGCCCGGCGCGGTTCAGAGAGTTTTGGTCGATCAAAGTCTCCAAAGTTTTTAGTTCAACCCGTATTTTCTTTTTTTGTGAATCGAAATAGGGAGATACCCGGAAAATCTCGGCATTGAGAGACCTTTGCACATCTGGAAAGAATAAAGTTATGTTCTCCATATTGCGGAGCAATTCTAACTCTTCATAGGTAAGCATGAATGGCACAATAAGCGTATTGAAATTGCCGAGCTCCAGGATGGGATCTCCCTGGCGAATATACTCTCCCGGTTCAATAAACCGCTCAATTACCCGCCAGCCTTCTGGTGCCGTGAGGGTGTGCCGGGTAAGCAGTTCTTCCAAGCGGTCTTTCTCAGCTCGCAGACCCTGCAGAGTGAGTTCGAGGATCTGGGTGTTCTGCAAAGCTTCATCATAGATCGCCTGGGCTGTGGAGTTTTCCTGGATAAGACTGGTATACCGGGACAGGTTCTTTTCTTCCAACTCCAGCTGACGCATCGTTTTTCGGCGTTCAATGCTGTTTTTTTCCAGGTCGAGACGAACAAAGGTATCATCTATTGTACTTACAACTTCATCACCCGGTACAACATCACCCACATCAACACGCATTTCCCGGCATTTTCCGTTAACCTCGGCGGTGAGGGTCATTTTTACCACCGGTCTGGTAAAACCGGTGAGCAGTAATTCTCGGGCGTGTGGTTGCAACTCGATGAGTTCCTGAGCTATCACCGTTGTGGGAATACAACAGAGGATAAGAAGTAATCTGAAAATGGTAGGTATTTTATTCATCATACCAGATTGTGTTTTGTTCAGGCTCGCGATTTACCTTGGGCTGGCCTCTCAGGCCATCAAACCATCCTAAAGTGAAATACTATTTCTTACAACACTTTAAGTTACTTTTCCCTGGCAGCAATACGATATGACGTCGAATAGAAAAAATACGTGCTTACCGCTTTTCCATTAAGGCCATGATCCAGGCGACTGTTTTGCATATTAAACTACACCCGGAATTGTCGAGAAGGATTATGAGATTGAAGAACTAAGAAAGGATTGATGAATTGTTGCCAGCATGAAAAAAGAAATACAGGAACGAAAATAGTTCTCCTGCAGTCTTAGGTTACACCTACATCCATTGCGGCAATGAACGGACTAGGAACTTGTCTCCCGTCGAATTTGGTCAATGAGCTCATCGTTCATCCTGATGAGTTTTGAGTCCCGACCGGCCAGGCTTTTTGACTTCAGGCAGAATTGAATTGCCTGGTTATTGGCTCCCTGACGGTATTTGACTTTCCCCATGGTGTACCAGTAATAGGGATTACCGGGCTCAATTCGCAGCGCTCGTTCAAGTGAGAGCTCGGCCCGGTCGAAGGCGCCTGCCGCCATTGCCTGCGTAGCATCCTGGTATAGAGCGTTAGCGGGTCCGCTGCTGTATCCCTTTGGTACTGTTGGTACACCTTTCTGTTGTTCAACCGGGAATTGCTCCTCTGGAACGGGATAGAAAACAGTACGCTTTCCACAACCATTTAGCAGGAAAGCAAACACTGTTGCCATAAGCAACAGGTGCAGGATCGATGTGTTTTTTATTTCACGAGAAAATAGCCGTTTCATTTTCTTCACGATGGTTAATCGTCATCTCATGAGGTCATCTATTGAATCAAGTACTTCCCTTGCCGTATTTTCAAGTCCCTCAAGCCCGCGATCAAGAGAGGAACCGTCGGGTCTGTTGCCTGAGAGGCTCCCTTCAATAAATGGGAGAACCGTACTGTTCCGGTTAAATATATGGGTTGGTCGCAGAGTGTCAACATCAATTCTTCGCCAGACAATCTGTTCCGGCTCAGGCACCCTTAAAGGTTGTACATGCATGGTGTTCATAACTCTTCCCCATACATGGAGGGCCCCGGAGGAGCCGGAAAGGGCGATGGATTCGTTGTCGTCATTGCCAAGCCAGACAACGGCAAGCCGATCGCCGGAATACCCGGCAAACCAGCTATCGCGAAGATCATTTGTTGTACCCGTTTTACCAGCTAAGGTAACCTGCTGTGGATTGACAAATTTATCACCGGTACCTTCCGTCATTACCCTTTGCAAAACGTGATTGAGAAGATACATCTGCTCCGCGGGAAAACGTTGTTCAACCTTAAGACCATAGCGGGTTAACAGCTTACCCTTGTTATCGAAAACGGACTGGATGGAGCGCAAGGGGAGATAAAAACCACCCGAGGCGATGGTCTGGTAGAGTTGAGTGACTTCGAGGGGAGACATGTTCAGGGAACCCAGAAGAAGGGATGGATAAATCCTTCCTGTGTATGATGCTCCAAGACTGTTTAACGTTTCAACCACATCTTCAAGTCCTATCTGCATACCCAGACGGACAGTCGCCAAATTATAGGACTTGGCCAGGGCCCGGTAGAAGGCGACCCTGCCATGTTCGACATTGTCATAGTTTTTCGGTTGCCAGTTCTTGCCATCGTTTTCCAGAGAGATGCCCACATCATTAAGAGGAGTTGTCAGGGTGTAACCGTTGGCGAGCCCGGCGAGATAGACGGCCGGCTTGATAAGCGAACCGATGGGTCTGTGGGCATCAAGTGCCCGATTAAAACCATGTACCCGTATATTTTTACTGCCAACGAGTGCCTGAACTTCGCCATTTTCACGACCAGTCACAATGACAGCACCTTCTACTTCAGCTCGACTTTCATTACCGGTTAGAGCTTCAACGGTTCTGCTCAGCTGTTCTTCAGCGATAAGTTGAACGTGGGGATCGAGTGTTGTCAGTATCTTCAAGCCACCAGTTTTCAGATCTTCTTCCCTGTATTCTTTGGTAAGCTGACGTTTTACCAGCTCTAGAAAAGCGGGAAAACGGTTGAATCCACTTTTAAGCGGGGCTACATCGGTGATCGGCTGACTAGTGGCTCTGTTATAGGTGGCCTCGTCGATGATATCATCGGCGAACATGATGGCTAGGACATTATTTCTTCTGGCCAGGCAATTTTCAGGATTACGCAGCGGATTGTAATATGAAGGTCCTTTGACCATGCCGACCAGTGTGGCTATTTGAGCAATCGATAAATCTTCAAGATCGCGGCGAAAGTAATACTGACTGGCCAGGGCAAAGCCGTGAATGGCGCGGCGGCCGTCCTGGCCCAGGAAAACCTCATTGATATAGGCAGTCAGTATTTCTTCCTTGCTGTAGTGGTATTCAAGCAGCAGCGCCATAATCACTTCCCGGAACTTCCGTGAAAGTGTACGCTCACGGTTGAGAAAGAAGTTTTTCACCAGCTGCTGGGTAAGCGTGCTGCCGCCCTGCACCGTTTTGCCGGCCTTTATATTGACAATGAATGCCCTGGCAATGCCGGAAATGGAAATCCCATGGTGGCTGTAGAATTTTTTATCCTCGACCGCCATCAGCGCCAGTTTCAACATTTCCGGGATCTGGTCCTGTTGCAGGATTACCCTGTCTTCATGAATAAGAGGGTGAAAACTCCCGATTCTCGCCGGATCAAAACGTACAAAAGGTAGGTTTTCAGAGCTGATAGTCGAGCTGATACTGCCAATCTGATTGTCCACGAACTGGATCTGGATGGCCTTGGCCGGTTCTTCTCCGCCGGGAAAAGTAAACGGTCTGGTGATCAACCTAAAGCTGTTGCCAGTTCGTGAGTAGCCGCCGGGTGTTTTCACATCCGTTTCCACCCGGTAGCCGGAAAGTTCCAATTCCTTAACGAACTTGTCAGGGGAAAGGTAAAGACCAGAGTATATCTCCAGGGGACGGGCATACACCTGGGCCGGTAGAGCCCAGCGTTTACCATCGAATTTTGTCCTGATTTCTTCGCTTATCTCAGTTATCTGCAATACCGCATAACCGCTGATGATGAGACAGATTACCAGGATAATTTTTGATCAGTTTTGAAAACTTAGGAATATATTTCATGACTTCTTTATAACTCCAAAGTGTGAAATATCAATACCAATTCCTGGACATGTTCAGATAGTTTTCAGGGAAGATCCTGGAACTGGAATTGCTCTTGAAACGAGACATTTCTCAATATTCTAACTCACTATTTTCTTTAATTATCTATTGTACGCACAACAATGTCTTAGGATAGGAAAAGTATCTGCAAGAGTTTCATAATTTGATAATCGTTCTTATAAGTTTGCAGAGGGCAAGGTTGGAAAGATTGCCGGTAAATTGCCCAAGCAACTGACAGTTATCTAAGATCACGTTACCAAGGACTACCTGTTCGATGAAAAAAAGTTCAATACCGCAAAAAATATGCCCTGTCTGTAACCGGCCCTTCACTTGGCGCCGTAAATGGCACCGCTGCTGGCAGGATGTGGTGTACTGCAGTGAACGCTGTCGCCGTCACCGCCAATCGCTTACCCGCAGATAAAGACGAAGATGGAAAATCATGATATTAGCCCCCGATGACAAGGGACTCTATTGTCCGGCTGGAGACTTCCATATTGATCCATGGAGGCCAGTTAAAAAAGCGATCATAACCCATGCCCACGGCGATCATGCCCGTCCCGGCAGCAAATCATATCTCTGCGCCTTACCAGGCGAACGTCCCCTTTCTCTCAGGATGGGAGGCTCGGTTCAGACCTTGGCCTATGGTGAACGTTTAACCATTGGCAATGCTACGGTGTCGTTTCATCCTGCCGGACATGTGCTTGGCTCGGCCCAGATCCGGGTTGAAGTTGGTGGGGAGGTCTGGGTGGTCTCGGGTGACTACAAACGCGAACCGGACTCAACCTGCGAGCTTTTTGAAATAGTTGAGTGCCATACCTTTATTACCGAGTCGACTTTCGGCCTACCGATCTATCGCTGGCAACCGGCAGATCAGATTCTGAATGATATCAGATCCTGGTGGCAAGGTAATGCGAAAGATGGAAAAACCTCCATATTATTTTGTTATGTGATGGGTAAAACGCAGCGGATCATGGCCTATTTGAAAAAATATGAAAATGATATCGGTAAGATATATGCGCACGGCGCCTTGCAGCAGATGAACGAGGCTTACCGGCAGAGCTCGGTTGCTTTGCCGACGGCTCCTAATCCCGTTGATATGGAAGCGAAACATAATTTTAGTGGTGCCCTGATTTTTGCACCACCTTCCGCTCAGGGGACACCGTGGATGCGTCGCTTCAAAAAACAGGTAACGGGGCGGGCATCCGGTTGGATGCGAGTGCGTGGGCGACGCCGACGTCTAGCAATTGATCGAGGATTTGTGCTTTCAGATCACGCCGACTGGCCCCAGCTTCTCCAAACCATAGCTGATACCGGTGCTGAGAGGATAATTGCTACCCATGGCAGCACGGCTACTCTGGTTCGATTTCTCCGAGAACAAGGATTAGCGGCCGAGGCCATGGTATCAACACCGTGGGAAGAAGCAGAGGAAATGTAGGCATGCAGGAGTTCACCCAACTGTTTATTGCCCTTGACGAAACCAACAAGACATCTGCCAAACTGGCCGCTTTACAAGCCTATTTTCAACACGCTCCACCCCGGGATGCAGCCTGGGCAGTGACCTATCTTACCGGCAGACGTCCTAAAACTCCAGTCAATGCGGGGCAGATACGCCGCTGGGCGGCTCTTGCTGCTGGAATACCTGACTGGCTTTTTGACGAGTCCTATGAGGCGGTTGGAGATCTTGCCGAAACCGTTTCTCTTCTTCTGCCTGTCGAAGGAAAATCAGCACCATTGACCCTGGCTCAATGGCTCGAGGAACGGCTGCTTCCTCTCGCCGGAAAAACCGAGGAGGAAAAGCAGCTGGCTATCCAGACCTGGTGGGAGGAGCTTGATCAACCTGGACGTTTTGTTTTTACCAAACTACTCACCGGCGCATGGCGGGTGGGTGTTTCACAGCGATTGGTGACCAGGGCGCTTGCTGCAGCACTGGATATGGAAGCCGATGTGATTGCGCATCGACTCATGGGGGAATGGCAGCCTGATGATAGCTTCTACGCCTTTCTCCAAGAACCTGATACCAGTGATGCGGATGTCAGTAAACCATATCCCTTTTATCTTGCCTATCCTTTTGATGATGAACCAACAAGCCTGGGTGAGATCGGCTCCTGGCAGGTAGAATGGAAATGGGACGGCATTCGTGCCCAGGTCATTAGACGAGGCGGGCAGATCTTCATCTGGTCACGAGGGGAAGAGCTGGTTACCGAACGATTCCCGGAGATCGCCGAGGCTGCCAAACTTCTAGCCGATGGCACGGTTATAGATGGTGAAATCCTGGCCTGGTCAGTGGAGGAAAATGGTGCCGTACTGCCATTTAGTCAATTACAGCGGCGTCTGGGTAGGAAAACGGTGGGGAAAAAACTCCTCAGCGAGGTTCCTGTTATTCTCATGGCCTATGATCTGCTTGAGTGGGGCGGTGAGGATAGGCGTACCACACCCCTGTATGAGCGTCGCCAGCAACTGGAGCTCATTCTTACCAAGCTTTCCGACCACCCGGTGCTTCGCCTTTCACCGGTGCTGGTGGGGGAAAGTTGGAGGGCACTTGAGCAAAAGCGTCAGGAGAGCCGGGAGCGTCTGGTTGAGGGATTCGTCCTTAAAAGCAAGGATTCTGCTTATGGCGTCGGTAGAAAAAGGGGAGAATGGTGGAAATGGAAGGTTGATCCCTTCAGTGCCGATGTGGTGCTGCTTTATGCTCAGCGAGGCAGTGGTCGCCGGGCTAGTCTTTATACCGATTATACCTTCGGCGTTTGGCAGGGTGACCAGCTGCTGCCTTTTGCTAAAGCGTATTCCGGACTCAGCGATGCCGAAATTCGTGAGGTTGATCGCTTTATCCGGCAGAACACGTTGGAAAAATTCGGGCCGGTACGGAGTGTTCCGCCCAAACTGGTCATGGAGTTGCATTTTGAGGGTATACGTCGTTCGAAAAGGCATAAATCCGGAATAGCGGTCCGATTTCCCCGAATCGCCCGGTGGCGGAAAGACAAGCCTCCCGAAGAAGCTGATTCTATTGAAACCATCATGGCCCTGTTGCCTGCAAGCGAACGCAACCTGCAATGAAAATTTCCGAATTATCAGTGGCGCGACTTGAGAGCTGGTTTGCCAAGCAAGGCTGGCAACCCTTTGACTTTCAAAAGGAGGTCTGGCAAGCCATGGCAAAAGGTGAATCCGGCCTGCTGCATGCTCCCACCGGTATGGGCAAGACCCTTGCTGTCTGGCTCGGTGGACTTTCTTACCTTTCAAAACAACTATCGGACAAAGGTCTTCAGATTCTTTGGCTTACTCCTCTGCGGGCCCTGGCTGGGGACACCTGTAAGGCTCTGGAAGAGCCTTTAGCTGAACTCGCGCCCGAGGTTTATGTCCAGGCTCGCACCGGTGATACTTCCAGTTATGCCAAACAAAAACAGGAAAAAAAGCTGCCACCGGCGCTGGTGACCACTCCGGAAAGCCTTACCCTCCTACTCAGCCGACCTACTGCTGGGAAGATGATGAGTTCTTTACAGGTGGTAATTGTCGATGAGTGGCATGAACTGCTCGGGTCAAAGCGTGGGGTACAAACTGAGCTGGCGTTGGCCAGGTTGCACCGGTTTGTCCCCAGCTTACTTGTTTGGGGACTTTCAGCAACTCTTGGCAATTTGCAGGAAGCCATGCTGCATCTGCTCGGATACCAAGAAGATAGTATCCCGCGGCCGGGCCGACTTGTTCAGGGCAGCATCAACAAGGAACTGATAATTGATGCGCTGCTGCCGGATTCCACTGAGCGGTTCCCTTGGGCCGGCCATCTTGGTCTGAAGATGCTGCCCCAGGTGCTGGCTGAGCTGGCAGAGGTGAACACCGCTCTTGTTTTTACCAACACCCGCTCGCAATGCGAGCTCTGGTACCAGGCAATTGTTGAGGCACGACCAGAGTGGGCGGTGGGTTTACATCATGGTTCACTGGCAAGCGATGAACGACAGGCAGTAGAAGCCGGTCTCAAGGCAGGAGAGATAAAAATCGTTGTCTGTACCTCTAGCCTTGATCTCGGTGTTGATTTTTCGCCAGTGGAGAGAGTTCTTCAGGTAGGCAGTCCCAAAGGTGTGGCCAGGCTTTTACAGAGAGCCGGCAGGAGCGGGCATAGTCCCAGTAAAGCCAGTAGGGTGACCTGTGTGCCTGCCAGTGCTTTTGAGCTCATCGAGGCTGCAGCTGCAAGAGATGCTGCAGGCTCCCGCTCGCTTGAAGGAAGGGCTCCCTACTGCTGTCCACTCGACGTCCTGGCACAACATGCCGTAAGCTTGGCACTTGGTGGCGGTTTTCAGGCAGATGAACTTTTCCGGGAGGTTCGCTGCTCACCATCCTATCACGATCTCAGCCTTCCTGAGTGGGAGTGGCTGCTTGATTTTCTCTGTCGCGGCGGCAGTACTCTGTCGGCATATCCTGAGTATCACAAGCTGAGCGAAGAAAAGGGTGTATACACGGTAAGCGATGCCACCATTGCCAAGCGTCACCGCATGTCCATCGGTACAATCGTCAGCGATGCAGCTATCCAGGTCAGATATATGAAGGGGGCACGTCTTGGCAGTGTTGAAGAGAGTTTTATCTCCCGCCTTCGCCCAGGAGATACATTTCTCTTTGCCGGCAGGGCTCTTGAGCTTGTCCGTCTGCATAACTTGACTGCCTATGTACGTGCCGCAGCCAAGTCAGGTGCCGTGCCAATATGGTATGGAGGCCGTATGCCTCTTTCCAGCCAACTTGCTGAAGCTGTTTGTACCAGGCTTGATAAAGCGGCTCAAGGCGTTTATGAGGGTGTGGAGATGTTGTCCGTTAAGCCTATATTGGAATTACAGTTGGCCTGGTCGGCCATACCTCGCTCCGATCAGGTGCTTCTTGAGCGAGTTACATCACGGGAAGGATATCATATTTTCCTCTATCCGTTCGCCGGTCGTCTTGTCCACGAAGGGCTCGCTGCCTTGCTGGCCTATCGTCTGTCCCGGTTTGAACCTCTGACGTTTTCCTGGGCCGTCAATGATTATGGCTTGGAACTGCTGTCCCGCAAAAACCCACCAGTGGAGAGTGCTCTTGCAGGACCATTGTTTGCTACGGAGAATCTCACCGAGGATATCGTCGAGAGTCAAAATGCTGCTGAACTTGCCAAGAATAGATTCCGAGAAATAGCGCGTATTGCTGGTCTTGTTTTCGAAGGGTATCCTGGTAAAGGGAAAACGGCCAGGCAGATTCAGGCCACCAGCTCACTTATCTTCGATGTGTTCAAACGCTATGATCCGGAACATCCTCTCCTCCAGCAGGCCGAAAACGAGGTGCTGGACCGGCAGCTGGAACGCTCACGGCTGTATGCAACGCTTGAGCAATTACAGAACCGTCAACTGCTGAAGACCGAACCGCAGCGGATTACGCCACTGGCTTTCCCTCTCCTGGTAGACCGTCTTCGGGAAAAATTAACCAGTGAAAATCTACGTGAACGATTACAGCGATTGCTGAGTTCTTTAGAAAAACAGGCTGATAAAACGGTTAAGGCCGCCAAATGAAGACTGATCAACATGATGTGGTGCACCATTGCAATGGCCAGAACCTCTTATTATTACCGGAACGGGCGATCTACTGGCAGGATGAAAACGCCCTGTTGGCGGCGGATTTGCATCTGGGCAAGGAGGCCACTTTCAGGGCAGCTGGCATCCCTCTGCCCGAGGGGCCAAGCAGTGAAACCTTGGTCAGATTAACCGCTGCTTTGCAGCGCACAGGTGCTTCGAGTCTAATTATTCTTGGTGATTTGTTTCATGGTGACAATGCTATTGCGGCAATATCAACGCTCATGGATGACTGGCGTAGGCTGCATCAAGGCCTTGTAATAGAATTGGTTGCCGGCAGTCATGATCATTGGAGCGGCCAGATTCCGGAGCAGTGGCAAATAGAAGTGCACCATAGCTCATTGGTGCGGGGGCCTTTTACCCTGCGTCACTATCCTGAAGCTGTGGATAATAGTTACTGTCTCGCCGGCCATCTTCATCCAGGTGTTGTGCTCAAGGATCGGTCGCGCGCCGATGCCATGCGCCTGCCATGCTTTTATTTTGGCAAGGAGTTTGGCGTATTGCCACCATTTGGAGAATTTACCGGTCTCACTCCCCTTTCTCCCTTTTCTGAAGACATCCTTTTCGTGATAGGAGACGGCCAGGTTATTGCATTACCATCGAAACAATAACAATCCCATTTGTAACACGAAAATTTTATTTGTGTTATCAGGCATCTATGCCTGGTAAAAGGAGTTTTTATGCTTGCTTCATTATCAAAATGCAATAGTTTGTACATATTGTCGAAACAACTAACGGATAGGCATTTTTGTCCTTATCAGACTAAAAATCGAATGCACAAGGAGCATGTGTGGCCGCTGCTGGTACTATTACTCTTATGGGTTCCGGTGAGCTGACTGCCTCTATGGTAGAGGTTCACAAAAGTCTTATCGGTGCTCTTTCTGCACCAGGGAAAATCACCTTCATTGACACTCCAGCCGGCTTCCAGCCAAACGTTGACCAGATATCTGCCGGTGCAGTGGACTATTTCAAAAACCGGGTACAACAACCCATGGAAGTGGCTTCTTATAAATCCCGAGTAGCGACATCGGAGATAGAAGCTGCCAAGGCCTTGGAAAAACTCAGGGATTCAGGCTACATTCTTATGGGCCCGGGAAGCCCGACTTACACGGTTGAACAATTTCAGCACGCCGCCATTACCACGGTTCTTGCCGAACGCATCAAGGCTGGCGCGTGCCTGACGGCCGCAAGTGCGGCAGCCCTGACCATGGGGCGCTATACTCTGCCGGTATATGAGATTTATAAAGTCGGTCAGCCTCTGCACTGGGTCAAAGGTCTCGACCTGCTGGCCTTGTTCGACTTGCATCTTGTTGTCATTCCGCATTGGAACAATGCCGAAGGCGGCACCCATGACACGAGTCGCTGTTTCATGGGACAGGAGAGATTTGCCAAATTAGTGGAGAATATGAAACGCCCCACCCCCATTCTTGGCCTGGATGAGCATACCGCCTGTATCATCAATCTGGCAGAGGATAGTTTTTCCATCCGCGGTATAGGGACGGTGGTTCTGATTCACAATGGTCACCAGCAGATTTTTAATCCCGGCAAACACTACCCTCTGGCAATTTTGCGTGACGTCCAGGAAACCTTAAGCAAGCCTCGGCAGGTTGCAAATGACGTACAGCAAGCAAACGCCAACCAGGATGATGCAACAGAAGAAGGCGTTGATTTTTGGGAAACCCTGCATGACTTGGATGCACGTTGCCAGTCAGCCCTGACCGCTCACGATGACGCTGCAGTTGTTGCAGCACTTCTAGATCTGGATCGATTGCTCTGGGAAGCCCGCGTCACCTTGCAAAA
>JASJDT010000111.1 GCA_030065655.1 Desulfocapsaceae bacterium | reverse complement strand
TGAAGAAGTTGATATTTCCGTCTCCATCTTGTCGCCTGCGGTGCCCCTGGAATATGAGGATACCGGAGATCTCCTCAGGAAGTTACAGATCGGCGTGGATGGAGTAATTCTGCGTTACGGCAACAACCAGGCCACTTTTTTGCCCCAGGTGTGGGAGCAGCTTGGAGCAGCGGAGGATTTTATGGCTCATCTCAGCCTCAAAGCAGGGTTGCCTAAAGATGCCTGGAGAAACGAGGGTGTGGAAGTGTATACCTATCAGGTGGAAAATTTTGCGGAGGCGAGTAGATGAGTGAGATGAATCTTTCCACTGAAATGATTGGGAAAATCGAAGAGATTTACCGTGAAATGGAAGAGGCCTACGATCGCGTCGCCGTTGAGCTCGACTTTGGTTGCACTGGTTGTCCTGATAACTGTTGTGATTCCTACTTTCTTCACCATACCTATATCGAGTGGAGCTATCTCTGGCAGGGAATAGATGAGCTTCCCCGCCAACAGCAGCAGGAGATTATCGAGAAAGCCCAGGCCTATATTATCTCAGCAGAACAAGCTATTCAGCGAGGTGAACGACCCCAGGTAATGTGTCCTTTGAATGAAAGCGGTCTCTGTCTCGTCTATAAACACCGGCTGCTAGTCTGTCGAACCCACGGAGTTCCAGCGCTAATAACCAGACCGGATGGCAAGATCCTGAAATTTCCGGGATGCTTCCGCTGCCAGGAAAAAGTTGAGCTACTGGCCGGACCTTTTCCACAGGTTGAGCGTACACCTCTGCTGACCAGGCTTGCTCAGTTGGAGAACGAATATCTTCACAACAAGCGGCACCTTTATCCCCGGGTGAAGTTGACGATTGCCCAGATGCTGGTAAGGGGACGGCCAAAGCTGCCGCCGGGATTTAAGTGACAACTCAGGGGTCTGCTTTTTTCGGAATTCTGCCTATTTTTTCCACGCCTCTTTGCTCACTTTACCAAGAAAAATTTTTGTACAGATGAGTACATTCCTGGGTGTATCACCGGCCTGAATTCGTAGAAGTCCTTCGCGAATAATGATTTTTTTCAACAACTCCCTGCCATTTGATTCGTTGTAGTAGATATCCGAGTCCAGTATATCGGTGATATTCTGGGGTTCCACTTTATCGATGATGAGCTGCAGCCCTAGATTGAGGAAAGGATCGGAGATATTGGCAAGCTCGTTTTCCAGGGCAAGAAGTCCCGATTTGCTGGCCAATTCCGCCATTTTCTGAAGCTTGTGAATAAGTGGTATCAAAGATTCCTGGTCTTCTTTGCTGCAGGATGCCTTGGCAGCAAGGGCAAGGTCGCGTATCATCTGTTATCCTTGTTTAGCTTTAAGTGGTCGCCCTTAGAGGTGTTGTGGAACTCAACAGGGTAAAAGAGCCTCTAGGAAAATTCCGACGGAAGAATTGTTTTTTTGCCTGGCTTCATAATTGTACAATCAAGTCATAAAAGCAAGCAGAGATATAGCTAGCCTCGGAGATCGGCAAGGCTTTGGTTGGCAAGATTGTTGACATATGCAAATATACCGTTATTACTACTTTGCGTTGAAAGTAAATATGCAATGAGTAACATTTTCGCCCATAAGCCGATATAGCCATGATGCGAGACGATGACGATGGGTCTTTCATAATTCAAAACCCCTTCTTTAGCAAAGGAGAAGTTATGCAATTTGCAGTAACCGGGAAACAACCCAATTCTAAGATGTGTTTTGTTTGTGGCCTGGAGAATTCATTTGGTCTGAAAAGCAGGTTTTATGTTCTTGAAAACGAAGACCTGCTTGCTTTATTTTCTCCTGCCAAGGAGCATCAGGGATATCCGGGACGGCTGCATGGTGGGATTGCTGCAGCAATTCTAGATGAGACGATCGGTCGTGCCGTGATGATGAAGTATTCTGATAACATCTGGGGAGTAACGGTTGATTTTTCCATGAGGCTGAAGAAGCCGATCCCCTTGAATGGTCAAATTCGTGTTGTCTCAAGAATAACCAAAGACACTCGAAAAATGTTCGAGGGAAGCGGTGAAATACTTTTGGACGATGGTACAGCGGCCATTACCGCCACCGGAAAATATTTGAAAATGGATATAAATACGATAACCGATACCGATTTCGTCGAAGAAGCCTGGGAGGTTGTGGAGGACCGTGACGAACCGAAAAAGGTCGACCTGTAGCCTACCATCGGAATAATGAAAAACGGCTTAATTTAACTTTATTCTTTATGGTGATGAGGACGATCACCATAGGGGTGAACATGCCGGTGCTGGTGAATATGGTCCTCCTCGCATCTGTGGACCAGGCCTTCTTCCAAAGCGTAGAGATGGTCGGTTGTCTCGGCGAGAAAATCCCAGTCATGGGAAATGATAACAAAAGGCAGATCAAGTGAGTTGAGGATATCAATAAGCCGGGTCATGGTGTCAAGATCGAGATTGTTGGTGGGCTCGTCCAGCAGAAGCAATTTCGGTTTCATGGATAGTATCGTGGCCAGGGCGACCAGCTTTTTTTCACCGCCGGAGAGTTTGTAGGTGACCCGATTTTCGAAACCTTCAAGCCCCAGGTTACTGAGGGTTTTCAGTGCTACTTTGCGTGCCTCTTCCAGGGAGAGACCAAGATTGAGCGGTCCAAAGGCAACATCTTCAACTACCGTAGGGGAAAACAGTTGATCATCTGAACTCTGGAAGAGAAAGCCCACTTCCCGGCGGAGCATTTTGAGGTCCTCTGCTGTTTTTACCGGTTTACCGCGATGGAAAACTTCACCGGAGGTTGGCTGGACCAGCCCCATGACAACATGAAGCAAGGTGGTCTTGCCGCAGCCGTTGGTACCGATGAGTCCTACCTTTTCCTTGTCGATGACGAAGTTGACGCCCTCGAGCAGGTTATGTTCTGCCGCGGGGAACCGAAAGTGGATGTCCTTTAACTCGATAATGGGAGGAGCATCGCTCATTGTTGAATTCTCCTGTTGGTTTTTATAAAGGTCAGAAAGCCGCCAAGATTCCCCAGAAATCGACGCCAACTGTCTGGAGACTTCCAGAGCATGGTAACATAGCCCCACAGAACTCTCGGTCTCTGGAAGTGTTTTTTGTAGAACTGAACGAAAAGCTCCTCCAATCGTTTTGCCGAGATCCCTTTCGGAATGAAGAGAAACTGCATACAATCCATCCTTTCCAGATCATCGGTAAAAGTACCGAGTGCTCCATCTGCCTCCTTGATCTCTTTATAGACGGGAGAACCCGGAAATGGCGTGAATTTGGCTAGGTTGAAATCGTCGATGGGCAGCGAGAACACATATTGCTGACTTTTTCTGATGCTTTCCTCTGTTTCCCCGGGCAGGCCCATCATGAGTAAACCTTTCACCCTGATTCCAGCTTTCTTGATAAGCAGAATTTTTTCCCGCATCATTTCCAGATCGGGGTTTTGTCGATGTCTGGCCAAAAGATCGGGGTCCCCAGTTTCGATACCAAGGCTAATCATCCAGCAGCCGGCACTTTTCATGGCGACCAGCAGATCGTAGTCGAGATGTTCGGCACGAGCGGCGCAATTGAAGGTCATACCCAGAGGGTTTTCTTTTACCAGAGCGGTGAATTCTTCAACCCTTTTGCGGTTGAAGGTAAATTGGTCGTCATAGAAGTTGATGTGGCGAATCCCAAAACGCTCATTGAGATAGCGCATATGACGATAAAGATAATCAGCCGAGTTGTAGCGAAAGCTGCGCCTGAAGACAGAACGGTCGCAGTAGCTGCAGCTATAAGGACACCCTCTGCTGGATATACAGCTCGTGTTGGGAGTGGCGGGATAGTTGAAAATTGGCAGCTCATACACTTCCGGGTAGCCGGTTAGTTTTTCATAGGCGGGAAAGGGGAGATCATCTAAATTAAGCTGGTTTTTGCGGTAACCGCTGAACTGCGGATGGCCATTATCACCGCGATAGCAAATACCGGCAACTTCGCTCGGGTTGTCACCATCCTGCAGAAGATGTTTCAACGTTTCCTCGCCCTCGCCCACCACGGTAACATCGACTTCATCATGGTATACCAGAATTTCCTCCCGCATTGCCGAGACGTGGACACCCCCGAAGATAATGGTTGTTTGCGGATCGATCCTGCGAACTTCCCGAGCCAGACGTATACCGTCATAAAAGCTTGATGTTGTACATGAAAAAGCAATATATGGAGGACGATAGCGGCGCAGGTAGGCAAAGATTAGTTCATCCGATTGGGGGTGAGCATAGCAGTCAATTATATCGTTATAAATATCGTATTGTTCAAGGTATGCACTGATGCTCGCCAACCCCAGGGGCGGCATGATATTCGCCATTCTAGCGACATCGGTGTTTGCTCTTCTGGCGCTGTATCCGAGAGGGTGAACGAGAAGGATGGTTTTTTGTTCTGTACTGCTCATGGGGTTTGTTCCACAGGAAAAAGATCAGCTGATATCTGTGGTTGTACTGTATTCTGGGAAAAAAAGCAGCATCAGAATCACATTTGCCAGGCAAGACTTCGGTGATCAGTTAGCATAGACCTTGGCCATCCAGGAAAAAATGACCTCACAGCACCAATTGGGTGCGTCGGTTGGCAGATCATGTCCGGCTTGAGGGTGCGAGATAAGTTCGATCTCCCAGGTGTTGGCAATCCTTCGTGAACAGGAATGATGAACGAGTCTGTCATTGTCGCAACCGAGCAAAAGTATGGGCACGCTTGGTGCTGCCGGCAAGTCAAATATGGCTGCAGCATAGAGCTGCCGTAGTATGTTGCGTCGTTGCATAGGTGCACTGTCGGAGATTTTTTGCCAGGCTCTGGTCAGCTCGGCAGTATCGGCCAGATTGCAGATCACCCGAGCGATGGTTTTCTCCCGATGTAAAGTCTTTCGGTAAAATGAGGCGCAGACAAGGCGTGCGGCGGCTGAAGGGCACAACCGCTTTGAGGCTGGTGATTGCCGACTGCTGGTATTGATGAGTATGGCGCCGTCAAAATCACATGGGAAATCCTCCAGCCACCTGGCCGCAATCATGCCGCCAAAGGAAAGCCCTAAAAGAACATTACGATCTTCAAATCGTACTATGGCCAGATATTGTTTGCGAATTTCCTGGACATATTGGGAGATTGCCAGGGGGGCAGGAGTGTTGCGGAGCTTCCCGGCACCAGGGATCTCCAGGGGAACGCTTCTGCAACCAGTTCTCTTTTGGGCAAGCTGGTTTGGGAAGTCTCCCCAGTGGCGTATTTCCCTGGCAAGATCACGCAGCAGAAAAAAAGAGGTATGGGGTGGCCCATGCATCATGTGTATACTAATGATTGCCCGGCGCTAAAGGATGGTTGCTGTGAACAGTTGGGGTGAGATCTACCAAAAATGATAATCATTTCTCATACAAAACTCATAAAAATAAGTAAAAGTATAGAGAAGCAAAGCAGCAGGAGAAAGAAAAGGTCCCTCAGGGTAAAATCGTAGCGGTGAAGAGAAACCAGGTTGCCGTTAAAACCGCGGAGAAGCATGGCTTGATGTACCCGTTGGGCGCGGTTATAGCTTTTTACCAGGGTCATGCCAAAAAGATAGGCAAAGGTTCTGTAGGTATGCAGGTTGGTCGCCGGCGAAAACGAACGCATCCTGGCCGCCCTCAGCAATCGACTATATTCCTGATGGATAACGAAGATATAGCGATAGGAGTAGAGTAATAAAAAACAGATTTTCTTTGGGAATCGCAGACGATCGAGACCACTGCCCAACTCAGCTATTGTTGAGGTGGTGAGCAAGGCAATGATTGCCAGGATGATACTGTTGGTTTTGAGGGTTATCTGTGCCGCTAAAATGATCCCTTCACGGCTGAGATGGAGAAAACTATAATCGTAGTACTGTTCACCTCCATAGGTCAACGGCAGGGTTATCCAGAGAAAAAGGGTAAATCCATTGACTAGCAGTAATCTCTTGGAAACGGCAGCCCAAGGAAGCCTGGCAAGAAACAGCATCATCAAGGAAAAGGCGAGAGCAAGAAGAAGCGGGATAAACGAATTCAGCAACGCAACAGTAGCGGTATAGAAGATTGTACCAACAATCTTGGCACGCGGATCACGCCGATGAAAATATGAGCTGCCCTGGGAAAATACTTCTTCGATCACCTTTTTTCTACCCTTATCTCTAATTTAAGTTGCCTAACTTTACCGGACCGCATCGAAATAGACCCAGAGAACGCCGCCCAGTTCAACGGCCTTTTCCGTATTGTCCGGTGCCTTCATGGTGAAGCCCGCTTCATGTAATGCTGAAAAACCCCACCATCCGGGAAACGGGCAGGCAAAGTGAAATACTCCCTGATCGTCGGTCCGGACGACCTGGGTAATGTGATAGTCGCTTGCCTTTTGGTAACGCTGGTCCCGGTTATAGAATTCAACTTCAACATCCTGGCCTGCGGCCGGCTTGCCATCTACCACTACCCTACCGCTGAAAGTGTTACCCGCATAATTGCCAAAGGGACGGATAAGTGGAATAATTTCAGTGGGTAGCCCGGCAGGCTTGTCCCAGCCCTCTTCTGCGCCAAAAGCGGCAACAATCGTTTTAGTATAGTGGATGATGAAGATGTCTTCGGCTGGCTCCCAGTAGGGTTGTGGTTCCATCACATACTGATATACTCCTGGGCGGCGGAGACCATGATTGGCCTGCCAGGAAGGATGATTCATTAGCTTGCTTTCCTGAAGCGAGGGAAGCAAATCTATTTTCTCATCATCGGCTAAACAATAGAACTTAGACGGCTTCGCCAACTCCATACCGATCATTTCAAACGGATGGGAAAAGGAGAGTTGAAGAGTGAGATTTTTCTGCTGCTGGTCGACGATGTTGCGCTCCGGGATAACCATGCCGAAATGGGCATGACTGATTGTTGCAGTGAGGACAAGACCAATCACTGTAAAAACAATTGTTCGAAGCTTCATTTCTTACTCCTTTGTTTTTTACTTTGATAATATAAAATGATACCGGCAAGCCCGAAAATGTAGCCCAGGCCGCTCAAGATATCTTTCAAGCTGGTTTTCTCGGTTTGCTGTTCGGCAAGCTGCCTCTTTATCGGTGAGAGCTCTTTGACAAGCATTTCTTGAAGGCGTTGCTCCAACTCGCTGCAGCTCATTTCATCCTGAATTGTGCTCTTTTGCACCTCTTCATTCAGCGAAACAGAGGTTGAAGGTGGATTTGACGCTGGTGCGGATTTATCAGCCAGACCGGTAAGATAATCCTCGGCATTCAGCAGCCAACTACCCTGGTGCCCTTCACCCACATCGGCAACTATGTTGAGATTAAGTTGTCGATCTCGTGCTTCCTCCGGAATAGCAAAAGAAAAGATGCCCTTATCGTCACTCTTGCCGGTAAGAATTATTTCACCTGTAGTTGTCATCACTTCGATGGTAGCGCCTTTTGCCGGCCGGCCGCTGCTAAAGACAGTTTCAGTGATGATTTCTCCACCGCTTTCATAGGCAAACGTTCTGATTTTATGAGCATATGCAGGGGAGTTAACAATCATCAGCAGTGCAGCCAGCAAAGTGATGGTGGAAAGAATGGATATCTTCATGGTATTTCTTCCGCAATAAATTCAGGCTGTACTTTGGCAAGAAAGAGAATGGCAAACATGGTGATGCAGCCTTCCACGATCATAAGTGGAAACTGGGTTGCCAGGATAATAATGGCGGTATCAAAAAAACCTTTGTCAGAACCAACCAGAAACATAGCCATCAGCAGCGCTGAGAACAATATAGCCAGAAAACCACCACTAAAAGCCGCAAGAGAACGTTTTTTTCCTGCCGTTCTAAGCCAGGGTCGTACCAGATAGTAGGACGATAAAGCCGGCAGGGCCATAATCAGAGTATTGACTCCAAGAACAGTGAAGCCGCCATACTGGAAAAACAAGGCCTGAAGCATCAGGGCAGTGACAATGGCAGGAAAACAAGCCCAACCGAGAATTATCCCCAGCAGACCATTGAGCACCAGGTGAATGGAACCTGGCCCCAGGGGTACGTGAATCAGAGAGGCGATGAAAAAGGCAGAGGTCAGTAGAGCAACGACCATTATTCGCTCAAACCGCATTTTTTTAAGGCCTATAGCTGTCAAGGCCACGGCGGCAGCAGCACCGCCAATGAGGATCGGGGCATTGAGTACCCCTTCGGATATGTGCATAAAAATTAAATATGATAAGAAAAGAAATTCCGGTATGCTAAAACATCACACCCGCGTAACACGATATGTGTATACGTGCTACCTTAATGCGGCGGCGCGGGTGGTGTCAAGTTTAATAACACGAATTTGCATAAAATATTATTTATGGCCCACCAGGGTTGACTCATGACAATTCCAGAAAAAATTACCCTCGACGTTGAAGCCATTGGGTTCATACGTTCTTGTTACCGGGAGAAATTCGGAATACCTAGGCAATCAGGCCTTGTTGATTGTGCCACCGCGCGGATCAAGTTTTTTCCGGCTTTTGCCAGGGAAGAAATGTTTCGTGAGCTTGAGACGTTTTCTCATATCTGGGTACATTTTCTCTTCCACGACGTTCTTGCCGAGGGCTGGCGGACCACCACGCGACCACCCTGGCTGGGCGGGCAGCGGAGGGTGGGGGTTTATGCCAGTCGCAGTCCGCATCGCCCCAATCATCTTGGCCTGTCTGTGGTAAAACTGCTGAGAGTATTACCTGCAGACAAAGGTACGATTCTTGAAGTCGCCGGCGGCGATTTTCTGGATAGAACCCCGGTGGTGGATATCAAACCCTACGTCCCTTTCTGTGACTCTGTCCCGGAAGCCTTGAGCGGCTATTCCGGTCAACAGACCGATCCGCTCATTGTGCAATTTTCTCAAGAGGCAGCAGCTTTTTGCCGCCAATACCAACGACAAACGGGACGGGAACTGCAAGTCATCATCGAGCAGGTTCTGGGGCAGGATCCCAGACCAGCAAGTCAACGCAACAAGGACAAAATTTTTGGCGTACAACTCTGGAATGTCAATATCAGGTGGACAGTTCATCATGATCTGGTTCAGGTGACGGAGTGTCAACTTATCACTGAGTCGCCATAAGATGCCAAGGGACCTTTTCACTAAATATTGCCAAACAAGCGATTGTCTTCGAGCGGGAATTCAAGCAAGAGGAAATAAGCGGAATAGCTGATGAAGTATTATTGAGAGGAGCTCAGGAGCCCACCCGCCCTTCCAGCGTGCAGCGAACCCGACCACCAAGTGTATACATGCCGGTATTCATATCATGGTGTAGACTTGAGCCAGTGATGACTATACCTTCTCCTTGAAGGAGGGTTTCTTCGGGGCAGTAGACGATGCGTTTTTCACCTTCGTAAAAGAGCAGGTCAGTTTTCATGGTATAATTATCTGCCTTGCTGGTTATGACCACGTTATCCATCAGTTTCAGCCGTTTTTGATCAACGTTATAGGCACCGGCATCTGCAAGTATGTTTGTAATATTGCCCTGTTCATCGAGTATATCAGCGTCAACCTGCTCAAGAATATATTCATTGGGAATTTCGGTAGAACTTGCCCGATTGGCCCTAATAGTTGCCGTTTTCTGGTCTTCTTCACTTTGTAAAATAGTGATACCCGCCATGGCAAAATTATATCCCTCTGCTTTTTGACCAGGCGGGCTACTGGAGAAATCGCCGCGTGGCTTCAGAAAAGAGCCGACAGGTTTCTTCCATAATGGGAAGGTAAGGAAAAGAGCAACCGGAATGATCCAGATTGCGTTTCTACCGCTGATCATCGGTTCTTGTAAGATTGCAGGAGTTGATCATGGAGGCCTTTAGCCTGGAGGATAAGGTCACATATTTCCCGGACTGCTCCTCTACCTCCCTGCCGTTGAGTGATATAGTTCACTTCAGTTTGCACTTCGGCAACCGCATTGGCCGGAGCTGCAGAGAAACCGACGCGTTTTAGCAGGATGAGATCGAGCCAGTCGTCGCCCATATACCCAATCTCAAAAGGCTTTAGTCCACTTTCACTGAGAATGTCTTGGTATGCCTGCAGTTTATTATCTTTTCCCTGATAGATATAACGCATTTTCAAATTTTCACAGCGACTGCTGACCGCAGCTGAAGTCCGGGCAGTGATCACGCCGACTTCGACGCCACTATCCTGGAGCAGGCGAATTCCAAAACCGTCCTGGGTGTTGAACCCTTTGCTCTCCTCTCCCTGGGGAGAAAACAGCAGGGTGCCGTCGGTAAGTACGCCGTCCACGTCGAGGAGAAGGAGGCGCAGAGGTTTGAGGCGGGCAACGAGGCGCTCATCGAGTTTTTTCGTCTTTTTGGCCTGGGCCTTATGGCGAAGTTGCTCGGTTATTTCACAATCACTGGGATAGGGGGTATCTCCGGATGGGCAATCGGTCACATCACACCTCTTTGGTCACAGCCTCACGAACACGCAGCATGCTCCGTAGGAATTTCTCCATATCATCGAGGGGCATGGAATTGGGGCCATCGCACAGGGCCTGTTCCGGTTGTGGATGAATTTCCATAAACAAGCCGTCAATACCTGCAGCAATGGCTGCCCGGGTGAGCGGAGCTATGAATTCTCTCTGGCCGCCGGATGAACCACCTGCCCCTCCTGGTAACTGCACGGAGTGGGTGGCATCAAAGATGACAGGGCAGTTGAAGGAGCTCATTACCGGCAGGCTGCGCATATCGACCACCAAATTGTTGTAACCGTAGCTCGAACCTCTCTCCACCAGCATCACCTCGCTGCTGCCGCTTTTGCGGATCTTGGAGACGGCATTTTCCATATCCCAGGGTGAGACAAACTGGCCTTTTTTAAGATTGATAACCTTACCGGTTGCCGAGGCAGCGCTTAAAATATCGGTCTGCCTACAGAGAAAGGCCGGTATTTGCAAAACATCGAGGACCTCTGCGGCAATTGCCGCTTCGCTGGGGAGATGTACATCGGATACCACCGGGATGCCAAATTCTGAGCGCAGGCGACCGAGAACCTCCAGGCCTTTTTCAATACCGGGACCTCGAAATGATTCCAAAGAGGTGCGGTTGGCTTTGTCGTAGGAGGCTTTGAACACATAGGAAATGCCAAGTTTTGCACAGATTTCCTGCATGGTGCCGGCAACTGTGCGGACAATTTCTTCGGATTCCAAAGCACAGGGACCACCGATAAGCAGCAGCGGTTGATCCGAGCCCACCTGGATGGGAGGGCCATGAGGAGTATCTATGGTGGTGACATTAGCCATGAGCTTACTTCCTGGACTTGTTCTCTAGTGCTGCCTTGATGAAATCTCGAAACAGCGGATGCGGTGCCATCGGCCTGGACTTGAATTCCGGATGGAATTGGCAACCGAGAAACCAGGGATGATCCTGAAGTTCGACGATTTCCACGAGATTGTTATCGGGTGAGGCACCGGAGACTACCATGCCGTTTTCCTCGAGAGTCTTACGATAGTCGTTATTAAACTCGTAGCGATGACGGTGACGTTCGGAGATTTCTTTGGTCTTGTAGGCTGCCGCTGCCAAAGTTTTTTCTTTGAGGATACAGGGATATGCTCCAAGTCGGAGCGTTCCACCAAAATCAGCATTCTCGTCACGGGTCTGTATCGTTTCATTACGATAATCATACCATTCCTTAATCAGATAGATGACCGGATCGGTAGCATCTTTATCCAATTCAGTGGAATGAGCTTTAGATAATTTGAGGACGTTGCGGGCATATTCCACCACTGCCAACTGCATGCCCAGACAGATACCAAAAAAAGGTATCTTGTTTACCCTGGCATAATGTATCGCATTAATTTTACCTTCGGCGCCCCGGTGACCGAATCCACCGGGAACAAGAATTCCATCACAATCTTTTAAAAGTTCCTCAGCCTCGTTTTCTTCAAGCTCTTCAGCACTTATATAATGAAGATTTACATGGGTCTGGTTTGCCAGTCCACCGTGGACCA
>JASJDT010000110.1 GCA_030065655.1 Desulfocapsaceae bacterium | reverse complement strand
ACTTTCGCGGTAAAAAGATGGGCAGTCTCCGGTAACGCCTTGAGTTTTCTCATGTTAATCTCATCAGCTTGTTTGTTATGACTGCAAAGGGTGATTGTACCATCGCTGTCGTTCTGGGAGACTTTTGTCTGTACCCGTGAATTGAGCACTGCCAGATCATCCGGATCCAGATTGTCGCTCCGAATTTTGTTGAGGAGGTTGATGAAGGCGGGGTCGGTCTGTCGATAAATCTGGTGGAGCTCGATAACGATTAGCTCGGTATCACCAAGTGCTTTGCTGCTGAAAAAGTAGGGTGATTCATAATGGTTATTGAGCAGATTCCATTCATTTTCTTTCACTACCGGTGGCAACTGGAAAAGATCACCGATCATCAACAATTGGATGCCGCCAAAAGGGCGCTCGCTACGTCGTAAATGACGAAGTACATGATCGATTCCATCGAGAAGATCTGCTCTTACCATACTGATTTCATCGATGACGAGCAGATCAAGACTTCTGATCATATCCTTTTTTTTCCGACTGAAACGGAACAATCCCTGCTGTTTTCGGGTTCCGGGTAATAAGGGACCAAAGGGAAGTTGAAAGAGGGAATGAAGGGTAACGCCACCGGCATTGATGGCGGCAACTCCGGTCGGAGCTGCTACGGCCATTCGCTTTGCGCAATCTTCACGGAGAGTGCGCAGGAACGTAGTTTTGCCGGTTCCGGCCCTACCGGTGAGGAAGACATTGCAGCCTGTCTCATTGACGTAGGTAGAGGCGAGCTTGAGCTCACGATTATCTGTACTTGCAGATGAGGATGACAGAGGAGTACTCATTTTTTTTGTTTGTTGATAATCTATGTCAGTATCCTTTCCATTTTTGTCGTTTTCTCTGACAGAATTTTAAGCGTCAGGTATTAAACCCGCAAGCAGGATAAGTGTCTTGAAAGTAGGTTCAAGTTCATGATTTTTTATCGAATTTCATTTTCTTGTTTTTTCTAACAGAAGTTCAAGGGTAAGGTACTAACCCCGCAAACGGGATAAGTACCTTGGAAGTGGATTCAAGTTAACGATTCTTAGACGTTTTTCCGTTTTCTTATTTGTATGAAATATTTTCAAGGGTAAGTTACTAATATGATTATAGCCATTCATCAAGGAAAACCTGGCAGACTTTATGAACACTGATCTCATCCATAGCAGGAAAAAAGATCCTCTCGGTATGATGCTGCTTGATTATCTGAGCGGGAATGAAGATGTCGCACTCGAAGTGGAATCACCGACACTGGAGATCTGGACCATGACCGGGAAGACCATGTTCAGAGAATATGATGACATGAATGAGATTGAACGTATGGCCCTGGCCATGTGTTCCGGCAAAATACTTGATGTGGGTGGAGGCAGCGGCTGTCACAGCCTCTGGTTGCAGGGTAGGAATTTCAGCGTTGATACCCTCGATGTTTCACCCGGCTGTGTTGAGGTCATGAAGAAAAGAGGGGTTAGCAACTGTCTTCACGCCAATCTTTTCGCTCATGGGGATGGCGAATACGATACCGTACTGATGTTGATGAACGGGCTTGGCATCTGCGGATCAATTGATGGCTGCAATCTCTTTTTACAGTTTATCCCTTCATTGCTCCGTGATGGTGGAAAAGTCTTGGCTGATTCCACCGACTTTTTACCAGGTCATTATAATGAGGACTTCTCGTTGACTGACTATCCTGGGGAAACCGAGTTTGTCATGAAGTATGGCGCTTGTCGTTCAGATCCGTTTAGCTGGCTCTACATTGATTTCAAGAGCTTGCACACCTTGGCCAACATTCATGGCCTTCAGTGCGAATGCGTTTATATGGCCGCAGATGGAAGGTATCTGGCCGCCATCAAGAAAGATTAGATTGCCCAGATCAGTCCTTACCCCCAATATTTCATGAAAAACCTTTGTCAAGTTGTATTATATATAATTATTTCAAATAATTAATTCTGTATATTGGGAAAAGCGTGGTGTTGCAGTTTGTACTCATGAAAACTAATTGTCCCGGCTAGGTTTTTCACCCTCCAGGCGCCCAGCAGAAGTGCCCTTGGGGTGCGAGTCTATCTGTCCCGCTATCCTTCGTCGCCATAGAGTTTCATATACTTCTGTATAATGAATCTCAATGCTCCTTGTCTAGCGGAACACCTCAACTCGTGAAAAATCGGGGTCAAGCTCTTAGGAGGTCCTGAACTGTGCTGAAGACTGTGCCTGCTCGTCTGCCAGATTGTTGAGTGTTTCCGATGTGGTGCGAATTTCTTCAACCGCTTTGTCAACCTGGTCGACGGTATCGGTGACGGAGTTTGCCATGGAGGCTATGTCTTCGGCATATTCAGAAGCCTTCGATACCTTCTCGTTAGAGTAGTCCAATCTCTCCGAGGCATTCGCCAGTGACTGGGCAATTTCGTTAACTGTAGCCGACTGCTCTTCCACCGCGGTGGCGATGGTAGAGACGATATCGGTATTGTCGGCGACCGTTGCTGTCGCTTCAACGATCCCGTTGATAGTAGATTTGGTGACTCTCTGGACTTGATCAATGCGCTGCTGAATTTCGGTGGCTGCACTTGAGGTTTGATGAGCCAGATCCTTGATCTCGTTGGCGACTACGGCAAAGCCTTTCCCTGCTTCGCCGGCCCGTGCTGCCTCGATGGTTGCATTCAGGGCCAAGAGATTGACCTGTTCTGAAATCTCCGCAATTGTCTCAGTGACTTTGCTTATGTCTTCTCCTGCTGCACCAAGCTCTTGGACTTCTTTCTCAAGAAGATCCATTCTGCTTTTGGCGTCTTCGGTATTTTGATGGGCCCTTCCTGAGGTTTCCGCAATTTCGCTGACCGTTGAGGAAAGCTCTTCTACTGCGGAAGAGATGACATGCACACTGCCAGTGGATTCTTCTATTACCGAAGAAATTTCTTTCATATCCTTACTCATATAACCGGCAGAGCGAAAAACGGTTTGGGAAGTTTCTTTTGCTGAAGAGGTTTTTTCCTGGATGGTGGCAATCAGGGAGTGGATTGTCTGAGCGGCTCCGGAAAGTTTTTCACCACTGGACTGCAGGTTTTTAATGATGCCCTGCAGCTTCTCGAGGAAAATATTGAAAAACCTGGAAAGCTTGCCCGTTTCATCATCGGCTGAGACGGGGAGGCGTTGGGTGAGATCGGCATCTCCCGAACTAATGTTTTCAAGACCTTCTGCTGCCCTCTGAACGGGTTTGCCGATAAGGGTGGAGATAAAAATGGCCCCGATTGTAGCCAGAATAATCACCACAACGACGATGGAAATGAATATGGTGCGGATGGTACCAATGTGTTCATCGGCCTGTACAGATAATTCACCAAGAAGTTTTTCCACATTCTGGTGGGAAGCGCCCTGGCTTTGTTCCTGTTGAACCTGAAGAATGACCTGACGAAAATTATCCTGGGAAGTTGTCTTGTAATCATTGAGAAAATACAGGCTTAAAATTGTCATGAGTATGCCAAAGGCGATGGTGGAGGGGATGACAAATCCAGATATCTTGAGTTTTATCGAAAGGTTTTTCAGTGAAGTTAGCATTGAATATTCCTTTGTTTACTTTGATTCAACCCTACGGCAGTAATTGAATGACGCATTTACTTGTGATGGCAGCAGTAAAAAAACACCAGCTGGTCCTGACAATTTTTACTATCTATTCGGTATTACGCTTAAAAATGTTTAGTCCTATTTTATTATATTTGAAAAAAAAGTACCAAAAATGATGCGAATTTATTAAAAATTGAAACAATACTACCACGTTGTGGTGTTCTGTGTTTTTAGATTAACAATATTTAATGATTTTTTGAGAAAGTTCGGATGATTGTAAATTTTAGACTATTACGTGGAACTTTCAGCGAGCGTACCTATACTACAGAAAATATGCCATTGATTTTCTCAGTACAGTTTGGCTATATGCGGAAAAATTTAACAAACTAAAATGTTGATGAACGTTAGTTTCAGTCGCATAATTACCGGCAGGCTGAAACAGTTTTTAAACTCTTTCCAAACAGACAGCAACAATTGTCCCCAGAGGATATACAGAGGAAGCGATGAACGGGAAAACGCTGGTGGTGAAGGCCTTACAGGAGCAGGGCGTTAAATATGTATTCGGTTATACGGGTGGGGCCATTATGCCGATATTTGATGAAATGGACAGGCAGGACAGTGTTCAGTTTATCATGTCAAGGCACGAACAGGGGGCAGCCTTTATGGCCCAGGGACTGTCAAGGGCATCGCGGTCGACTGGCGAACGCAAAGTAGGTGTCTGTATATCAACTTCCGGTCCGGGAGCGATGAATCTGGCCACCGGCATTGCCGATGCGTACATGGATTCGGTTCCCGTGGTGGCGATTACCGGTCAGGTCGCCACCGGTGTCATTGCCACCGATGCCTTTCAGGAAAGTGATGTGGTCGGTGTCATGATGCCTATCTGCAAGCAGACCTATATGCCTCTTGGCGCAGATGATGTTGAGTCGACTATGCACGAGGCCTTTTATGTCGCTGTCACCGGACGCGGTGGGCCGGTTGTCGTTGATCTACCCAAGGATGTACAGAATGAAGAGGTGAGTAACGGATATAATTTCGATTCCTCAGCTTTCCATCCCAATCTTCCCGGATTTTTGTATCATCCAACTCCTGAGCGCGAACCGTTGCAGAGAGCCATGTATCTCATCAACAGAAGTGAGCGTCCCCTGGTGTTTTGCGGGCATGGAGTGATAAATGCTAACGCCGGAAAATTACTGCAGCAATTTGCCGAGAAGGTCAATATCCCCATTGCCTTTACCTTGCACGGACTTTCCGCTGTACCCGCAGATCATCCCTTGAGTCTTGGCATGATGGGTATGCATGGAACTGTTGAGGCAAATCGGGCTATTATGGAGGCCGATCTACTGATATCATTCGGCATGCGTTTTGATGACCGGGTTACCGGAAAACTCAATGAGTACGCTAGGGATGCCGATGTGATCCACGTGGAGATTGATCCATCCGAAATTGAAAAGAATGTGGCAACCACGGTTGCCATCAATGCCGATGTCGCTCAGACGCTTCGAGCCATGCTTGATGATCCGATGCTTACCTACAAACCGAGGCGGCGCTGGTTTGAAAAAATCGAAGAATACAGAGAGGTGATGAAAGCCGATCTGGAAGCTGAACTGGCCAAGGGAACAGGCGACGGTGGTGGGTTGCTGATGAAGTCTATTGTTCATCAACTCTCAAAATTAACAGAGGGAAAGGACCTGATTGTCCCCGATGTTGGTCAGCATCAGATGATGGCTGCCAGGTTTTATAATTACCAGACTGAGAACTCCTGGTTTGCCTCTGGAGGTGCCGGAACCATGGGGGCTTCTCTGCCCATGGCCATTGGTGTTAAATTAGCCCGTCCAGGTGAACGGGTATGGTCAATCTGCGGCGATGGTGGTTTTCAAATGAATATGCAGGAGTTAGGCACCGTGATGGAACAGCAGATAGACATCAAGATCCTGCTGTTCAATAACGGCTACCTGGGAATGGTACGGCAATGGCAGACTCTCTTCTATGACGGCCGCTATGCCGGTACTCCCATGCAGAGCCCTGATTTCGGATTGATTGCCCAGGCCTATGATATCCCCTACGAAAAGGTTGAAAATGTCAAAGACATTCAGCCCGCTCTCCAGCGTGCAATGGACCAGAAGGGTGCAGTATTTGTTGAATTTGTCTGTGATCCCACGGAGGTAATTTTGCCGATGATCCCAGCAGGCGGTGGTTTCGACGATATGATTATAAAAAGACCGTCACCGGATAAAACAGCGAAGAAGAGCGGCAAGGAGAAATGATGAAGCGAAGGACAATTTTGGCGTTCATGCTCGATCGACCGGGTGTGTTGAACAAAGTATCAATGCTCATTCGCAAGAAAATGTACAACGTTGATACGCTCACCGTCTGTTCATCGCGTATCGAAGGAATCAGCCGGATGACCATTACCCTGCAGGAAGATGATGAACGCAAGGTTAATCAGGTTATTAAGCAGTTGGAAAAGTTTACCGAAGTTATCTCAGTAAAGGAACTGCATGCCGACAATAGCTACTGGCGCGAGGTTGCGATTGTCAAACTTGAGGTTGATGGCAATCATCTGGAGACATTCCGGGGAAACTATAATTTTGAGATACTTGATCAAAAGAGTGAAGATATTCACATTATCCAGGTTGCCGGGTCAACCAGGCACATAGATGGTTTTCTCGATGCGGTCGGCCGGGAGTACATCATCGAAATCGCCCGAACCGGAGCATCCGCAATGGAGAAGTAGCAGTAAGTTAAAACAATCAATCAGCTATCCTTTAGTGCCTTACCCTTCAACTGCTGTCACTCTTTTCAGGACCCCCCTGAGGGGTATAACAACATGGAAACAGGAATCGTGGAAGAATCGTGAACTTGAATCTATTTCCAAGGCACTTATCCCGCTTGCGGGGTTAGTTTTTGAATTGCCTATCATGCGGGCAAAGCAGCAATGCTTTGTCTCCTCAAGCCGAATCGCAAAAATATCTCTACCAACTGAGCTGCTCCTGGCAGCCGAAGGAAGTTCTCATGTCGAGAAACACTAAAATCGTTGCAACTATCTCAAGTCTGAACTGTTCGGCTAGTTTTATCCAGCAACTGTATTCTGCTGGAATGAGCGTCGTTCGCCTCAATACGGCTCATATGACTCACGACGACGCCCTAAAAATTATCGAAAATATTCGTCAGGTATCGGACAGAATCGGCATACTTCTGGATACCAAAGGACCGGAAATTCGTACCTGCGATGCCAGAGAACCTCTTGCTGTCAAGTTCGGCGATACTATCAGGATGAAAGGTGCCCCGGACGAAAAATCCCAGGAAGACTATATTTGCGTATCCTATAATAATTTTGCCAAAGATGTTCCCGTAGGCAGCACCATCCTAGTGGATGACGGTTATATTGCCCTTGTCGTAACCGGCAGGGATGGCAGCTATCTCAGCTGTCGGGTGGAAAATGATGGCGTCATCAACCCACGCAAGAGTATCAATATTCCTTCAGTCCATGTCAAGTTGCCGGCTCTGAGTGAAAAGGATAAGGGCTTCATCCGCTTCGCTGCAGACAATGATCTCGATTTTATTGCCCATTCCTTCGTTCGCAACAAGGATGATGTTATTGCCGTTCAAGAGATTCTTGATGAAAAAGAATCACCGATGAAAATTATTGCCAAGATAGAAAATGCCGAAGGTGTAAAAAATCTTGAAGAAATACTTCAGTATGCGTACGGCATCATGATAGCCCGGGGGGATCTTGCCGTTGAAATACCCACGGAGCGGATTCCGATGATTCAGAAAAGGATCATTGAAACCTGCGTTATTAAAAGACGACCTGTTATAGTTGCCACTCAGATGCTGCACTCAATGATCGAATCACCGCGTCCAACCCGGGCGGAGGTTTCTGATGTGGCCAATGCCTGTCTCGACCATGCCGATGCCTTGATGCTCTCTGGAGAGACCGCCAATGGTCGCTATCCGGTGAATGCGGTTAAAACCATGGCAAAGATCATTGAGGAGGTTGAGGGGGAAAATGGTAAATATATGGATGTTCCATACAGCGATGAGAACAAGGTTACCGCCTATCTTGCCAAAGCTGCAGTAAAGGCGGCTGTGCGGCTGGGCAGCAAAGCAATCGTAGCCGATTCGCTCACCGGCAAATCCATCAGGGCACTTTCTGCTTATCGTGGCGGTAATGTCATCTATGCTCAGATTTATGATAAGCGGGTCATGCGCCAACTGTCTCTGTCCTTTGGGGTGTATGCCGACTACATTCCCATGGATATAACTACCTCTGAACCGCTGCGTAAGTCAATATGCCGCCTCATCGATGAGAAAAGATTTGACGATGACGATTTGATCATCGTCCTTGCCGGCAGCTTCGGTGTGCAACATGGAGCTTCCTACATCGAGATTAGTAGTGCCAAAAATCTAAAGAGCAAGTGCCTTTAATACGTGCCGCCGAGGTTGTATAGGTAATCCTCTGGTTGATTTCGAAGAAAAATGGGGAGACGGCTAGTTTACCGGAGATTGTTGGATTGAAATAACTTATTCGGGGGTGTAACGGGTTCTCCTGTCTGTGAGAAGAGCTGAAGATGGCAGGGTATTATTTACCTACCGCTTGCTCTTTTTCCCTAAGCATGGCGATCAAGCGGGTAAGAGCATCGATGGGATAGTTGTGAAAAGCGGTTTCTTTACCCTGGAGGGAAGCGATGAAGAGGTCTCCTTCAATACGGAATCTTTCCTTCCATTCAATTTGAAACCGTTCTTTCGTCTCCAGAATGGTGTAGGAGGCAATTTCGTTATTTTCCGCCAGTCTGAGAGCGCAGCTTTTGCGGTGATCAAGCATCCAGGCTTCGCCCGACTCGGTGGAGAAGAATATAAAATTGCCCAGGCAGTTCAGGGTCGCTTCTCCCTGAATTGCTGCCTGGGCTGTGCTTTCTGCTGCGGTCTTGACTATCCGGTCATTATCCTGCTGCTTAACCTGCTTCTTTTTCTTGCTGCGCTGTAGCTTTCTTCTGTTCATGAAATCCCCGGTCAAGTGGTATGGTACTGAATGCAATGTTCGAGCGCCTGACTATACACCCTTACCGGCTTTTTCGCGAAGAGAAAATGGATTATCGCAATGCTACTTCGATCAGATTTTTTAGGCTGCCGAGGTAAGTCTTTCACCGTAGCCATTCTGAGGAGAAAGGTGCTGGCCAGAATCGTCTCCAATTTTAAAATGGCGACGTAAATATTCCATCCAGTTCTCTTTTACACCTCTGTTGGTTTTGGTCACATAGTCATACATCAACGATCGGTGTTCTTCACTGCTGATTTTGCACCATTCCAATTGTATTGCCGCATATATTTCTGGTTTCATGACAGTTTCTCCATGATGTATATAGTTGGTTATGATAAATTCACCAGCACATGCAAATATGGATCACATATATTGGCATTGTGTTAATAATTCATATAATTTTCGTTATCTCTGCATTTCGTATCCTATCTTAGAGAGAGTGTTGGAACAAAGCGAGACAGACGGTACCTATCATTTACAGTTAACCTCACCAGGAGGGTAATTATGTTGCTTCGGGCGATTAAATGCGGGCTATTGGGAGCGGTAATACTGCTTACCGGAACATCTCAGGCAAAAGTCACCGCAACTGTTAACGAGAGACAATCTCTCCAGCTTACTGTTTATAATTCAAACCTGGCCCTGATCAGGGATAGCAGGAAAGTAGATCTGCAGCAGGGAGAACAGGAACTTGTTTTTGGTGGTATTGCCACCAAAATTCAACCGGAATCGGCTTTCTTGAATGGCAAAGGAGTAGAGGTCCTGGAGCAGAACTATAGTTTTGATCTTCTATCTCCCGAATCGCTACTACGCAAGCATCTGGGCAAAGAGATTATCATCGTTCGTAGAAAAAATGATATGGATGAGGAGTATCGGGTGAAGGCGAGGGTTCTCAGCGTTGCTGGTGGCGTAGTCCTGCAGATTGACGATCAGATTGAAACAGCAATTGATGGCCGGATCATCTTTCCCGAGGTGCCGGAAGGACTGCACGCAAAACCGTATCTGACCATGATGGTTAACAGTTCCTCGTCGGGAGAGCGTGAGGTGAAATTGTCCTATCTGACCCAGGGAATGACCTGGAGAGCCGATTATGTTGCCCGACTGAACAAGGAGTCTAATCGGCTTGATCTGCAGGGCTGGGTGACTCTTACAAACAGCAGTGGAACAGAGTATGAAAATGCCAGACTGCAACTGGTTGCCGGAGATGTGAATAGAGTGCAACCGGAAAGAATGGTGATGCTGGCGGCGGAAACCCGGATGGCAGCGGATAGTGCCAAGAGCCCTCCTATGCAGAGAGAATCATTGCTCGCCTATCATCTCTACTCCGTTGATCGGCCAACGACTGTACTGCAAAATCAGACCAAGCAGATTAGTCTGTTACAGGAGAATGATGCGATTTGCCGCCAGCAATTTGTCTTCAGATCACCATCTCCCCATTATTATTGGTCAAGGGTTGGTGAGATTGTCAAAGGTGTCGGTGTCGAGGTGATTCTCCGAATGAAAAACGATGAAGCCTCGAATCTTGGTCTTCCCAAACCTGCTGGAACAGTGAGGGTGTACCGGGAAGACGAAAGTGGCTCTTACCAATTTGTCGGTGAAGATACTGTGCCGCACACTCCTGAGAATAAACAAATGAATATCAAACTTGGAAGGTCATTTGACATCACTGCCGATAGAGTCCAGACGGAATTTACCCTTTCTCGTGGAGCGAACAACCAGCAACGCATATATGAAAGTGGATATGCCATTACTGTTCACAACGCGAAGGCAGAGAATACCGAAGTAAAGATAGAGGAAAATATTCCAGGTGACTGGCAAATTCTCAGCGAGTCTCAGCCGCACGTTAAAGAGAGTGCGGCCAAAGTATCCTGGAAAGTAAAGGTGAACGCTAAAAGTTCAACAGAACTCCGCTACCGGGTTCGTCAGATCATGGAGTAGGAATAGTGCCGGGCTGATAATCTTGCAAAGGAAACATTTTTAAACGTAAAGAGAAATAACATTTTTCTTTCCACAATTCTTTCATTCAAATCTTCCAGCATCATAGCCATCTGTCATCCTGTAAAAATTACTTTTTGTGCATCTTTGACAGAGTAACGTAGTTGTCTTATTGTTATTAGTGTTCAAGGGTCATATATGCATTTAGAAATAAGGAAGCTGAATAAGCTGCATGGGAAGATATGAAGGGGAAAAGCGATTATTACAGCCTGCTTGGTGTAGCCAAAGATGCCACCAAGGAAGAAATACAAAAAGCGTATCGTAAGCTTGCGCGTAAGTACCATCCTGATGTGAACAAAACTGCAGGGGCAGAGGAAACATTTAAACGAATAAACGAGGCCCACTCCGTTTTAAGCAATGATGAACAACGCGTTTTGTATGATCGTTACGGAGAGAACTGGCAAGAAGCGCAGAACCAGTCTGAAAAAGAGAGAGAGTGGTATGCCAATGGGGCTGGTTGGCATGAACAGGGAGGCAGTTTCAGTTTTGACGGCGGAGAAAATCCCTTTGAAAATGATACATATAGTGACTTGTTCGATAGCATTTTTGGCAATAGAGGTAACGAAAGGTATAGCGAGTGGGGAGGCGGCTTTCAAGATATCCCGGGCCGTACCATTGAAGCCGAGTTGAGTGTGAGTCTGGATGAGCTAGTAAATGGGGCATTGAAAACGATAAGCTGGAATACCATGGAGCAAAATGGTTCGAATATTCGACCAGCTCAGGAAAAAATTCAGCTGAAAATCCCTCGCGGACTCAAGGACGGCTCTGTCATCCGTCTTGCAGGAAAAGGGGAAAAAGCAAGAGGGAGAGGACAGGCTGGCGATATGCTCCTGAAAATACACGTCCAGCCGGATTCACGTTTCGCTATCCAGGGATATAACCTCCTGACCAAGGTTCCGGTCGCTCCGTGGGAAGCAGCACTGGGCGGCAAAGTAGAGGTGGAAACTCTTGATGGGCGCATCTATCTCAATATTCCCAAAGGTTGCAAGAGCGGCAGAAGGTTGCGTGTCAAAGGTAAGGGATTGCCTTACAAACAGGGTGGTGCCGGTGATCTTATGGTCATTATCGAAATTCAGGTACCGCAGCTGTTGAGCAAAGAGGAAAAAGAGCTGTTTGAAGAATTGCAGAAAAAATCATCTTTTAACCCAAGAAGTGGTGCCGGCCAGCGGGCAGCCGAGATGCGTGAGGCGGCATAGTGGAAACAGCCATACACCTACAGACTAATCCGGTGCAACAGGATGACGAGACTGCAACTTGATTTTATCGCGCAGGTAAATATTACCTGCTTTTTTTGTATTTACCCACCGGTGCCAAATAAATGG
>JASJDT010000109.1 GCA_030065655.1 Desulfocapsaceae bacterium | reverse complement strand
TATACCTATGTATTAGCCAGCGAAGCAGCTAAAAAAGCATTAGCGATGGCTGAAGTCTCAGCCGAAGAAGTTGATCTTATCATTGTCGCCACCATCAGCTCACACATGCTCATGCCTTCAACTGCCTGTTTTGTTCAACAGCAGCTTGGGGCAAGCAAGGCTTTTGCCTATGATGTCAATGCTGCCTGCTCAGGATTTGTTTATGCTCTTGATCTTGCCGATATGTATTTACGTGGTGGCCGGGAAAAGAAAATTCTGGTCATTGGTGCAGAAACTCTTTCAAGCAGAGTAAACTGGCAGGATCGGAATACCTGTATTCTTTTTGGTGATGGAGCAGGAGCGGTTGTTGTCGGATACGACGAAAATGACGAACGCGGCATTATTGGTGCCAACCTGTTCTCCGATGGTAATCTTTGGAAACTCCTCCATATGCATACTGCTGAAAGCTGCAATGAGGATATTACGGTAGAAGATTGGTCCGGTGCTCACATTGTTATGGAGGGAAGAGAAGTATTCAAACATGCAGTCAAGGCAATGGAAGATGCGGTTCGTGGGCTGTTACAACAAACAGGAAATGAACTTGATGCGGTAAAACTTGTCATACCTCATCAGGCAAATGTACGGATTTTAAATAGATTAGTTGAAAGATTGGAATTACCAGCTGATAGGGTGTTCATAAATGCACCGCAGTATGGTAATACTTCAGCTGCATCAATTCCGATCGCCCTAGATGAGGCTAATCGTGACGGGAGGATCACCGAGAATGATTTGATCCTGTTTTGTTCATTTGGTGGTGGATTTACATGGGGTGCTTCCCTGATAAAGTGGTAAATAGGAGAACGAGATGGATTATTTTTTGTCTGAAGAACAACAGATGATTGTCGATATTGCCAAACAGATAACAGACGAACGCATAATACCTGCAAGAGCTGAGCTTGATGAAAAGCATGAATTTCCCAGAAAAATACTTGAGGAAATGGCAGGCGCGGATCTTTTTGGCGTACCCATTCCTGAAGAGTATGGTGGGTTTGGCGGCGGTTGTTTCGATATAGTACTGGCGCTGGAACAGCTCGGACGCGGCTGTATCGGAGTTGGTACCGCCTTTGCTGCCAGTTCACTGGGAATCTATCCATTGTTATTCTCAGGTTCAGAGGAACAGAAGAAGAAATATCTTCCTCAGGTAGCAACCGGTGAGAAATTCTCCGCCTTCGGTTTGACCGAGGCAAATGCCGGATCAGATGCTTCAGGCATTAACACAACGGCTGTGCTTGATGGTGATGAATGGGTGCTCAATGGTACCAAACAGTGGATTACCAATGGCGGTGAGGCGCAGATATACACAATCGTTGCAATCACCGATCGCAGTAAAGGTGCCCGTGGGGCTTCAATGTTCGTTGTTGAAGAAGAAGACCCAGGTTTCAGTTGTGGCCCGAAGGAAATGAAAATGGGTATAAGAGCGTCATCAACCACAGAGCTTATCTTCAAAGACTGTAGAATTCCCAAGGACAGGTTGATCGGCCGGCAAGGTACAGGATTTATTACTGTTATGAAAACCCTGGATGCATCAAGGCCTGGCATCGCTGCTCTTGGAGTAGGACTCGGGCAGGCCGCTCTCGATGAGGCGGCTCGCTATGCGAAACAGCGCGTTCAGTTCAATAAACCAATCATCGCCTTTCAAGCCGTGCAACACATGCTTGCCGATATGGCCATAAACGTCGAGGCATCTCGTGCTCTGACCTACGGCGCAGCCAAACATATTGACACCCATCCTAAAAATGTTTCGAAAGTGTCCTCCATGAGCAAGGTATTCGCCACGGATATGGCGATGAAGGTGACTACCGATGCCGTTCAGGTTATGGGCGGTTACGGATATATGTGCGAATACCCTGTGGAGAAAATGATGAGAGATGCGAAAATACTGCAGATATATGAGGGCACGAACCAGATCCAGCGTAATGTTATTGGTCAGGAGTTGAACAAAGAGTACGCGTAGAATATTGACGGGCAGTCTATAATTATTCTACTCAGACTGGTGTGATATATTTTCAATGCGTAATTACTACGCAATTTCTCAGATAGGTTATTCATGAAGATTGTTGTATGTGTCAAACAAGTTCCTGATGCCAAGGATGTCCGTTTGGACCCAAAGACTAATACCCTTGCCCGAGAGGGTGTTGAGTCCATTATGAATCCATATGATCAGCATGCTCTGGAAGAGGCGATAAGGCTGAAGGAGCAACTTGGTGGAGAGGTTACCGTAATTACCATGGGGCCGCCTCAGGCCGAAGCTGTGCTACGCTTGGCAATCTCCTGCGGTGCAGACAACGGCGTACTTGTTTCGGATAGGGCCTTCGCCGGAGCGGATACCTGGGCGACAGCATATACTCTTGGCAAGGCGATTGAGAAACTTGGTGAATTCGATCTATTTCTCTGTGGCAAACAGGCCATTGACGGTGACACCGCCCAGGTTGGTCCTGGGCTGGCCATGAGGATGGATGTGCCTTACCTTACTTGCGTACAGAAAATTGTCAGTGCCGACGAGGAAAGAATTGTTGCCGAGCGGATGATGGATGATGGCCACGATGTAGTAGAGGTTCGCTATCCTGCTCTTTTAACCGTCGTCAAGGATATAAACGAACCAAGAGTGCCTTCGCTTAAGGGCAAAATGAAAGCCAAAAAAGCGGTTATCACCACCCTCTCGGCTGATGATATTGACGCCGATCAAGGCTCTATTGGTTTACCGGGATCACCGACCCAGGTTGTCAAAGTTTTTCCACCGGAACCTCGAGGGGAAAGAGCTGTGTTTTCAGGTTCACTTGACGAGCAAATCGACCAGTTGGTGGATAAACTCAAACCGTATCTATAAGCAAGACGAAAACAGAGCGTTATATACATTTCGGTTTTAGCAGAAAAGGATATTGCCTTGGCAAGTGCTTTTCCTGGCTATCCTGAAATTCCAGGCAATAAATTAGCATAGAGACAAACGATGTTAAAGATAGATAAAGAATTATGTATAGGTTGCGGAATCTGTGAAGATCAATGTGCTTTCGCGGCCTTGGAAGTAGTTGACGGTGTTGCTGAAGCCGGCGAAAACTGTACTCTCTGCGGTGCCTGTGTAGAGGTGTGCGAGCCACAAGCGATCACCCTGGAGCTTGAAGGTGCAAACCTTAAAACCGATTTGGATAGCTGGTCTGGCGTTTGGGTCTTCTGTGAGTTTCGCAAGGCTGTTCTGGCACCTGTCTCCCTGGAGTTACTAGGTATTGGCAGAAAACTGGCCGACAGTCGCGGAGTAAATCTTGGAGCAGTGATAATTGGCAGTGGCGTAGGCAATACAGCCGATGAACTCATCGGCTATGGTGCAGATACCGTTTATAAGGTAGATCATCCTGACTTTGAAGTCTTTACAGAAGACAGATACGGCAAAATTCTTACCAGGCTCATCAATGAGAATCGTCCTGAGATAGTATTGGCCGGTGCAACAGCTATCGGCAGATCTTTCATTCCTGGTGTTGCCACGACCCTTGATGCGGGCTTGACAGCAGATTGTACAGGGTTGGAGGTTCGTCTTGAAGATGGAGCACTTCTGCAGACCAGGCCAGCTTTCGGCGGCAACATCATGGCAACTATTGAATGCCCACGATCTCGGCCACAGATGGCAACTGTTCGCCCCAAGGTCATGAAAGCAATGGAATACGATGACAGCCGACAGGGCGAGGTTGTGGAAGTCTCCCCAAAGGATGAGGAATTGCAGAGTAGAGTCAGCGTGCTGGCATCTGTGGTGGCGGAGCAGGGTAATGTCAACATTCAAGAATCAGATATTCTCATATCAGGTGGTCGTGGACTGGAGAATGAGAAGGGTTTTGAGCTCATCCGCAAATTGGCAGATGTACTAGATGCTGATGTCGCTGCTTCCCGAGCAGTTGTTGACGCGGGTTGGATTCCTTATCCTCACCAGGTTGGGCAGACAGGCAAAACAGTGGCTCCCAAACTCTACATAGCCTGTGGAATTTCAGGAGCGGTGCAGCATGTTGCCGGGATGCAGTCAGCTGAGGCGATCGTAGCAATTAATAGAGATGAGAATGCCCCGATTTTTAATGTTGCCGATTTTGGCATAGTTGGTGATCTCAATGAAATTATCCCAAAACTCATAGCGAAACTTGAGGAGCAGCGAAAGGCATGAGTCTTAAAGGAAAAGTAGCGTTGGTTACTGGAGGCAGCAGAGGTATAGGCAGAGCGGTCTGCACACGCCTGGCAGGTATGGGAGCACACGTTTACATAAACTACGTCAGCGGATCTGAAGCAGCTGAAAAAACTAAAAGGCTGGTTGAAGAAGCGGGAGGCACCGGGGAAACTATAGGTTTTGATATTGCCGATGCTACCCAGGTGCAGGAGAGTCTGAAGAAAATCATCGCAGATGCCGGCTCGTTGGATATTCTCGTCAACAATGCTGGTATTACCCGTGATGGTCTCATTGCCAGAATGAAGGAAGAAGATTGGGATGCGGTCTTGACCACCAACCTCAAAGGTGCTTTTTTATGCACCAAGTCTGCGTCCAAGGCCATGATGAAGAAACGTTGGGGCAGAATTATCAACATTACTTCCGTTATCGGCTTCTCCGGTAATGGTGGGCAGGCGAATTATGCTTCGGCTAAAGCCGGTTTGGTTGGGCTTGCCAAATCATTGGCGCGGGAATATGCCTCGCGGGAGATTACGGTGAATTGTGTTGCTCCGGGTTACATTCAAACGGATATGACCGCAGCACTTAATGCAGAGGCCCAGGAAAAAATACAAACTGAAATTCCCATGGGATCTCTAGGAACACCTGAGGATGTGGCTGCAGCAGTAGTATTTTTAGCAGGTGATGAGGCACGTTATATAACGGGACAGACTATTCACGTGAATGGCGGTATGTATATGTAGCAAAACGATGTCCATTTTAGCTTGCTATAAATTACGTATATGTATTACTTTAGGGCTGGTTTTTCGAAAGGGTTTAGAGATTAAAGAGATGGTGTGCGTCAGATATGTGACGTGTACCGATTATTTTAACAATTAGGAGAAATTGCAATGGCTATAGATAAAGAAATGGTCGATATTATTGTTGAACAGTTAAGCGTTGAAAAAGATAAAGTAGTGCCGAACGCCTCTTTTGTTGATGATTTGGGTGCTGATTCACTTGATCTTGTTGAGCTCATAATGGCAATGGAAGAAGGTTTCGATATTGAGATTCCCGATGAAGAAGCTGAAAAAATCGCGACTGTTCAAGATGCCATCGACTATGTCAACAATCTGAAAAAGTAGATTGTGGGCATTTGCCAAGACATCTTCTTTGCTGTACTCTTTTTTTTAATACTGAGTACAGCAGGGATCATGAATTGGCAACAATTGTGTTGTACTTCAGTTCATTTGTAAAGGAGTAGTCATCGTGAATCGCAGAGTTGTGGTAACCGGAGTAGGTCTTGTCACTCCCCAGGGTATAGGGGTTGAAACTGCCTGGAAAAACATATGCGATGGTGTCAGTGGTATCAAAACCATTACCCGGTTCGATACAAGTGACCATCCGGTGAAGATTGCCGGAGAGATACGGGATTTTGATATTGAGAATTACCTCGATAAAAAAACCGCCAAGCACATCGATTTATTCGCTCAGTATGGGTTGGCGGCTTCAATTGAGGCCGTTAAGGATAGCGGGTTTACCGTAACCGAGCAGAATAGTGACAGGGTGGGAACTATTGTTGGTTGCGGCATGGGAGGGTTACCAACCATCGAGAAGTATCATCGAGTACTTTTTGATCGTGGACCGCGAAAAGTTACCCCGTTTTTTATTCCGATGGTTATTCCGAATATGCCTGCCGGCCATATCTCCATGCATTTTGGTACCAGAGGTCCGAATCTGGTAATGACCACTGCCTGCGCTGCTGGAACCCATGCCGTAGGAGAAGCTTACAGACATATCCAGAACGGCAAATGCGATATGATCATTTCCGGAGGTACTGAGGCTGTTATCTGTTCCATGGGAATTGCCGGGTTCAGTTCGATGAAGGCACTTTCTACGCGCAACGATGAACCCACCCTGGCATCGCGTCCCTTTGATAAAGACAGAGACGGGTTTGTCATGTCCGAAGGTGCGGGTATTTTGATTCTCGAAGAACTTGAGTCTGCCAAATCAAGGGGAGCAAAAATTTATGCAGAGGTTGTTGGGTATGGTTTGAGCAGTGATGCTTATCATGTGGCTGCGCCTCCTGAGGATGGTGCGGGAGCTATAAGATCCATGCGTATGGCGATCGAGGATGCAGAAATCTCTCCCGATGAAATTGATTATGTCAATGCTCATGGAACCTCGACTCCTCTGAATGATAGGTGCGAGACAACTGCACTGAAAACAGTTTTCGGCGAACATGCCTATAAGTTTGCCATAAGTTCCACCAAATCAATGACCGGCCACATGCTCGGTGCTGCCGGTGGAATAGAATCTGTTTTCACAGCTTTAAGCGTGAGTGATCAGATTGCTCCACCGACGATAAACCTACTTGAGCCGAGTCCTGAATGTGATCTTGATTATGTGCCCAATACTGCCAGGAATATGGACATACGCAACGCCATGTCGAACTCTTTTGGTTTCGGCGGAACCAATGGTGTTGTGATAATGCAGCGATTTAGTAGTTAATCAGAAGCCTGGGAAAAACGATGAAGATAGCAATCGGTGCGGATCATGGTGGTTTTGAGTTGAAGCAGCAACTTCTTGATCTAGTCGAGACACTTGGACACCAGATTGTTGATGTGGGTTGTCACTCGAAGGAATCCGTGGATTATCCCCGGTTCGCTGAAGCTGTCTGTGAAAAAATTATTGAATCACAGGCAGATGCTGGTATTCTGGTTTGCGGAACAGGTATCGGTATGGCTATTGCTGCCAACCGTCACAAGAAAATTCGTGCGGCAATCTGTCATGATGACTACACGGCACGTATGAGTAGAGAGCATAATAACGCTAATGTCCTGTGTCTCGGTGCCAGGGTTATTGGCCATGGCGTTGCTGAAGAGATTGTCAAGATCTGGTTGAAGACAGATTTTTCAGGGGGAAGACATCAGCAGCGAATTGCCCAGTTTAGTGATTAATGAGAATTTACATTCGACTTACCTAAGGCTGGTAATTTCCGCATGGAATTACCAGCCTTTTGTTTTATACTAGCCCAAATGGTAATTGTTTTTATTTAGTTGGTGTTATCAAGTTATAATGGGTGAGGACCTGCTTGGTATGATATATACTCATTGAATAGTTCTTGATTGAAAACCTTATCCGTTAATTGTAAACGATTTTGCAAGGACAGCTGATAATACTTGTTTCCCTATAGTTACACTTTATAACTTTGGAAAAAATGCATATTTAGAGACTCAGAGACATTATGAAAAAATTATATGATGTAGATCCTGATGTATATCAATCAATCCAGGATGAATTCGAAAGACAGAACAGTCAGGTAGAATTAATTGCTTCAGAGAATATTGCCTCCCAGGCTGTTATGGAAGCTCAGAGCTCTGTATTTACGAATAAATATGCAGAAGGCTATCCCGCAAAACGCTATTATGGTGGGTGTGAAAACGCTGATGTTGTCGAGACCTTGGCTATTGAGCGGGCGAAAATGGTCTTTAAGGCAGAATATGCCAATGTTCAGGCCCACTCTGGATCCCAGGCAAACATGGCGGTTTATTTCGCTACCTTGAATCCTGGTGATAAGGTATTGGGGATGGATCTTGCCCACGGCGGCCATCTTACTCATGGGAGCAGAGTGAGCTTCTCCGGCAAGTTGTACAATTTCATATCCTATGGTGTTCGTAGGGATACGGAACAGATTGATATGGCTGAGCTTGAAAGAATTGCTTTCGAAAACAGACCAAAAATGATTATCGCCGGAGCCAGCTCATATCCTAGACACATTGATTTTGAGGGATTTCGCAGAATAGCTGATGCGATTGGGGCTTTATTTATGGTTGATATGGCTCATGTTGCCGGTTTGGTTGCCGGCGGTGTCCATCCTTCACCGGTTCCCTATGCAGATTTTGTAACCTCTACCACGCATAAAACTCTGCGAGGTCCACGGGGTGGTCTTATTCTCGCCAAGGAGAAATGGGGAAAAGCTCTGGATAGTAATATTTTTCCCGGAATCCAGGGGGGGCCACTCGTAAACACCATTGCCGCCAAAGCCGTCTGTTTTAAAGAAGCAATGTCTGTTGAATTTCAGGAAGCTCAACTGGATGTAGTCGATAACGCCAAGGTACTGGCCGATAATCTCATTAAAAAGGGATACAGACTGGTATCTGGAGGCACGGATAATCATCTTCTGTTGATTGATCTAAACAACAAAGATATCAGTGGGAAGGAGGCCGAAGAAATTCTTGGTCAAGCTGGCATTACTGTAAACAAAAACGCAATCCCCTTTGATACCAGATCCCGCTTCATCACCAGTGGCATTCGCCTTGGAACCCCGTTGGTCACTACCCGAGGCATGAAGACCAACGAAATGGCATTTATAGCTGACTGTATAGATAGGGTTATTACATATCGTGATAGCAAGACCATCGCAGCCATACGCGAAGAGCTCGTGCTTCTTTGTCGAAGATTTCCGTTGAGTGAGATTGTTGCCAGACAGACACCCTGAAATTTTGAGCAAGGAGGCTGTATGAAATGCCCTTACTGTGGTCATTTTGATAATAAAGTTACGGATTCTCGCCTGAATAAGGAAAGCACAATCACCAGAAGGAGGAGGTCCTGTCTATCATGCAACCAAAGATTTACCACCTATGAGCGTCTTGAGGTAATGATGCCGATGCTCGTTAAAAAGGATGGTCGTCGGGAGAGTTGGGATCGACAGAAAATGGTAATCGGCCTTGAAAAGGCGTGTGAGAAACGCCCTGTGAGTGTCGATAAAATTGATGAATTTGTCGATAATATTGAAAGAAAACTTCAAGATTTAGGGGCAAAAGAGGTTCTTTCCAAAGTTATCGGGGAGTGGGTCATGGAAGACCTACCGGCATTGGATGAAGTTGCCTATGTGCGTTTTGCCTCTGTTTATCGTCAGTTTAAGG
>JASJDT010000108.1 GCA_030065655.1 Desulfocapsaceae bacterium | reverse complement strand
TACGATAATTCGTCCATACCCAAACGGATTATCCAAAAGAGTCGTCATAACAGTCAAGTCTGCATTGTTATCGCTGTGCTTCGCGATCATTTGTTGTAGCGAAGAGGTGGATATTAGCGGCGTGTCACCGCAGAGTATCATGACAACCCCGTCTTTTTCGGGAATGACCGGTTGAGCCATCTGTACTGCATGCCCCGTTCCAAGCTGTTCTTTCTGAACGACAATTTCAACATCATATGCCTGCAGGGCACTACGCACATGCTCTTCCTGGTGTCCAACAACAACGACCGTGCGCCTGCTGCCAAGTGGCTGAATTGCATTAAGAACATGATGCAACATAGGTCTAAAAAAAATCTCATGCAAAACCTTGGCACGAGATGATTTCATTCGGGTACCCTTACCTGCGGCAAGGACAATCACAGAGAGATCGGGCTTTTCATTCATTATTTACCTATTGATACCGTTCTGGATAAAATTACGTTGTTTCTTTATATCTTCTTGGAAAAAGTACTTGTAGATTAGTAATCGTTTTCGCTTTGCTTTTCGAGATATTTCTTCCATCTTTGCAGCAAGGTAGCCACGATAATTGCTCGATGTAATATTCTTCAGCAGATGGGTTCTCCAGCTGTGTTACTTCCTTACCAAGTAGATAAAACAAGGTTGGCAAGAGTATATTATCTAGGTATAGTCTACCGTTATAATTCCTTAATCGATTTTGCTTTGCATCACTAAATTGATCGCATATTCAAGCGTTTGCAACCCTGCATAACACTAATTACATACTTTCTGCGAAAAACTGTTAATTAAAAGTAATTGCTCCTCATCGGCACTGTCCTCCTCCACTTTGACAAATGACAGAGATGAGCTAAGTGAAGAAGATGAATGTATGTGATTAAACTTATCTCATCAAAAAAATTGGCCTTAAATTTTCATTTGAACATGCCTCACGTTGTGACAAAAGGAGAAAATAATGAGTGATATTAAAAAGATGTATTCAACCATATTGGGTGATCACTTTCCCATGGAAATGAAGATTTCTTTCGGTGAACAAACCCTTATCTATCGCAAAAAAACATGGAAAATCCAGCAGGAAGATGGCTGTTATGATGAGCGAGGGGTTAGATACGGCGAGAACCCTGACCAGGAAGCTGCCCTATATGAACTGATCAACGGCAACCTCATTCTTGGTGACTGTTCATTCATCGAACCTGGAAGTGGCCTTGTTTCAGGCATTAACGTAGAAGACATGCTCCAGGTTGGCAAACATCCTGGTAAGATCAACCTCACCGATATCGATAATGGTCTAAATATCATTAAGTATCTTACCGACAGGCCAGCAGCAGTTATTCTCAAACATAACAATCCCTGTGGAGCAGCTTACGGAGATAGCCTTGCCGACGCCTATGACCGCGCTAACCGCAGCGATCGTATTGCCGCTTTTGGCGGTGCTGTCGTCTTGAGTCGTTCCTGCGACATCGATACTGCCCGATTACTTGCCGAAAATTATCTTGAGGTAGTTTGTGCGCCGGAATTCGAGGAAGGTACACTTGGTATACTCCAAAAGAGAGCAAATCTTCGCGTCGTCAAGATCGCTGGAATTGACAATCTGGCTGACTTCGAATCCTACCGCTTTGTTGATTTTAAGAGTTTGATTGATGGTGGGATTATCGTTCAACAGTCTGCGGTCAACTCCATTCGCAGCCTCGAGGATCTCAAACCTGCACAAGCAACCTGGAAAGACAAAGAATATCAGTGCGAGAGGCAGCCTACGGAGCGGGAAATAGACGATATGATTTTCGGCTGGGCCGTAGAGCATGGTGTTACTTCCAATTCCGTTCTCTATGTAAAGGATGGTTGTACTGTGGGAATTGGCACTGGAGAACAAGACCGAGTTGGAGTCGCTGAAATTGCGGTACATAAAGCATACATAAAATATGCAGATATACTCTGTTATGACAGCTTAAAAATGTCCTATGCCGATCTCTTACTGGAAATAGAAAAAGGTGCGCGCCAACAGTCTGAAAAACAGGAAATAGATGCCAAGGTGCAGGCTGACAAAGCTAATCTTCCTGGCTCGGTTATGGTTTCAGATGCTTTTTTTCCTTTTCGTGATGGTGCCGATGTTGGCATCCGTCAGGGAGTGTCGGCAATTCTCCAGGCAGGCGGATCAATGCGCGACTTCGAAACCATCAACGCCTGCAATGAAGCTGATCCCCAGGTGGCAATGATGTTTACCGGGCAGCGTTCTTTCAAACATTAAAACAAAGACCGCATTTCTCTCCAGCCAAATCAGCACTATCTTCTTCAATAACTTGGCAGTAAATATCCCAATTTAGTTCTCTGCCAAAAACTGTGGATATCGTACTGTGCTGCCCGAACAGCTGAGAAAGGCTGAAAAGTGTGGGAACCTGTAATGCTCATTTACACCTACGTGGAAGATCAATAGGTTTTCTTACTTTCATAGGGAAAGTCACCACAAATGCGCCATCACTTCAGCGTTTCCTAATATAATTGCTGTAAATAATAAGAGAGCGTACACATGAAGCCTGAATATTCTTCACTGCAGCGAATTTGGAAAGCCTGCTTCCACTCCAGAGATGGCTTAGTCGATGTATATCGACGTGAGGCCGCTTTTCGTCAAGAACTGGCTCTTTTTTTACTTTCCCTGCCAATTATCATTTTTCTACCCATATCCTTAACGTCAAAGCTGGTGTTATTGGGAATCAATACCCTGGTGCTGATTACTGAGATTCTCAATTCAGCCATCGAAGCCGTTGTTGATCTGGTCTCTCCGGATTTCAGTGAACTTGGAAAAAAGGCAAAAGATATGGGAAGTGCGGCCGTCTTCATTGCCCTGGCTCTTGCCGCAAGTGTCTGGGCAATAACACTCTTCTCTCTTTATTTTTAAGAGGTACTGAGTAAATAAATAATAGCTTATAGACTTACGAGCTTACGACCAGATAAAACTAGTGCATCGTCAATAACTAATGGAGGATATGCCCGAATCTATAGATGATCGGGCCAGAAACCAGTGCATATCAGGAATGCTTTCGATGACGATAACGGTTTGAAAAAATACGACATAAACCAGCGCACCCAAGGTAAAAAGAAGAAAGGTGAGAACGAAGAGTGCCAAAATCAATCCCTTAATATCCACACTCGGCAATATTCTTCGATTTCTGGCAGTTGATTTTCTTTTCTTCCTGTCCGTTCTTCTGACTGCTACCATTGCTATCTCTTTACCATTCTATCTTCAGGCATCATTTCTCCCTGGCCAAAACATATTCGCCTAATGCCTTCAGAATGGAAATATTTTCATTTTCATTTGAAAAACCCTGGAGATTGCGGATTGCCTCTTTTATAAAATACTCCGCTTTTTTACGGGTGAGCTGAAATCCATTATATTTTTCAATGAGATTATAAATCTCTTCAAAAGACTCTTCCCTTTCTTTCTTATCCTGAACAATGGTAAGAAGCCGTTGCCTGTCTTCGTTATCCGCCTGATGAATGGCCAGGATAAGGGGTAGAGTCATTTTCCCCTCAATAAGATCATTTCCAGTCGCCTTACCTGTTTTGTCAGCATTTCCCTGGTAATCGAGCAGATCATCGACAATCTGAAAGCCATAGCCAAGATTTCTACCATACTCCGCCAATGCAAATCGTTGGGCTTTATCTGCAGAACCTACCATCGCCCCTATCTCCGTTGCCGCAGAAATGAACAAAGCTGTCTTCCCTTCAATGGTCTGCAGATAGTCTTCTTCGGATTGGTTATAATTTTTAGTATTACGCAGTTGTAAGAATTCACCATTCGCTATGGTGGAAGTCGCCCGACAAAAAATCTTCAAGCACTCAACACCACCGTATGTACCGATAATTTCCATGGAACGGGCATGGAGAAAATCACCGGCAAGGATAGCGGCATCAAGTCCGTATGCCTTATAAACCGATGGCTGACCACGCCGCGTATTTGCCTGGTCAATGACATCGTCATGGAAGAGTGTGGCAGCATGGAGATATTCGAAGGCAGTGGCCAATTTGAATATATCATCAGCAGAATAGCCACACAAACGACCACAAATGATGGTCAGCAGAGGGCGGATTCTCTTTCCCCCTCCCAGCAAGCCATAGCGTAGAATTTCGATAAGCTGATCGTCGTGCACGGTCTCCAGTTCATCAATATCCTGCGATATGGTCTCGTTCACCCTTTTTATATCTTTTTGGAGAACCTGTAGCAATGTCGTAATTTCCACCATAATCAAATCCGTCTATATTTCTTCCTTTTGCTGTTCGTACCCTATAAGTTGGTAAGCACCCTGAACAAACATGCAATAATTCTATTTCAGCAGGCTCTTTTCACCTGCTACTTTTTATCACAGATCGTCAAAACCTGGTTAAAAGCGTCAAAGCAAAGCCAATGAGCACTTGCAGATACTTAGTGATATGTTGCTCCAGCAATTCTGCCGATCACTTTTTCACTGCGATAAAGAGTCTGAAACTATATTGCTGAAAAAGACACTCACCTGATTCAAGTTCCGATAAACCGGCGCCGGTGGTAAAGAATCTCTGAAATTCCTGCCGTATCCTTTGGCATAAAGGCGTCCGTCCATCACGGCGATTAGCCCATAATCCTGACTTGAGCGCATTAACCTCCCCACCCCCTGTCTGAGTGTCAGTATTGCCCGAGGTACCTGAAAGTCAAAAAAGGGATTCCCGCCCGACTCCCGAATATCGGCAATGCGTGCCTGCAACACTGGATCACTGGGAACCTCAAAAGGAAGTTTGTCAATAATTACACAGCTCAGTGATTCACCCCTGATATCAACACCTTCCCAGAAGCTCGCCACTGCAACCAGAACAGAATCCGTTACCTCTCGAAAATTCTGCAGAAGAGAGCGCTTCGAGGCGCTGCCTTGAACAAGTACAGGATAAGGTAAATGATGCTGCAAATATTCGGCAACGCCCTCCATTCCCCTGAAACTTGTACATAAAACAAGCCCTTTTCCTCTGGTGATCTGCAGGATATCATATATCCTCCGATTGAGCTGTTCACCATATTGCGCATCCGCCGGCAGTGGAAAACTATTCTCCGGAACGTAGATACAACAGCGACGACCATAATCAAATGGTGAGCGCAGCCGCATGGTTTTTACTTCACTGCCCAGCCCCAGACGCTCGCAGACATAGGAGAAGTTGCCACCCGCTGTCAAAGTCGCCGAAGTCATTATACAATGATTAACCGCGGGGTAAAGCGTTTCCCGAAGATTTTCAGCAACACTGACCGGAGTTACCGACAGGGCAAATGATCTCTCTCTTTTTTCATACCAATGCACCTGCCGACCCTGCTCATAGACCACTTCAGGAAGAGCTATTTCGATAAGGTTGTCCTGTAGCTCCTCGGCTCGCTTTACCAACGTTCTCCATCCTTCGCCATAGCCTTCGAGCTTTTTGAGTTCACCGCAAATCCGCTCCAGACCGGTGGAGAGATGTTTTACCTCATCATACCAACTCTTCTCCTTCTCGATGAAATCGACCAGGGAAAAACGTCCTCTTTCTTCCGGAAAAATCTGAGCAAAACCATCCACCCGCTCTTTCAATCCCCTGGCCGACATGGTCATGGTATCCGCTTTGGATGGCGGCAAATCGGCTTGGGCCTGCCTTTCTATGTCTCCGGCGAGATCGATTAGCTGATACTGACTGAAACTCTTGCCAAAAAACGTGGATGCGATGTTTTCAAGATGATGTGCTTCATCAAAGATGACGCCTTCATAACGGGGTAAGACCTCGCCGTGCCCATGCTTGCGCAGCGCCAAATCGGAAAAAAAGAGATGGTGGTTGACGATGAGAAGCTGGGCGCTGCCAGCCTTTCTTCGTAACTCGTTGACAAAACACTGTGAGGATTCCGGACATTCTGAGCCCAGACATTGATGCGGTTTGGCGGATATCTTCGCCCACAATGGCGAGTTATCCGGTAACCATTCAAGCTCCGCCCGATCTCCTGTTTCCGTGGTCAACAGCCATTCATCAACGAGGTCACAAAGTTCGTCATCGATAAGAGAAAGCTGTTGTGAGCTGCGATACTGGTACCACCTAAACAGGCAGAGATAGTTTTGACGTCCTTTCACGCAGACCGTGGCAATCTCCCGTTCAAGGATGGATTGCAGCAGAGGTATCTCTTTTTTGAGAATTTGATCCTGTAGATTGATAGTTGCCGTAGAGACTACCAGACGTTTTTCAGAGAGAACGGCGGGTAGCAAATACGCCAGGGTTTTACCGATACCGGTCTCTGCTTCAACTAGCAGCACCTCGGCAGCCGTTATTTGTTCGCTGGAACTGCTGAGCATGGCATGGATAGCCTCCGCCATTTCCAGCTGCCCCTCTCTTGGCTGGTAGTTTTCTACGAAACGGGCAAGATTCCCCTGCGCACCAAAGTAGTTTTCCATTAATTATCCCACAACCGCTCAGGTCATTTTATTTGAGTACCAAACATCTTCGGTCATATCATATTTTGGAATAGTGTTCACCAAAGGAACTACAACAAGAGACAAATCGAATGGCTATTTGGGTATGTAGAGCAGATAATTCCGATTTCTATTCTGCTTATCCTCCAGATTGGACACAATGGTCGTAGGTTATACGATTTTTGATTTTATTTTTCAATAAGCCCTTGTACACTGAAAATAAAATCTTTTTTACCAAGGTACTGGTGTTTATTACCCTCTATGGCATATGGCTATATGGTCGAAAGAAATCTTGACGCTCAATCACAGCATGACAGACAATGCAATATTTACTATTTAATGAAGTAAACCTTTAATATTGGTGATGGTAGACATTTTTCCAAACAAAGAGATTGACCGTCTTCCGGTGACCAAGGATTTGCTTTATGCAAATGAAGTCATTGCCATCGTCGATGATTCTCCCGAAGTTGCCCTTTTACTGGAGACCTATCTTAACCGTCAGAACGTCGAAGTCGTCACGGCTAGAAATGCGGAAGAGTTTTTTCAGTTGCTCCCTCAGAAAAACATTGCCCTTGTTTTTCTTGACATTGGTTTGCCTGGAAAGAGCGGCATAGAGATTCTTACCGAGCTGGTACCAAATCATCCTGATCTTGGCATCATCATGGTAACCGGCACCACTGATGTCCAGACTGCAATAGCATGCATCCGTAAAGGTGCCGATGATTATCTCACCAAACCTGTATCTGCCGCTGAATTTGACCATACCCTCCGTAATACCTTGAAAAAAAGACGGTTGGCCATCGAAAACAGGATTTATCAGCAGAAGCTCGTGAGCGCCAATTTTCGTATGGAGTTCCTGCATAACCTTAATTTTAAGATGAATACAGCCTATCTTAACGCGCTGGAGCTCGACAGCGTTCTCCAAACTATCCTGGCAGGAATCACCTCAGAGGAGGGTCTTCGCTTTAACCGGGCATTTCTGGCATTATTCAATGATGAAGGAACAACGTTAAGTGGTAAGTTTGGAGTCGGTCCCTCCAGTAGAGAGGAAGCGCAACATCTCTGGCGGGAGATTAAAGAGAAGAACCTGGATCTTCCCACAATGCTCGACACCATCGCTGAGGATGGCATCAACCCGGACACCCATGTCAATCAACTTGCCAGGCAGATAAAAGTTGAGGCTACCCAGACCGATCACATCCTCATCCAATGCTGTCAGCAGAAAAAAGCCATCAACGTTAAAAAATGTACATTCAATGATGTCTCCATCCCTCAAGATTTCTGCAGGATGCTCGATGTCAACGATTTCGTGGTTGTCCCACTATTCTCACCCAGCAGATCTCTTGGGATCATACTTGCCGATAATTATGTAACCGGTACGGAAATTACCGCCGAGGACATCACTGCCCTTGAAATCTTTGCCAACGAAGCGAGTCTCGCTATTGAGCACAGTCACTTGTATCGTGACATGAACAATAAAATAGAAGAGCTCGAACAGATTACCGAAGAGCTTGAAGAAAACAAAGATATGCTCATTGAAGCTGAACGCTACTCGACCATTGGTTTCATTTCCGCCCAGCTTGTCCATGCTATCCGTAATCCCCTCACCTCCATCGGCGGCACGGCAAGGTTACTCCTCAAAAAGACCACGGAGGAGGATACTAGAAAATTTTTACAGATCATGGCCGAGGAAACCTCCCGAATCGAGGATACCCTTAATAATATCTTCCAGTTTTCCGATGACATTGTTCTGGAACCTGAACCAACCCATATTGCCGCCCTTCTTCGGGAGAGCCTGGCCCTTTTTTACACCGAGCTGCGCAAAAACAATATCCAACTGGAACTGGACCTTGAGGAAGACCATATTATCCTCAATCTTGACGCCAAGAAAATCCGCACTGTATTCAACCAACTTCTGCGGACAATTATTGCGACCTTGCCCTCCGGCGGTAAAATTATTGCCTCGCTGCAGCGTCAAGATGCTCTCACCATCGTTCGCCTTACTGGAGCCGGCAGGAAATCCCCTGCCAGCGCAACCAACCTGGCTGACGATCCGATAGCTACTGCCCAGACCTACGGCAGCGGCCTTGAGCTTACCGTTGTCGAACAGATACTCGATCTCCACAAAGCTGAGTTTATTTTTCGTCAACCTTCACAGGATGAAATTCATATTCTCCTTCAATTTCCTGGCAACTCATTTTAATCGTTACAATATTGGGAGATGTGCCGGCTATTCACGGAAGGGGCTCCCCTACCTGCTACGAAATTGTATTGAGATTATCGGGACGGCTTTCCGTGCCTATCCAATGGTAATTATTTTCTGGCCAGGGAGAGCAAAGCGGAAGTAAATGAGATGGCGGCAGCTACTATCAGGGTATAGCGAAATGCCCTCATAAATTGGTCTGCCTGTCCTGGTACATAGTCCTGTATTCGCGCTCCACCGGTGAATGATTGAAACAAATAGCTGAACACCAGACCAGCTAGGGCAACTCCCAGCAGCATCCCCAGGTTCCTGGCAGTTGCCCTAGCTGGTCTGGTGTTCAGCTATTTGTTTCAATCATTCACCGGTGGAGCGCGAATACAGGACTATGTACCAGGACAGGCAGACCAATTTATGAGGGCATTTCGCTA
>JASJDT010000107.1 GCA_030065655.1 Desulfocapsaceae bacterium | reverse complement strand
CACTAATGTATGGCTCGCCCCTTTTGATTTCGGCATCATGCAAAAGGTCGACATCCAATTCTGTCCAGCCAGGGACAACAGCAATTACCTGAAAATCGCCTTAGAGATATCTTGATTTCCAGGTAATTGCTGTTGTCCCTGGCTGGACAGAATTGGATGTCGACCTTTTGCATGATGCCGAAATCAAAAGGGGCGAGCCATACATTAGTGCGGATATGCATACAATTCAGTGCTGAAGGCTCATCCGCCTGAACCACCATCTGTTTAATCTCATCAACTGTTGTGCAGGAAAAAATGATATCCACCGGTCCGGTGGAAAAGGTACCGTGCGAGATATCCTGATGGCCGGAAAGGTAGCTGTGAATATATCCTCCAATTGATTCATGTTCCTCAAACTTCATGAAGAAAGGCAGGATTACCTCGATTCGATTGTTTACCGGAGATGGCAGTTTAAACGATCGTTTTACATCCGGAATGGCTATTTGGGCGGCCACCCGGGATGGATATATTACTGAAATGAGGACAACGATGATTACCAGAATCATAGCCGCCACCCCGGCCAGAGAGGAATAGTTGACGGTAATACCTTCCCAGTACGAGGTTGAGGCAAACAAAGCGGTTGAAACTTGAGCAAGCAGATAACCGAGTACCACTGAGATGACGGCCAGGGCCATGGCTTCGGCAATGAAAAGAAAGGCAACATGGGTCGGTGCCAGTCCCACGGATGTATATACGGCAATTTCGTTTCTCCGTTCGTATACGGAGCTGATCATGGTATTGAGAACGATAAATACGGAGATGATCAGGGGGATGAGAATATTGGGAACACCACTATAACTCAAGGTGCTGGTCGGACTGAAAAACCAGACACCGTCATCGTCTCCGGCAAATACGGGAAGATTGAACCGCTGCACGAGATGTCTGCCAATACTTTCAATATTCTCCTCGGGACCTGGCTTTATGGCAACGCTCTGCAATTCCCCACCCATGGCCAGCAAAGTGTCACCTGGAATGAAGGCAACTTCGTTTGTGTCTAGATGGCTGTAGCGGCTTTGCATGGTTCGAACCTCATCCTGGGCAGCCATCGCCTCCTGCTCTGCTGCAGTCATCCAGGTAGCTGCTTCCTGGGGGAAGATGACCGGAGTGAGTGGCTCTCCATCCAAATCATTCATACTATCTAAGGCAGAGGCTGAAAAGAGACCGACAACTTCAAATTCCTTGCCCCAGAGTTCAATGGTTTGAGGGGCAGTTCCATTGAATCGCAGGTCAAGTTGGGCGGCTATCTTTTCCTCGAGTATGATGGAGTGCAGATCATCATCATTAAACCATCTGCCGGCTGTAAGAATTCTATCTATTCCGGTAATCTCTGGTTCTGCTGGATCCATGCCGACAAGACCCTTAAGTATTGCTCCCTGCCGGTTGGCGTAGAGAGGTACCTGTAATGGTCTGGTTCGACTCAATCCCTCGTACCAGATGCGTGAGACGGTGGTTCTTTCGCCGTTCAGATCGGCGGTAAGCGGTATCTCCGCCTGCCGTGGCAACCCCTGCCAGTTGATGGTCTTCAAAAGCAGGCCTTTATAAGGAGCACTTTCCTCATAGAGCATGGCGTTGGCTTCATGACTCGATTTTACCGTAGTGAAGCTCATTATGGTAAAGGTGAGAATGATCAGGGTCAGGCAGGTCAGGATTGTACGCAGGCGTCGTTTACGGAGATTGGAGACCCCAAGAAAAAAAGCAGCGACAAACGCCTTCCAGCGACTGATTTCCGAGGGGCGCTGATGGCTGGAATGTCGTTGCAGAAGAATCATCTCCTCTTCAAAGCGGAAGAAAATGATAAGCGAGACCAGCAACGACAGGCCGATGATAAAAAAGGCGAGAATAACGACGGTGGGGCTGTAGGCCAGCTGAAAGGCTGGATGAACATTATAGATAATGACGATAAGCCCGATCAGCAGCAGGGTGAAGGCACTGATCCGTTTATAGATATTGGCGTAGTTGAACAGAAATCGTTCCATACAGAAGGCAAAAGGAACAAAAAGAGCTATATAAAACAATACACCAAAGAGGACATCTTTCTGGGTTTCCTCTACCTTGACATAGACCTTGCCGGCAATGCTTAGAGCTTCCAGCGCTGATTCTTTAAAGGTGAGGTAATCCATAGCCTCAAGCGCGGATGTACTTTTCTCCAGGGCAGTGAGTCCCTGCTTGGTCAACGAGTTGATGCGTGGATCAACGATGCCATGTCTCTCAAGATTGGTGATACGCGGCTGCAGAAGGCCCCACATATCCTTAGCGGCATGGTAGGAAGTGTTGGGGATGGTATCCCAATTTTCAACAGGATAACCGTTACCCACCGGTTTTTCTTCAGTGCTGTTACTGAGAATAAATTTACGGGTCAGTACAGTCTCGGAAAGAGTCAACTTGAGCCAGGTATTCGGTTCGGTATAGATGGTCGTTATTACCGAGGAACGAGTGTCAATGCGGCTGTACCAGTAATGCGACGGAGGGGCATCCCTTCTGCCATCCAGTAGATCGATCTTGGTCATGTACATGAAATTGCGCGGTTCCAGGTTGCCGAAGATGGTGGTACCGATACCGCTAAAGAAGATCAGATCGGTTTTCATGTTTTTCCGCTGAACCTTGATCCGATAATTATTCTTGCCGGTTTCCTTTTTATCGATCGCCCACTGCGCCCTGCCGGTTTTATCATTGAAGCGGTATCCTTCGATTATGACCTTATCCTGGACGTTTTTCTTGTCGGCGATGCCCTTGATCATGAAAAAGCCACTCGGGTCGACGGTGCTGTAAAACAGCGATTCTCCCTGAAAGGAAATGAGTGTAGACTTGCGGGCCGGGTAGTCAGCGAAAAGTTCACCCTGGAGGAGAAGATTGGCTTGACCAATGACCGTGGAAAAACCGTTTCTAGGAGTTTTGCCAGTGGAAAGGGTCTCAGCCTGGCTGAGCTCGAAAAGCAGATGGCTGACCAGCCTCTCCTGGTCAATGAGCCGCTGCAAGTCAACATCTGCAGGCTTATCCCAAGGTGTGCCCCAGCTATGACGACCATCGCCGGTCGTTGCCAGGGTTATCCCAAGAAAGCCGGCAAGTGAACTCACTTCCCCGCCATGGTAGGGTTTGCCAAGAAAATAAGTATCCCACGTACGCAGGCGGGAAGGCCGCAGAGAGTCAATATAGGGCGTTACCGTATCAATATTATTTGCCGAGCTGCTTAATACGTCACTAATGGCACTGAATATGCCAGTGCGGTTTATGCGGGGCCTGAGCTTGTAGAGCCAGCCTTCGTGGAAGCCGCCTACCCCGTTGCCGTGGCTGCTGAGGTGCAGCGAGATAATGGCGGCGATGTCATATTCTTTTACTGCTTTGCGGAATTCCCTGGTGGACTCAAAGGCTTCAAGATGAGCTTTGCGCTGCCGGATGATCTCTTCGTGTTCGGCTATGCTTTGTGGCAGGAGTCCCCGAAACAGCTCGGTTTCCTGATCAGAAAGTGTGTCGAAGCTAATTTTCCAGCTGAGTTGGCGCAGGTTGAAACGTTTCTCCACCAGTCGTTCTATCTCTTCCCGGCTTTGCAAGGCTTCCTGACGAAGTCGAAGGGTTACCAATTGGCGCGAGACTGAATCTATGGATGACTTGAGGGTATTTTTAATCGCCTCGGTAATCTGTTCATGTTGCAGGGGAGCCTCAGAGAGTGGAAAGGATATGGCCTTAAGGGCATCCAGATTTTCCTGGGCACTTTTTATGTCGTTTCGTAACTGTTGCCGAATGGATCTGATCTCACGAGACCCAGATTTCATGGTCCAGATGACTTCGCGCATGCCAGCTAGAGAATTACTTTGTCCGCTGGTTGCCAGCAGCATGACAGGTCGGCCTGGCGGACTGTTGCGCAGCTTTTCTGCTGCTTTTAAAAGGGTGACGATCGAAGTGGCTTGGTCAGCGCCGGGGGCGTTACCGGGGAGGAAGTAGCTATTGTCATAAAATGCTTCGATGACGAGAAGATCTTCAGCCAACTCCGGATCGCTACCGGGAATAAAGCAATATATATTTTCCGTTGTGACTTCACGCCAGGTTGTAGCACCTTCAATAATAATTGACTCGGAGAGTTTTCTCTTGGCGAGCGAGACAGGGCCGAACAGCTTCTCTATTTCATCTTTTTCCATCCAATACATGGGAAAGTGGAGTGGAGACAATTCCTGTTTCTCCAGGAAATAATGTTTGCTCCGGGTTGTCCCATCATCCACCATTATGGCTGCCAGGGCACCGAGTTCCGCCAGCGTCTGCCAGGCAATTCCTGAATTAAGGTCAAGGGCCACTATACTCCCTTTAATCGGAGTTCCTTTAAGATTCTGCATCGACCCGTCCGCAACATAGTAGAGCGGACCATTTAGCGGTTTTTCGGTGGTTTGCGGGGTAATGGCATTGTAGAGGAAAGGCTGGAGTTTATGAGTGGCTCCATTTTTTTTCAGGTGAGCATAGTCAATCTGGCGTACAGGTAAGGAAAAAGAGTGCGACTGCGGGGAGAATCCCATCTCACTGAGGTACCTGGTGATAAACTGTGCTGCCTGCCGGTTACCTTCTGTGCCTGGATGCCGGTCGCCAATATCGCTAAATATTTTAATGAGTTCTCTGTGTGAGTGGGTTTCTGCCGCCAAAGTAGATGGCAGAAAAAAGAAAACTAAACTGGAGCAGATGAGTAATTGTCGCCAGAGAATTAGCATGGATATTATTCAGGACTTGATCATGTCTTATCAGCCAGTGGTCTTTTCAACGCCGCCTGTCTGGATATTGAGTTCATCACGGTTTTGTATTTTATCTATTCTGCCGTCACGTATCCAAACGACCTTGTCTGAGACGTTGAGCATTTTATAATCGTGCGTTGCCGAAATCACCGTCACCTTTCGTTCTTTGGAGAGTTTTTTTAAAAGCGTAATAATATCTTCGCCCGTGTTGAGATCCAGATTGCCGGTGGGTTCGTCGGCAAGAATGATGGCCGGGTCATTGGCCAAGGCTCTGGCTACAGCCACCCGCTGTTGCTGACCACCGGAAAGTTCTGATGGTTTGTGAGCATGTCGGCCGTCGAGCCCAACCAGGTTGAGCAGGTCCATGCCTTTTTCGTTGGCGGTGTCATTGGGTATGCCGGCGAAGGTCATGGGAAGGGTGACGTTTTCCAGGGCGGTCATTACCGGAATGAGGTTAAACGTTTGAAAAATATATCCAATTTTTCGGCAACGCAACCAGGCCAGCTCATAAGCGTCGAGTTGGGCAATATCCACTTCATCTATGAAAACCTTGCCTGAGGTTGGTTTGTCGAGTCCTCCTATCATATTAAACAGAGTTGATTTTCCGGACCCCGAGGGGCCCATTATGGAGATGTAATGACCGGTCTGTATTTCAAGATTGATGCCCTTGAGAACATGTACCACGATTTTGCCAAGATCAAAATCTTTGGTTACTTCCGCTACCCTGACGACGTCTTTAGTGGCCATAGTTTTCGTATTTATTAGTAATTTATGGTTATTGTTCAACACGCATGGCGTCCACCGGCTGCATCCTGGCAGCCATATATGCCGGATAGAGCGCGCCAAGCAAGCTGAGCATTGTACCGATGAGGATACCGGTTGCCATGGAGTTCAATACGGCAACCCATGATATTGACGATATAGAAAGCATACCGAAACGCAGCATTCCCATTAATAATGCCGATATCATACCCAACAGAGAGCCGAACAGCGACCCCGTCATGCCCTGGATACCGGCTTCGATAATAAAAATTTTGACGACAAGTCCATCGAGGGCTCCAAGGCATTTCATTGTACCAATCTCACGAAAACGCTCGGAGACGGACATGATCTGAGCATTGACTATGCCAACCACGCATACTAGCAGGGAAAGAACAACTATCCAACGCTGTTTGGCTGAGGCACTAATGGACTCGGCTCCGGGTGAAATATCGTAGCCCAGCGTGGAGAGCTTGCCTGTTATGTTGATATCACCAACGGCGAACAGGGATTGAGCAACGTCATTGCTGACAAGGGTAAAGGCAAGAAAGGCAACGGCAAGCACCAAGCTGAGCGTGGTGATCATCGATCTGAAAAAGCGGACGCTAATATTCTTTAAAGCGATGCTGAGCGATATTTTAAGTGGTAATTTAGCCAAGCGCTTCATGCTTTATCTCCCCTGAGATATATCTGCAGGCCATTGTTGTCTTGTCCCCAGAAAACCCGTCGCTGTAGCGTTTGCAGAAGAAATCAGTAATTCTGCTTGCTCTGAGTAGTTTTCCCAAAGTTACCCTGTTGTGAAGATAAAGATGGCTAAACTTCCCCTATGCCACATATGCTAATGCTGCGTACATAGAGTACTGCTTGATGCTTTTAGCCGTCTGATAGGTATCTGGGTTTAGTTGATCAATGCTCTGCTTTAAGATATACAATGTACAATAGTAATCATTATTGCAGTTGACAGCGTATTTGTCACTATTTGGATTAAATTTTTTTAATGAACAGAGGTGAATGCGTCAGTTGTGGGTATTACAGGGGGAGAATGAAAATGCCAAGAGCAACTGCGGAGCCGGGTTTAGAGAAGTATTAGAGAAAGTATGGACAATTATCAGACAAGTCTGCGAAAATCAATAAACTTGATACCTTCTGCACTTTTTAATGTTTGCAGCAGATCTTCAAGTAAACGAAAACCGTTATTGTTCATGCGCTGATGATGCAGCATTATGCCGGCCCGACCACTGGCAAGACCCTGATGCAGCTCTTTTAGAAGCATCATCAGCGACTCTTCGGCATTGCTTTCTTTGCGGGTATGGAGGTCCACATTGACCTGAAAGTCTGGTAAACCTGGTACGGTTGATGGTGATGCTCCTGAGCTTCTGGAAATGGCAGCAAAGTTTAGTTCTTGCAGAAGTTCTAGGGTCTTTTGGTCGCAGCGGTTCCAAGGTGGGGTAAATACCGGGTAAAAATCATCTTTTAAAATATCTGCAAGCCTTTTTTTCCCTTTAAGCAGGTCGTTGCGAAGTTGTTCTCTGTGGCGACTTGCACCAAATTCACCTTTTTTTCCGGTAGGCTCGTGGTTCTTGTGGAGCCAGCCGTGTTGGTGCCAGCAAAAGAATCCGGTGTTGTCGATTGCTTCTCTAAGTGCTGCATATCTTTTTATGCTTAACCAGCCTGGCACAACGGCGAGGCAGATTGGTATCTTGAATCTGATGAATAACGTTACCATTCTGGTAAAAGCCTTGCCAGGAACACCGATATCGTCGGCCCGGAAAAATACTCGTACATCGCTCTCCGCTTCGGCACAACCAGACTGGATAGATTGAGCCAATTTCTCCAGGAGGTTGGGAATCGATTGGGCATAAAGTGGGGATGGGGTGGTCTTCATGTCAGCTTTTTCGGATGTCACACCATTGCCGCACCTGGGCCGCGGTCCTTTCTGCACCGTCAAGCCGGATGGGTGAGTGAAAGCTTTTCTGCCTAAGTTGGTACTGAAGATGCTTAATGAGCAATTCGGGTTTGAGATCAGCCTCTGAGAGTACTTTGATGGGCAGTGATTTTGCCAGTTCGGTAACTCGCATCAGCTGTTCCTGATTCTGCCGAAATGGATAGAATAGAGCAGGGCAACCGACGGCAAGAACGTTCATAGTCGTATTATATCCTGCCATGGACACCGATACATCTGCGGCGGCCAACCAGCGATGAAAATCGCTGTCAAATCGGCTGACGGTTATACGTTTGTCGGTACTGGCAGCTAGGTTTTCAAAAACATCCTCATTGGTGTAGGGTCCGGTAAAAATATGCAGCTTGATATTTTCGTTTTCGAGCAGTTCCATGGCCGCAACTAGAGCGAAAAGGAGTTCACTGCCGACACCACCCCCACCTATACTGGCAACGATCAAATCAGTTGTCGGCAAGACATGTATCTTCTTGCGAAAATAGGAGCGATCCGATGGTTCTGGTCTCGGGGTAACATACCCTGTATATGCTTTGGGAATAATAATGTCAGCCAGGCGAGTAAAGGTTTTTTCCAGGGGTATGAACTCTTCGTCACCATGAATGAGCACTCCGTCAAAAAGACTGTTCAAGGTAGTGACAACACGATCCTCAAACTTCTCTCTATTATGCCTCTCCACCAGAATATCACGAACACTGGAGAATGAGTAACAGTTGCCGAACTGTCCCCTGCGGATGCCCTCCAGGATGGGATCAAGTTCGAATCGAAAGCTTTTTCTACCGAAGGGGTAGAGCTCGACCAGAAAGATATCGGGCTTGAAGGTTGTTAAAAATTTCCACAATCTGGTGAGGCGCATCTCCTTTGTTTCTGCCAAAGAATATGTGGTGTCCCAGGGGGAAAGGTTTTTGAAATCACTATCCATCGCTAGCCCTGGCAGCTGGAAAAAGGATACATTTTTTTCATTGAAATCAAGAGGCGCGCCGCCGGTGATCATGGCGACCCTGTTTTTTCGAGCCAGTTCCCGACAAATCTCCAGGCTTCTGTGAAAGTGACCGACGCCCAGGACATGTTGGCAGTAATAAGCGATGTTCATGGCTTGGACGTTACCCATTAGAGGGAAAAGAGACGTTTAGTTGCCGGCAGGTGAAGGCTTTGTCGGCGTAGCTGAGAATTTGTAATGACTCCTTGCCAATAGCCGGGGTTTCGTTGGGCAGAAAAGAGCTACCAGTAATATCACAGATTAAACATTTTATGATACCCATATGGCAGACCACAAGAATCCTCTCACCCTCCCATCTCGAGATACTCTCTAGCAAAGCATCATTGGCGCGTTGCCATGCTTCCCTGCGGCTTTCGCCCCCCGGTGCGCGGAAAGCCCAACCTGCCATAACCAACTTGTCAAGTAGCTCGGCATAGTCACTACTGACTGTTTTCATGGTAAGTCCTTCCCAATCGCCCCAGTCAATCTCCCGCAATCGTTTGTCGAAATGGGTTGGTAAGCGGAGTGTTTCATTGAGGATGGCTACCGTTTCCTGTACTCTTCCCAAGTCACTGGCAACTATCCTGTCCCACCTGTACTCACGGAGCTGTTTCGCCCACGATGCAGTTTTGGCCCGACCATGCGCACTAAGCG
>JASJDT010000012.1 GCA_030065655.1 Desulfocapsaceae bacterium | reverse complement strand
GATGATGACGTTTTTAAAGCCGACAACCTTTTCCTCTATACCATCTTTGATCGCTATCGATTTATCATCTTGAAACACCCCATTTCCCTGGATATAGGTGACTTTTCTTGCTTTGGCCAGACCGTTAAGTCCATCGGTGAGCTTGGCAACAATGGATTCCTTCTTCTTGCGCAATGCTTCCAGATCCAGCTCAGGTTCCTTGAAGCTTATGCCGAATTCAGCAATATCACGAGCCTCTTCCATGACCGCAGCACAGTGAAGCAGGGTTTTTGAGGGAATGCAACCGACATTGAGGCAGACACCGCCCAGCCTCTTTTGTTTATCGATCAGGCAGACATCAAGTCCCAGATCTGCAGCACGGAAGGCCGCCGTATAGCCGCCCGGCCCGCCACCAAGGACGACGAGATCATATTCTTTTTTCTCGCTCACGTTATTTCTCCATCTGGTTAAAAGGTGTGATTGACCGCAATTATTTGAAAACTATAGTAAAGCCCTGCGTAAATCGGCTATCTTTATACTTAGAGTACGGCAAAACCTGGCCGCCTCAGCGCCATCAATTACCCGGTGGTCATAGGAAAGCGAAAAGGGCAGGGTTAGCCGGGGTACAAAATTCTGTTTTTGTTCATCCCAAACTGGCTTATGGTAATTGCGTGAAAGTCCGAGGATGGCAACCTGTGGGGCGCTGACAATCGGGGTGAAACCGGTTCCGCCGATTCCTCCAAGACTGGATATGGTGAAGGAGCCGCCCTGCATGTCGCCCGGAGCAAGTTTGCCGTCCCGAGCCGCCTGACTGAGTTTGGCAAGCTCTGCGGCAATTTCCTTCATCCCCTTCTTGTCAGCATCTTTGATCACCGGAACCACAAGCCCCTTCGGAGTGTCGACGGCGATGCCAATATTATAGAAATTTTTCAACACCAGCTTGCCGGCTTCCTGATCAAGAGAGCTGTTAAAGCTGGGATATTCTTTCAGAGTGGCCACCACAGCCTTGACGATAAAGACGAGTGGACTGAAACGGGGATCATCCTCGGCTTTCTCATTGTTCATCTGTTTGCGGAACTGTTCCAGATCGGTGACGTCTGCTTCATCGAAATGGGTGACATGGGGAATTGACACCCAGCTTCTCTGCAGGTACGGCCCGGATATCTTCTTGATCCGCGCCAAATCCGTTTCTTCGACCTCTCCGTATTTACTGAAATCCTCAAGCGGAACCTGATCTGGCAGGGTTGCAGCGGGAGCCTTTTCTTTGGCCGGAGCCGCTCCCTTCTCAGCCCTATCCACATCTTCCTTAAGAATCCTGCCTTTAGGGCCGCTACCATCTACTTTTTCTAAATCAACACCGCGTTCCCGAGCATAGGCCCGTATAGAAGGTGTGGCGTGGGAACTCTTCGCCTTATCCGAATCACCGCTATCCTCTTCAACTTTATCAGCTGAGGTTGGCTCAGCAGAGGCTTGCTTTTCTTCTTGCTTCTCGTCCTTCTCCTTAACTATTTCTTGTTTATCATCTCCCTCTGCTACAGCTTCCTCCTCTGCAGTTTCTTGCTCCTCTCCGCCATCTATTTCGAGCAAAACGATATCATCTCCGCTTTTGACATTGTCATCTTCCTTGAGATATACCTCTTTGACTACCCCGGCAACCGTTGAGGGAATATCCATGACCGCTTTTTCGCTCTCCAGAGCAACCAGTGGATCTTCGATCTCGACCTTATCACCTTCGGCGACATACACTTCGACAACGGTTATCTCCTGTACATCTCCAAAATCGGGAATTGTGACCTTTTCTGTGGCCATCCTTAGTCTCCTTGAAATCTAATTATCTGGTTAGCGAATGACCTCTTTCGGGGTCCATTTCATATTTCTTCATGGCTTTTTTCACCTGGGAAGCCGATATTTTTTTCTCGTCGAGCAGCGCATTTAAAGCTGCAATGACGATATGATAACGGTCAACACCAAAAAAGTCACGCAGCTTGGCTCGGGAATCACTCCGGCCAAAGCCATCGGTTCCGAGAACGGAGAGGGAACCAGGAATCAGTCTGCGCAGTTGCTCGCCATAGGCTTTTACATAGTCGGTGCTGACGATGACCGGGCCATCATGACCTTCCATAGCCTCTTCAACATAGCTGCGACGTGGTTTTTCGCCTGGATGCTTCATATTCCATTCTTCGACAAGCAGCCCATCATGGTGGAGCTGATTAATGCCCAGCACCGACCATACATCGGCCTGAATATCAAAATCCTCGGCAAGCAGATCGGCCGCAGCAATGACCTCACGGAAAATTGAACCACTGCCCATCAGCTGGACCCGAAGATCACCTTTTCCGCCTTTGCGAAAAAGATACATCCCTCGGTCAATGCCTTCTTCGACATCTTCGGGCATTTCGGGATGCGTATAGTTCTCATTGAGTAAGGTGACATAGTAGAAGACATCTTTGCCTTTCTCATACATCCGTTCAATGCCCTTTTTGATGATCACGGCAACTTCATAGGCAAAGGTCGGATCATAGGACAGACAATTTGGCACAACAGAGGCAAGTAAAAGCCCCTGCCCATCCTGATGCTGTAAACCTTCGCCATTAAGGGTGGTTCTCCCGGAGGTTGCTCCCATGAGAAAACCCTTGGTCCCGGCATCAGCAGCAGCCCAAATCTGATCACCTACCCGCTGAAAACCAAACATCGAGTAGTAGGTGTAGAAGGGAATCATGGGAATACCGTAGTTGTTATGAGCCGTTCCCGCCGCCATCCAGGAAGAGATAGCCCCCGCTTCGGTAATTCCTTCTTCTAAAATCTGTCCCTGCGGATCTTCTCTATACCACGCCACTGTCTCCGAATCCTGGGGTTCATACAGCTGCCCCTCGGGTGCATAGATGCCTAGCTGACGGAAGAGGCCTTCCATGCCAAAGGTACGCGCCTCATCCGGAATAATCGGTACGACGTGCTTGCCTATGTTCTTGTCCTTGACCAGACTGCCAAGCAATCTGACAAAGGCCATGGTGGTTGAAATCTCCCGATCCTTTGATGATTTATAGAGGGGGCTAAAAGCCTTGTCCGCCGGTGGATCTAATGGAATATGCTCGGTTTCACGATAGGGCACAGGTCCACCCATCTCCTTGCGCCGCTCTTCAAGAAACTGGGCTTCCTTGCTGCCTTCTTCCGGTTTGATAAAGGGGAGTTTTTCCAGCTCATCATCCTTGAGAGGAACATGGAAACGGTCCCGAAATGCTTTGAGGGCATCAACATCCATCTTCTTGACATTATGGGCCACCATGACCGACTCACCCGAGTGCCCCATGCCATACCCTTTAATGGTTTTCACCAGGATAACCGTCGGCTTGTCCTTTGATTCGACCGCAGCGGCAAAAGCGGCATATACCTTACGTGGGTCATGTCCACCCCGACTCATCTGCCACAGCTCCCGGTCACTTATATCTTCAACCAGTTTCTGCAGTTTCGGATCGTCGCCAAACACCTTTTCTCGGAGATACTCAGGACCACGGGCCCGAATGGTCTGGAACTCACCGTCAACCATGGAACCAAATTTTTTCAGCAGCAGCCCTTCCTTGTCGCGCTGCAGTATCTTGTCCCATTCGCTGCCCCAAAGCAGCTTGATAACATTCCAGCCGGCACCCCTGAAGCGGCCCTCAAGTTCCTGGATTATCTTGCCGTTGCCACGTACCGGACCGTCGAGACGCTGGAGATTGCAATTGATGACGAAAATAAGGTTGTCCAGGTTTTCCCGGGCGGCAACGGTCAGGGCTCCCAGAGACTCCGGCTCATCGGATTCACCGTCGCCCATGAATACCCAGACTTTGCGATCTCCCGCCTTTTTCAATCCTCGACCATCCATATAACGCATGAAACGAGCCTGATAGATTGCCGCCATCGGCCCAAGTCCCATGGAAACCGTTGGAAATTGCCAGAAATCAGGCATGAGATAGGGGTGTGGATAGGAGGACAAGCCCTTGCCATCGACCTCCTGGCGAAAATTTTCCAGGTGCTCTTCGGAAAATCTGCCTTCAACGAAAGCTCGAGCATAGATACCTGGAGAGCTGTGCCCCTGGAAATAAATCATATCGGCACCAAACTCTGCCTGGGGCCCACGAAAGAACCAGTTAAATCCGACCTCATACATAGCTGAGACCGAGGTGTAGGTCGCAATATGTCCGCCCAGACCTTTGCCGTCCTTATTCGCTTTGGCTACCATTGCCATGGCGTTCCACCGGACATAAGCAGCGACGTTTCTGGCAACTACCGAGTCACCTGGTATCTTTTTGCCTTCTTCAGGAGGTATGGAATTACAATAGGCGGTAAGAATACCAGGGGAAGTAACCAGACCTTTCGCTCTGGCCCTGGCGGTCAATTCCTGGAGAAGATAGTCGGCTTTTTCTTCTCCTTCATTTTCGATCACCCCGTCAAGAGACGCCAGCCAATCTTCTGTTTCCTGGGGATCGGGATCTTCATAATATGGACTCATAGTGTGCCTCTAAAAAAATTAATAGATCAAGATATTTTCAATTTAATTATGTAAAAATAGCAGTTACCGACCAAGCAGACTTATCTCATGTAGGATTCTGCAGGTATTTCTTAACAAAGCTATGGACAACTGAGTAAATTGATGCTTTACAAACTACATATATACATGCTCTCACAAACCAGCCTGAAAAAAACCAGTGAAAATGACAGATAAAGCTAACACCCAAATGGAGACAAAAGAGCGGTTGGGCAAAATCGGTCCGCGGCCATATTGGGTATTTAGGTTGTCGATACTTATTCGTGCTGTCCATCAAGTCGGTGCCGCTGTCTTTCTTACCTCATATCTGCTGGGTGAGATTCCCGCTGTACCTATGCCCTATATTTCGTTGGTGATGTTGAGCGGGGTTGTTCTATTGTTTACTGAGTGGCTTCGTCACAGACAAATCTACCGGGAAATTTCCGGATTGAGTACCGCTATCAAGCTTCTTCTTATCGGCCTGGCCTTCCATGGTTTTCTCCCGGAAACTCCGCTTGTGCTTGCAGGCTTTCTTCTTGCCTCAATCAGTTCCCATGCGCCCAAGCAATATCGCCATCGACTGCTTTTTTAGCGCCTTAAAATTTCATTTCTGTCACAAAAAACAAGAAAACAGAAATCATGGAAGAATCGTGAACTTGAATCTTCTTCCAAGGCACTTATCCCGCTTACGGAGGTACTACCTTACTGGTGAAAATCAGTCTTAAAAAATACGGAAAAGAAAGGTATTAGAAACCTACTTAGTGGAGGCTGGGAAAATTTTTTCCCACTCCGCTATCAATCACTCGGCAACCTCACGTACATGAGCTTCAATGTTTTGTCTGAACAATTCCGGCAAAGAGGCAACTTTCCGGTTGCGGTAATCGAAACTGAGAAAACTGGTGAAACCACTGAAAACCTCTTCCCCATCAGCTTCTCTCGAAACCGCATATTCCAGGGTAAATTTCTTTTTACGCACCTCGCTTACCCATAGTGAAATCTTCAATTCATCATGCAGAAAAACCTCCCGATGATACCTGACCCCGCTTTCCACCATGATGATTCCGCATTCTTCACCGATATCCATTTCAGATGTTTCGATCGATCCTAAGAAATGCAGGCGCGCATCCTGAAAAACCACCAAAGCCCGGTCATTTCCCAAATGTCCACCGTAGTTTATATCACCAATTGTCACTGTATATCTTGAAGTAAAGGGGTTCATCTCTATTTACCAGCGAATAAATTAATATTAAATTGATCTAGTTAGTTCCCGTCCTAAAACTGCCCTTTTGACCGATATCTTCGTTATGCTCAAAATTTTATCCTCGGAATATCAATCACATGCCTGTGGTAAAATTTTTCGCACGCCTTGATCTCAAACAAAATTGCTAGTTTTAGGACGGAAACTAGTTAGCAGCAAAGCCCACCCAAATCTCACCGAGATTCTCTTGAATACAGAGGTATAGGGAAAATTTATCTTACCCCCACCTTATGCACTGTTTTTACAGGATTCTTACGATAATTGCTACTCGGAGCTCCATTGCAGAAAATATTCTCAAGATAGGAGAGCTTTCTAGGCAATTGTTGAACCATGCCTCTGCTGACGATAAAGTTGGCAGATTGTCCAGATTCAAGCAGACCAATACTTTCAATATTAAAAAACTGTGCACCGTTAAATGAGGCTGCCCGAAGAGCCTCTACAAGAGAATATCCCGCTTTGATGAACAGCTTTATCTCCTCAACCACTGCCTCACCATGGATGATACCATCATTACCAGCACCGGTTCCGACTGCTACGGGAACACCAAGGGTACGAGCCTGCTGAAGCTGGGCCAGTTGCTCATCCAATAATCTCTTGAAATGTTTTTCGCGATCACCGGTGGCCAACTCCTGAGCTGTCTTAGCCATAATCAGGGTTGGAATCCACATAATCTGCCGCTGTGCCATTTCTTCGAGATTGTTCGGATTCATTAAAAACCCCTGCTCCACCGCATCGCACCCCGCAGCAATGGCTTCAGCTACACATCGCTCACCGTTTACTGCTACAACCGTTTTCAACCCGGCACTACTTGCTGAACTGACCAGACGGACAAGCTGCTCGTTGTTTCCGGCATTAGGACTTGTATCAGTAAATTCTGGCGAAGTAATTCCTGGTGAGTACCTGATTTTGAGATAATCTAGCGTATCCCCTTCAACTCTATTATCTGCCTGGGTTGCTATAACCTCTCCGGCAGTCTTAATCGTAACAATGTCATCGGAACCAAGCCTTTGTTTATCGAGAGCCCCATATTGGTCAGCTTCGGTGAAATCAGCGACCCCCAGAACTCCATGGGTATGGCAAAAATGAATGTGTCTGGCAATATCTGTCTGCGCTTTTTTCTGCTCAGCCGCCTTATTTTCCCGGATAGAGCGATCATCAATTGAAGAAGAACGAGCCAGATTGACGCTGCAGTCCATGAGCGGCGGCATGATCGAGCAATGTGATAAGTCTATTATTTCCGCTGAAGTTTGCCCAGGAATAGCCTCAGGGGAAACGATCTTGTCAATCTTTCCCTCCTGCACCACCAAAACCCGATCTTTCTGAACGGCTCCACCACTGCCGTCGATCAACCGCCCCACTTTTATATATTTTTTATTGCCCACCCTTAACCTCCTGACAGAATTAGACTCATTTAACTAGTTCTCATCTTAAAACTGCTCTTTCGAAGTCTTCGCTTATCTGGCCGATATCTTCGTTATGCTCAAAATTTTATCCTTGGAATATCGACCATATGCCTGTGGTAAAATTTTTCGCACGCCTTGATCTCAGCCAAAATTTCTAGTTTTAGGACGAAAACTAACTAATGGTCGGCTCAGCTCATTAATCAGTCATTGCTCAGCAGCAGGAACCATCATAAACCATGGAAAATTCATATTTTCGCTGTATACTATAGACATACATTTGATTTTCTGCAAAAGAGCTAATCACCAATAAAAGGAATAAAAAATGACAGGTGCCGAATCCTTTGCCGGACAGGTTGATGAACTGAAGAACCAGATACGTCAGCTGCCAGCTGATCATGCTGCTGAGATAATTGAGCAGACTGCCGTGCGGCTTGAAGGTCTGAACTATGCCCCTTCAGTTATCACGCCCAGTAAAACTTTTTTACGACTGGATAAACAAGGGATGTTAGCGGAGGTTGACAGAATAGTTGAAATGCCGGAAGAAGAGGCCTGCGCTCTGGCACCAAATGATGAAAAGAAGTGCGAAGACCTCCGTCTCCAGTTCATGAAAGTCATCCTTTTCTATTATCAAAAACTGCTGCGCTTACGTGATGGCGATGCGGAAGAGTGGGACGAGATTGACGAGCTCTACGTCCACGACTAATCGCATCTGGAATTTTCGTACGCAGAAAGCAACTCCTTATTTTCCCTTGCAAGTTTGAGCCACGGGCGATATGTTACACTAAGCATAACATATAAATAAGGGGAGACTACTGCATGAATAAGGGTATAGATTCCATTCTCGTTCTCGGTCTTGGCAAAGTAGGCCTCCTTGTTGCCAGGCTTTTGAAAAAAACGGGCTTTTCCGTCACCGGCAGCGACCTCCATTTCCCCGCAGATCTCGGTTTTGCTTCAATAGCGTTCGATGTCAATGATCCCCAAGCATTAGTAAAAATCTTAGCAAAGTTTGATGCGGTAATTTCCTGTCTTCCCTATACCTATAATCTTGAAATTGCCAAAGCCGCCCAAACCCAGGGAGTTCATTATTTCGATCTTACCGAGGACGTACCGACGACCCAGGCAATAAAATCAATGAGTGAAAATGCCACCGCTGTGCTTGCTCCTCAATGCGGCCTGGCACCTGGTTTTATCGCCATAGTCGGTGCTTTTCTGGCAGCAGGCTTTGACCGGGTCCGCTCCATTAAGCTCAGGGTGGGAGCGTTGCCCCAAAACCCCACGGGGTTGCTCGGTTACGCTTTCAATTGGTCCCCGGAAGGTGTGGTCAACGAATACCTCAATGACTGCGAAGTCATCGAGAATGGCCTGCACAAATGGGTTTCTCCCATGGAATGGCTTGAGACCCTGGTTATCAATGGTATTCAACTCGAGGCTTTTACCACCTCCGGCGGGCTGGGGACAATGTGTGAAACATTTCTAGGCAGAGTAGAAAATCTCGATTATAAGAGCATCCGCTACCCCGGTCATGTCAAACTGATGAATTTCTTTTTTCATGAACTGCTCATGCGTGACAACAGACAGATGGCCGGTGAAATCCTGACCAATGCCAAACCAGCGGTGAACGACGACGTGGTATTTGTCCATGCTTCCGGTGAAGGTTGGAAGGGTGAGCATCTGCTGCGTGATGAATTCGTCAAAGCCTATTACCCACTCACCATCGACGACCTTTCATGTCGCGCAATTTCCTGGACCACTGCAGCTTCCATCTGTGCTGTGGTTGAAATGGTGAGCGAAGCCATTCTTCCGGAGCGAGGGTTCATCAAGCAGGAAGAAATATCCCTGGAAAAATTTCTCCAAACCCGCAATGGCAAACTATATGATAGTCGGGAGCATGGCGGTAGTATATGACCATGACTCTGTGATCCCCCTCCAAGAACTTATATCTCAAACTTAATTCCTTGTGCTAAAGGGAGAGTAGTGCCGTAATTTATAGTGACGGTTTGTCTTCGCATATAGGCTTTCCAGGCGTCAGAGCCGGATTCGCGTCCCCCTCCAGTCTCTTTTTCGCCACCAAAGGCGCCGCCAATCTCTGCACCTGAAGTCCCCATATTAACATTCGCCAGACCACAATCAGAACCGGAGGCAGAAAGAAAAAGCTCAGCCTCTCTGAGATTCTCGGTGAAAATCGATGATGACAAGCCCTGAGTCACATCATTCTGCAGAGCAATGGCTTCCTCTACGGAACCGCTGTAGCGGATCAGGTAGAGAATCGGCGCAAAGGTCTCCTGCTGGACGATCTCATATTTATTTTCAACCTCAGCCAGAACAGGTTCAACATAGCAACCAGATAAAAACTCGCCACCACTCAGAACGTTGCCGCCGAAAATGACCTTGCCGCTTTGTTCCTGTAGAGTTTGCAGCGCTTGCTCATACTCTTTTACTGCATTTATATCGATCAGCGGCCCCATATGGTTTTTCTCCTCCAGCGGTGAGCCGATCCGCAAAGAAGCATACGCTTTGAGCAAGGCCTCTTTTACCGTATCATAGACAGCATCATGGATTATTACCCGTCTGGTGGTTGTGCATCTCTGCCCGGCCGTTCCCACTGCCGAGAAAACAACCGCCGGTATGGCAGTTTGCAGATTAGCACTCTCGGTCACAATCACCGCATTATTGCCGCCCAGTTCAAGGATGCATTTGCCAAGTCTTGCCGCGACAACTTTTGCTGCATGTCGACCAACCTTGGTGGATCCGGTAACCGAAACCAAGCCGATACGTTTATCTGCCAGCAAACGTTCACCCACCTCTGCTCCTGAACCGACGATGATATTGAAAATACCCTCCGGAAGATCGTTGGCTGTCGTCACCTTGGTAATGATTTTCTGGATGGCAATGGCCGTAAGCGGTGTCTTAGATGACGGCTTCCACACCAGCGTATTGCCGCAGACCGCACCAATCATGGCATTCCACGACCACACTGCTGCCGGAAAGTTGAATGCGGTAATCACGCCAACAACGCCAAGTGGATGATATTGATCATAAAGCCTGTGCTCTTGACGTTCCGAGGCCATGGTGAAGCCGTATAGCTGCCGGGACTGACCAACGGCAAAATCACAAATATCGATCATTTCCTGGACTTCACCAAGCCCTTCCTGCAGCGATTTGCCCATCTCATAGGATATGAGAGTACCAAGTGCGTTTTTTGAAAGACGCAACTCTTCACCGATCTGGCGAATGACCTCACCCCGCTGAGGTGCAGGGGTCAACCGCCAAACATTAAAGGCCGTGGCCGCCTGTTTAACAGTATCACCATACTCTTCGGCAGAGGCTGGGTAGACTGATGCAATAATTTTCCCATCAACGGGAGAGAAGACTTCAAGTTCACCATTTTGCTTGCTACCGTGCCAGTTTTTACCTGTAGAAACACCATAGTTGTGGGCATCGATTGCCAGCTCTTTTAAAAATTGCATATCGCACCTCTTAACTGAATCGATGTGGGGATATTTGCGACATCATCCTCTGCGCGAATCAAATTACGCTTGCAGATTATGGAAAACAAATATATGTTACATTAACTGTAACACATGATCAGGTAAAAGTACATGTCAGCATCCACCAAACTGTCAAATTCGGTCAAAGCACTTTGCTTTCTGGCCCGGAATAGTTCAGAACCGCAGAGCAGTGCGACCATTTCCCATCACACCGGGGTCAACGCCTCAAAACTGCGGAAATTACTTGCCGACCTGGCAAAAATAAAGGTGGTGAACACCACCAAGGGAGCAAGCGGCGGCTACTTCCTCGCCAGACCTCCAGAGAAGATCCATCTTCAGGAGATCTACTGCGGCATCGAGGACCGCAAAGCTTTTCATCTGGATGTGACCCACACAGATTTGACCAAATCCGGCGAAGCCGCTGCCGTAAACGCCTATTTCCTCAAGCTGTTCAGTGAAATTCAAGTTGATATTGAAGACAAGATGCGTACCCTCACCCTTGCTTCAATTCTTGAAGCAACCGCCAGTAACTGAATCTCCTGCAAGTCTTATTTTCCAACCCAGTTGTTGGTAAAATGTCTTGCCCGTTCTTTTTTTATCAAAATTTACATAATGTTCATAAGAAGTTTGGGCGTTTCGCTAAGAAGTGTGCTCCAGCCGTATGATCTGCCGTCTTGATTGAGGTTTTCGCCACACACTCAGCATTTGAGAAACCGGCCCTGTGCATGAGTTCAAGTTGATCTCGCACGGAGATCACGCCACCTACTCATTGCGCCCAGGCTTCGAGACTTGTTGCCCCAGGAGATGGGGAATCGGTGTCAAGGACGATATCGGCGATCTGCACTCTTCCACCGGGCTTCAATACCCGGTAAATCTCGGTAAAGAGTTCTGCCTTGGCCGGTGAGAGATTAATGACGCCGTTGGAAAGCACGGCATCAAAACTGTTATCATCGTATGGCAGTTTTTCAGAGGTTATCTGCTTTGTTTCGATTTCATGAAAACCTAGGCGGGTAAAGTTTCGTTGTGCTTTGGCAAGCATCTCGGGAGTCAGGTCCACTCCGCATACTTTACCGTTCTTGCCCACCTTATAACGGGCGACAAGAAGGTCGAAACCTGCTCCGCAACCAATATCGAGAATACTCTCTCCCTGCTGCACGTCCCAGATCACGAAGGGATTGCCGACACCACAGAAGGACTCAAGTACTTCATCCTCCATTTCCTCAAGGATTTCTAAGTCATAACCAAGTGCCAGGGCTCCTTTTCTGCCGGTTTCGTATTTGAATTTACCTGCCGCCGAATCAGCAACCTGCTCATACTTATGCTGAACTGCCTTGACAATCTGGGCCTTTTCTTCCTCACTGAACACTCCCGTTTGAAGCTGGTCCCTTAGCTGCAAACCTGCAGCTGCCGGCAAAATTCCTGTCTGACCACTGCCAGACGCGCGCTGCGGACCTCATTTACCTGTTTGCAGATTGCAAACCATTTTTTCTGCCATGAGAAAACCTCTCCTGTTTTTCAACTTTATCTGTCATACACATTCATTAACTACAGAGTAGCACAATCTGTCATTCATGGTAAACCGATTTCCAGCACGACATTAAAGTGCAGAAAAGTCATAATTTTTCCATATGGATAAGATAAGCATGGACTCGACAAACAAACATATTTATATACATGTTCAAAACCACTTGATTTTGAGCCATTGGATACAAAATTGATGAACACCGAATTGATAGAGATAGAAACCTTTCTCAGCAAATATTCGCCTTTTGATATGCTGCCCCCGGAAGCTCTGGAGCAAGCAGCACACAATCTGGAAATCTCCTATTTTCGGGCCGGCACCACCATCCTTAACTACGGCGATGAAGTACATTATCTTTATATAGTGCGGAGCGGAATTGTCGAACTGTATCGGCGCAATGGCGATCTCCACAACAGGCTCGACCGAGGAGAAATCTTTGGTCAATTCGGTTTGCTCATGAAAAAAAAGGGACGATTTTCAGCTAGAGCGCTGGTCGACTCCCTTCTCTACTGCCTGCCTGAGCAGATATTTGGAAGTCTTTGCGATACTTTCGAGGAATTTTCCGAATTCGTCGAAATAGAAGACAGCACTCGTCTGCGAAATGCTGTCTCCTCAAACATGCAAGGCAACGATCTCACAACTGCAAAAGTAAAAAAGCTGTTGACCAGGGAAGCAATACTGTTACCGGTAGATGCTCAAATCCAGGACGCTGCCAAAATAATGGCCGATGAAAATCTTTCATCGGTCCTCATCGTCAGTCCCGATGGCGAAAATACTGAAGATCTGGGCCAGGTTGTCGGCATCCTCACTGACCGCGATCTTTGCACCAGAGTTCTGGCGCATGGCCTGACTCCTGCAATTACCGTCGCTGAAGTAATGTCCACCGACCTTTTGGCACTTGATCAAAATGATTATGTCTTTGAAGCAATGCTGACCATGCTACGCAATAATGTGCAGCATCTGCCTGTGCTCCGGAACGGCCAGCCCCTGGGCATCGTCAATATTACCGATATCCTCAGGTATGAATCACAAAACAGTCTCCTGCTGGTCAGCAGTATTTTCTCGCAGTCGACAGTTAACGATCTCATTTCTACAGCAAAAGGCATAGAAGACTGTTTTGTCCGCATGGTCAATGAAGATGCCAATTCGCATATGATCGGCAGGGCGATGTCGGTCGTTGGCAAAAGTATCATCCAGCGTCTGAGCGAACTTGCCGAAGAACAACTGGGTTCGCCGCCTGTCCCCTATTGTTTCATGACATTGGGCTCTATGGCCCGTGATGAACAGTTGATTGTCACCGATCAGGACAATGCGTTGATCCTCGATGAGAGCTACGACCAAAACTTACATGGCGAGTATTTTGACCGATTTGCTGCTTTCGTATGCCAAGGACTCGCCGATTGTGGTTACACTCTCTGTTCCGGTGAAATAATGGCCACCAACAAGAAATGGCAGAAAACACTTGATGAATGGAGAGATTGTTTTGCCGAATGGATTGACGATCCGAATCCTGAAGCATTGCTTCACAGCTGCATATTCTTCGATCTCGATGGTGTATGTGGCCGCACCAAATGGGCGGAGCAGTTAAAAAGCTTTATTGTTCGCCGAGCCCGCAAAAACAATCGCTTTCTGGCATGTTTGGCTAGAAATGCCCTCAATCGTACGCCGCCTTTGGGATTTTTTAAAAATTTCGTCATGGAAAAGGATGGCAGGCATAATAATTCAATAAATCTCAAACGGCGAGGCACAGCTCCATTGGCCGACATCATCCGGGTTCACGCATTAGCAGCCGGATCACGTGCGCAGAATTCCTTCGACCGACTCGATGATATCATTGATGCGGAAATACTGCCAAAGGGACGCGGTCCTGATCTGCGCGATGCCATGGAGTTTCTCGCCATGGTACGTATTCGCCATCAGGCTCTCGATATTGAAAACCACCAGGAACCGGATAATAATATCGAGCCGGAGAACCTCTCCGATTTTGAACGCCGCAACCTCAAGGATGCCTTCCAAATACTCAGCCGAGCCCAAAACTTCATCAAATATCGTTATACTGCAAAGCATTTCAAGTAAGGATATTTTACCGCAAGGCTAACAAAACAGAGGATAATTTGAATGGCACCACTTTTTTCGCGATCCCAAATGCATGAGCACATCGCAGTGGATTGGCCGGTAATTATGGCAGCCCGGCAAAAGGAAGCGAAAGACATTCGCCTAAAGAATTTTTATTCAGCTTGGCGCCTCCATCCAAAAACAACGCTTGCGGATGCATCCTTTGTCGCCCTTGATTTTGAAACAACAGGCCTCAATCCCGAAATCGATGACATCATCAGTATCGGCTTAGTGCCCTTCGATTTACAACGCATCGTCTGTCATGAAGCGACCCAGTGGCTGGTTCATCCTCGGCGTGAACTCACGGAACAAACGGTGGTGATTCATGGCATTACCCACACTGATATCAACGATTCTCCAGATCTGAACGTTATTCTCGACGAACTACTAACAGCTTTGGCCGGCAAAATAATCGTGGTTCACTATCATCCAATTGAGCGTGGATTTCTCAATACGGCGTTGAAGAGACGTATAGGCGAGGGGATCCAGTTTCCCGTGATTGACACCATGATCATCGAATATTCAATCCGGCAGAAAGGGGTACGACCATTGTGGAGGCAGCTGCGCGGGCAGCAACCCATTTCAGTAAGATTGGCCAACAGTCGGGAGCGTTATGGTCTGCCTGCCTACCAACCCCACCATGCTCTGACGGATGCGCTTGCAACAGCTGAACTGTTGCAAGCGCAGGTAGCCCATCATTTCTCAACCAGAGCGCCACTGGCAGAATTTTTAGTCTAGAGTTTCTATCTAGTCGCTGGTTTCACGAGCCTTCTGCAATGGCCCGGAGATCTGTTCTCTGTGTTTTTCAGTGCTTAATCCCATAACTAGGCTTACACACATCAACAGAAGGATAAAGGTAAATGGTAGTGCCGTGGAGATAGCTCCCGCCTGTAAAGCCTGAATCGCCTCAGTACCACCAATCCATAGGAGCGCTGCAGCAATTGCACCTTCAATGGAGGCCCAAAAAATACGCTGCGGCACTGGAGCATCCAATTTTCCGCCTGCAGTTATGGAGTCGATAACCAGTGACCCGGAATCAGAAGAGGTGATAAAAAACACCAGAACCAAAATGATACCAATGACCGAGAGAATAGAACTAAACGGTAAAGAATCAAACATCTGAAACATTGCCAGCGGTACACTCTTTAGGCCCTCAGCGCCAAGTGCGCCAGTCTTGCTGATAACCTGGTCAATGGCTTGACCACCGAAAATAGACATCCACAGAACTGTGACCACGGTGGGCACAATAAGAACCGCGATTAAAAATTGACGAATGGTTCGGCCTCGGGACACCCGAGCTATAAACATACCGACAAATGGCGACCAGGAGATCCACCAGGCCCAGTAGAAAACAGTCCAGCCCTGGAACCAGGCTTCGTCCTCACGACCGTGAGGATTGCTCAAAGGAATGATATTTTCAAAATAGGCTCCCAGGGTTGTGGTGATGGACCCCATGGCAATGGCGATACCAAACAGGCCGACAAAGAGAAAAAGCGCCAGGGCGATGAGCATATTGACGTTACTGAGCACTTTTACTCCACCTTCAATTCCTCTCACTACTGAAATTACCGCCAGGGCAGTAACACCGACGATTACTCCTATCTGCAAACCAATGGTTCCTTCGACACCGAAGACATGGTTAATGCCACTTGCCGCCTGCTGTGCTCCCAGACCCAGAGAGGTTGCCAACCCAAAAAGGGTCGCCAGCACTGCAAGAATATCCACAACATGGCCAGCCCACCCCCAAGCCCGGTCACCGAGCAGGGGATAAAAAATAGACCGGATAGACAATGGCAGGCCTTTGTTGTAGGCAAAAAATGCCAGAGATAACGCCACCACACCATATATGGCCCAGGGATGCAGCCCCCAATGAAACATTGTTGCGCCGAGTGCTAATCGCGCTGCTTCAGGAGTATTGGGGACTACGTTGAGTGGTGTTTTGTACCAGCCGGTGTAATAGGCAACTGGTTCGGCTACACTCCAGAACATAAGACCGATACCCATGCCAGCAGCAAAGAGCATAGCCAGCCAGCTCAGCATTGAGTGTTCAGCCACCGCCTCATTGCCGCCAAGACGAACCTTGCCAAAAGGCGAGAAGATCAGAACCAGACAAAATATCACGAAAATATTTCCCGACCAGATGAAAAAAGAGTCAAAACTTCCAATGATTTTCCATTTGATGCCGTCCAACGCGGCTTTAGCAGTAGCCGCATCACTGATCAATGTGGCAATGAGAAATAATAAAATAAGACTGGCGCTTATTGCAAAAACAGGATTGTGGACATCAAAACCCCACCTTTGAACATTGTCCTGCCCGACAACGTAGTCGGTATTTGAAATGCTGAACTTATCTTTTTTTCTTGTCATCTCCTCTTTCCTCCGTTTGATTTTTTTCATCGGAAAAGCAGGATGAAACAAACATTTATCTGCTTCAAGTGAAGTTCATTAGACTAGTTGGTCCATTGGAAAATTCAAATAAGATTTACAAAAACATCATACAAACAAAACTGAATTGCAAGTCTTTATTGGAACTGCGACGTGATTTGGCGTTCTTCTGCTATCCGCAAGAGACTGCAGAAAAAAGATAGGGTTGTGTTTTAGCTGTTGCAAGCCTCCGATGTCTAGGAGATCGGTGGCTTGCAGTTATGGTTAAGTATTTCAGCACTCCTGCCAGTCCGGTTTGCGCTTTTCTAGAAATGCCGCCACCCCCTCCTTCGCATCTTTGGTTGTACACAGTCTGGCGAAAGCATCATTCATGAAATCAAACTGTTTGTGATATCCCATGTCTTCGGAACCATAAAAAGCCTTTTTGGCGATCTGCACCGCCACGGGGCTTCTTCTTGCCAGACTGACCGCCCAATCATAGGTTTCCTGCTCAAGGCTCTCTTTGGGGACCATACGGTTTATCAGTCCAAGAGCCAGGGCTTCTGGGGCTTTGACAAGATCGCCATAAAGCAGCAATTCCAAGGCTTTTTTGCGGCCGACCATGCGGGCCACAGGTAGAACCGGACCGACACAGTTCAAGCCGACGTTGATGGCCGTTAGCCCCATTTTAGTGTTTTCAGCGGCGATGGTAAGATCGGCCGCCACCGCCAAACCCATACCGTTGGCTGCGGCAACTCCCTGGACCATGGCAATGACCGGTTTTTTCAATTCACTGATCACCACCAGTGGCTGTTCCATATGCTCAATCCAGGCACGATACTGCAACGCTGATTTATTCTCGAGTTCATTAATATCAATGCCCGCGCAAAAGGCCTTCCCCGCCCCTTTGATAATAATTACCCGAACCTGTGGGTCGTCGTCCAACTCCCTGAGTGCTAGGTGCAACTCTCCAGCCATTCTTGAGGTAAAGGTATTGAGTTGTTCAGCCCTGTTCAACGTAATGGAAGCAATGTAACTATCATCCTTGTCCACGAGAAGATCCTGGTAGCTCATACTAACCTCCTTGATGATCATTCAGGTTTAGTCATAACGCTGTGAAAGTCTCTATATAAGAAACCGTGAAACCATTTAGTTTCCGTCCTAAAACTAGCATTTTTGGCTGAGATCAAGGCATGCGAAAAATTTTACCACAGGCATATATGTGATATTCCGAGGATAAAATTTTGAGCATAACGAAGATATCGGTCAAAAGGACAGTTTTAGGATGGGAACTATTTATGTGCTTTAGGTCAACTCTATCCTATTTCTCACTTCTAACATATAAATATTGCAATATCTGTAATCAATTCAGCGACTGGCGAAAATCCTAAGCCACTAGAGAAGGTGAGTGAATTGCTTGACCGGTCCTTATTCCTTTATCCATTGCCAGGCTGAGGCGTAATGGTTCAACCTTGGCAGATCCCCTGAAAATATTGATTTTAACGAAGGAGCACCTATATTTATCCAATATCATTGACAGGATATCTGCCGGTTCAGAAGACATTCCGATGAACTCAGGGGAACACTCGGATGGGGGATGATATGGATACGCAGGATGGCAGTAACCATCAGGAGGAGTATCAAGCCGAGATAGCACAATGCAAAGAGATTATCAAAAACAATCCGGATGACCTGGATACCTACTACCGCTGGCGAATGGCAATAGCCGAGCTCGGCTTTCCGGAAGATGACACCAAAGAATACCTTCGTGCAATAGAGACGAACCTTGACACTCCCGAGGCCTATAACGACCTTGGTCTCCTCTTAAGTGATAACAAACAGGATAAACTCGCACTTGAAGCTTTTGAAAAAGCCCTTAAGAAAGATCCCGACAACGTAACCGCCAACTTTGAGAGTGGTGTTTTGCTTCACAATATGGGCATGTATGAGGAGGCAATACGGTATTACAGGTTAACTCTCAAGCAGGATTCCAGAAATTTCCTAGCCCATTACAATTGCGGATTAGCACTTTACTCTCTTGGCAGATACGAAGAGGCAATTGAAGCCTATGAGCAAACTGTCGAAGCCAATCCTCATTATGCCGATGCCTATAATAGCTGGGGACTAGCCCTCGGCCAACTTGGCCAATATGAAGAAGCTTTAAATAAATACCAAAAGGTCTTCAAAATAGATCCATTCAACACCAGCGCATTTAACAATGAAGCTATAGCCCTTTATAATCTTGGTAAATATGAAGAGGCACTGGAGAAATATGATAGAGCACTGGAATCTGATTCTAAATACACCTATCTTTATTATCGGAATCGCGGGCTTGCCCTGGAAAAACTCGGACAATACGAGGAGGCCGCAAAGGATTATGATCAATCAATTATAGCTAATCCAGGATATGTCGATGCCTATAACAGCTGGGGCCTGGTACTCGACAAACTTGGCTTGCGTGAGGAAGCGATTGAGAAGTACCAGAAGGCTTTAGAAATAGGTGACACAGATACAGCCATCATCGCCGCCACTCACAATAGAATGGGTATTGCATTTTATAACCTCGGCAGATATGAGGAAGCATTAAAACAATACGAGGAGGCCTTGGCGATTGATCCTGATTATGCTCATGTATACTACCATAACCAGGGACTCGTATTTGAGAGACAGACAAAATATGAACAGGCCATAGATAGATACAATAATGCACTCCAGGCTGACCCCGAATACGTCGCTGCCTACAACAGTTTAGGTATCGCTCTTGAGCAGCTGGGACGTCTGGAAGAGGCCATCAAGCAGTACGACAGAGCCCTGACTATAGAGCACGATCAACAAGAATTCACCCTCTTTAACAAAGGACTGGCTCTAGAAAAACTAAGTCGTTATGAAGAAGCCATAGATGCATATAAAAAAGCCTGTGACCTCAATGCGAACTATCCCTATCCAGCCCACAATATCGCAAGTATCCGTGAACGCTCCGGCCTTTTGGAAGAATCAGCAAAATGGTGGCAAACTGCTTGCGAAGCATATGAACGAGGTGCAGACGAGGCAAGAAATAATCATGAGGTTCATCACTTCTACAATCATGCCCGGGTGTATCACTACAGTTTCAATGTCGATTTCGAAAAAGCCATAGCCATTTATTATCAAGGCCTTGATCTCGATCCTGAAAATATTTTGATTTTATTTGGCCTGGCCAGGTTATATCAAGATTTAAAAAATCAAGAAATAACCTATAACGGTGGCAAGTCCTCTGCTGAAACCAAGGCCGAAGGTCATTGGAAATCAAAGGAATATCTGGGCAAGTTAGAAAAGCTACTGGTAAGACAGGTTGAAGAGCGAAAAGATAAGCATAGTCTCTCACAGTTGGGCGAGGTTTACTATCTCATGGGAGAAAACCACTATGCCCAGGCCATAGATTGCATTCGCCAGGCTCTTGATATAAATGAAGATATCCCACGAGCAGCGGAATTACTTGGCATGATTTACCTGCATAAAAATAGGCCGAAAAAAGCCATTGAATATTTCCGGCAAGAACAAGGAGTAAGTCCAGATGATTTGAATATTCGAAGCATGGAGGCCGACGCCTGCCGTATGGCCAAGCTTGAGAATCGTGCCGAGGCCATATATAGAGAAATACTTGAAATTAATAGTTCTCACATTGATGCCCTATCTGGACTAGGTGAAATATATGCTCTCAAAGGCGAGCGGAACATGCAGAACAAAGAACCAGAGTTGGCCGAAGAGAATTTTAACCAGGCAATGGATCTCTATGCCAAGGCACGTGAAACCGATGATGCCTATAAGACACATCTGGGAAACAGTCTAAATGTAAAAAGAGCATCTGCACTTATTTATTCCCATGCCTATGCCAAGATCAGACTCTATGAAGCACTCCCAAGACGCAATAAAAATCAAGAATATCTGAAAGATGCCATCCGATACTTCAACCAGATAACAAATAGCTATCCTAACTCAGTATATAAATACAGAGCTGATTCTATTCGGAAAAAAATATCCAGACATTTAGAGCCTAGTGAGGACAGAGCAACAAGAATAGGTGCGCGACTAATATTTCTCTTTGCCTGCACTGTATTTATACTTGCCCAGTTTTCTTTTTTTCTCGGTCAGCCCATTTTCAGCCCCGCTTATGTCTTTACCGAGAATAAACTGCAGGAAATAGTTGCCATGACAGATAGTAAAAATATCTACCTCACTCCTGAATTAATGGAAATGCTTGATAATCTAAGCAAAAATCAATACTCAAGCTTTATGGATTTCGACTCCCTTGTGTACAGAAACATTGAGCAATTAAGCAACAACAAAGATCCTGAGGTTCAAGATGCCATTACTTTCGTCAAGAACAAAGTCATTGCAGCGAAGGTGCTGCAGAACAGGGGAAGGCTTAGGTTCGTTGATTTTGCACCGATCACCTCAACGAATTATGCGCTTATCACTTTCGGTGCTTTATTGTTTATGGTGGCGTCTCTTTATTTACAGGAAATTACCCGGATTAAAGTTCCTGGATTAGAGCTTGAGAAAGCACCAACTGAACAAATTTCAACTTCCAGTTCACTGGTTCTAGGCAGGGAGTTTTCGAAGATGGAGCCCGGTTCCTCCAGTCCATCGATACAGAAGATGCAGGTATAACTTGGCCTAACCAGAATAAATTCAGTTGTTTTCCGGTAGACTTATTGAATTTGTTGCCAAGACCCAGGCATTACCACCTATCCGGTCCTGATCGATCTCACCAGTCTGCCAACGGTCAAGCCCTGAACAATGATGGAAAAGACGACGACCAGATAGGTCATGGTCAGGAGTATATCCCGTTCCGCACCGGCCGGCAGGGATAAAGCCATAGCCACCGAGATACCGCCTCGCAAACCTCCCCAGGTTAAAATCTTAATGACCCCGGGGCTAAAGCTGCGAAACAGGCTTAAAAACTTGACCGGTAGGGCAACGGAGACCAAACGAATCGCCAGCAGTAGGGGAATCATAAGCACACCGGCCACCAAATAATTCAGTTCCAGGGTAAGCACCAACACTTCCAGGCCAATCAACACGAAAAGAACAACATTGAGCACTTCATCCACCAACTCCCAGAAGGTATCGAGATGTTCCCTGGTCTTATCCGACATGGCCATCAACCTGCCCTGATTGCCAATTAACAGGCCGGAAACAACCATGGCCAGGGGGCCGGAGATGTGCAAATGATCGGCAAGGGCATAGCCACCGGCGACCAGCGCCAGAGTCAGCAACACTTCCACCTGATAATTGTCTACACTTTTAAGCATGGCGTAGGTGATAAAACCGATGACAAGTCCATAGAGAATCCCGCCGCCCGCTTCCTTGATAAAGAGCCACAGTACCATTTCCCCGGTTACCGCGTGACCGCCGACGGCAATTTCCAGTAAAACCAGAAAGACCACCACCGCAATCCCGTCGTTAAAGAGCGATTCACCGCAGATTTTGGTTTCGAGGCTTTTCGGAACTCCGGCTTGTTTGAGAATCCCCAGCACGGCAATGGGATCGGTGGGTGAGATCAAGGCTCCGAAGAGCAGGCAGTAGATAAGCGACACATGCAAATCAAGCTGTTGCAGGACGAACCAGGTGGTCAGGCCGACAATGAAGGTCGAGGCGATCGTCCCCACTGTGGCAAGCGAGCCGATTATCCATTTTTGACTGGCCAGCCTATTAATATCAACATGCAAGGCTCCGGCAAAAAGCAGGAAGCTGAGCATCCCATGCAGCAGCGTCTCATCAAAATCAATGCTTTGGACCAGGAGCAGCGCCTGCTTTTCCAAGCCAAAACCAAAGGAGCCAAGCAGGACGATGGCCAATGAGCCCAATAGCGAAATAGCCATAACCCCAATGGTGGTTGGCAACTTGATTGTGCGGTGGTTCAGGTAGCTGAATAGAGCTGAAATGGTGATGAGCGCAGCAAGAATATTGAATAGTTTCATGCTGCTTTTATTTTTCAACCCGCTGCAGGTGCTCCAACTCTTTGAGCAGGTCGCCAAGGTAGTTCTCCGTGCTCAGCAGTAACAGCTGCGCACTGTAACTATCTGGATTTTTCTGGTAGTTTTCCTGGGACTCAGCCAAAATTACTTTGGTTTTTTCGATCTGCTCTTTGAGCGATTCAATTGTTTTCATTAGCAATATCCTCTATCCCGATCAGACCTAGCGATACATAGCTGATCGGCATCTGACTTTTGAAAATTTCTGCAAGACTATTAGTACCTTATTTTTCGAAAACGGTAACACAAAACAATATAAAAGGCGTTTATTTATTGAAAGCTGGCCACTATAGCCAAGGCACTTATCCCCTTGCGGGGTTAGTACCTTAATCTCTGACTTTTGCCATAAATAATAAGAAAAAAGAATTTGTTGGAAAGCTATAAACCTGAAATTACTCCCAAGGCACTTACACCCCTCAATGGTGTACTGATCAGAGTCCCGCTTATGGAGCTAGATTTGGCTTTATCACTCAACAGGAAAAATCAGATACTGTTGTTGTTTATACGAAAAGGCTGTTTTTGGCCGATAATTTGCCGTAAAATCGTTTTCAAGTCCGTTGTAATTCCTCTTGAATGACCTGGCCAATTGTATGCATGGAATAGGGCTTTTTGATGAGTCTCGATGCACCCATCTGTTGGGCTTCCGCTACCCGTGATGTCTCTGAATAGCCGGTGGCAATAACCACTTTCTGTTGAGGACGGATCTTGGAAATCTGGCGGTAGGTATCCAAACCATCAATTCCAGGGTTCATAATCATATCTAAAATAATCAGATCGATAGTGTTGTCAGCAAGAAAGGCCAGCGCCTCTTCACCGCTGGTAACCGTATCAACGTTGTATCCCAAACGAGTCAAAATACTTTTAGCGATGTCCAATTGTGTCTGCAAATCGTCAACAACGAGTATTCGTTCGCCATTGCCGAAATATTCATCGATATCAGCAAGCTTGGGTCTAGTCGCTAATACATCCCGCGTTGCAGGAAAATACAGGTGAAACGTAGCACCCCTCCCTTCTTCACTTTGCACATCGATATAGCCCTTATGGTCTTTGACAGTCCCCCAGACAACCGCCATCCCGAGACCTGAACCGCTCTTACCCATTACCTTTTTAGTATAGAAAGGTTCAAAAATCTGAGCTTTGTTCTCCTCAGGAATACCTACCCCGCTGTCTTTTATCGTGCAAACGACATATTCACCCTCAGCGATTGTTTCGTATCCAGTTATTGGTTCATCGACATAAAAATGATCCGTAATGATTTGCAGCATGCCACCATCAGGCATCGCTTCCAGACCATTTATGAGTAAATTGGCAATTGCCTTGTATATATGAATCGATGACCCATACATACCCAATACATCTTCCCTGAGATTTAGGCTTAAGGCAACGTTCGCTGCATCTTCCAGGTTTTTTTTGAATTCCGGGGCAGCAAGGCATTCCCGAATGATAATATTGATGTCAAGCAGATCATGAGTTGACACTCCACGGCGAGCCAAGGTGAGTAGATCCTGAACGATTGCAGCCGCCTGCTCGCCGGATTTCTTGATAGTGATGAGTGGAGCATAAAGCGGGCTGTCTTCGGCTACGTCCAAAAGAAGTAGTTCTGGATAGCTGACAATCCCGCTGAGAATATTATTGAGATCATGGGCCACGCCACCGGCCAGCGTACCCAAGGCTTCCATTTTTTGGGAACGCTGAAGTTGGTCTTCCAGCTTCTTGAACTGAGTTATATCAACCAGAACACCCTGGATCTCCTCTTCCTCTCTGGCATTTATAGTTCTTGATGTACTGACCCGACACCAGCGGATATCACCATTTTTGTCAAAAAAACGATATTCGCCGTAGCTCCTATTTTCCTGGGATACATTGTCGATATCAAGTTGAAGTTGGTCTTTATCATCAGGAAACACCAAGTCATAAAATGAAGAATCGATTAATTCATCAGAATGATGACCTAGTACTCTGGTAACTGCAGGACTGATGAATTTTATTATGCCAGCATCATCCGTATAATAGAGCACATCATTGAGGCTCTCGATTATTTCCTGATACGTCTCCTGCGCTTTGCGAAGCTCTTTTTTAGCTTTTTGCTGGGCCGAAACATCTATTCCTACACCAATTGCTCCGGAAATAGCACCACCCTGTTCTATGGGTTGATAACGAACTTCAAAATAGATTCCCCGTAAATTAATCATTTCAGCGACAGGTTTACCGGCTAAGGCTCGCATTGTAGCATCATGTAAACTGCGAATCTTGGGAAACAGTTCGGGAACAGTTTTTCCCACCACCTCGCCTTTAGCCAGGCCAAACCGCTGCAATCCTGTACCCTCAGCAAAAATGATCTCTCCTTCACTGTCGAGCGCCCAAATAACCAGGGGAGCGGAGGTGAGAATGGCCTGGAGGCGTTGGTTGACATTTTCCAACTCCATGGTGCGCTGCTGGACAATTTCTTCAATGTGTTCATTTTGTTTGCGCAAATCGTTCTGAGCCTGTTTTCGCATATCCACCTCATCCTGCAACTCCCTGATGAGGTCAATATTCTCATATTTCATAGCCAGAAGATCAACCACATCCCTATGCATTTTCAACGCAGTCAGACTAACTATGATCAAATAGAGAAAGACCATGACTCCCATGGCCATATGAATTTCATCGCCTAGATAAAAAAAACTGAGACCAACAGGTACAAGAGCGGGGATGCTGAATAGAAAAAACGCGGAGAGTATAGCCGTGAATGAGGCAACTGCGCCAGCCACCATACCGCCTACAATAAATGCGATAAACGCCTGACGACCAATAGATTCAAGCGATAAGAGGAAAAATGTAGTTGATCCCCAAAGACAACCTGCCAACAATAAACTAATATTGAACCACTTATTCCAGCGGCTTAGAAAAGATGGTTTTCTTTCTGAACGATGATAGAAATGATTAAGTGATAGTCTGACACCACTTATAAACACGGCAATGGCAAACCAAGTGGCAAGATATGAAGCCGTAATATGATTGCGCAGGATATAAACGAGAATAGTCCCGTTTATAAGAGTTGCCGCCGTTCCAAAAATAGTTTGCTGAAATTGTTTTTCAACCTGATCTGCAAATATTCTTTGAAAACCGGCTGCTGAATTTCTATTTGCCGTCTTCTTTTGCATAAAAACAAAATGCGCAGATAATATTCTTCAGCCAACATCGTCGAAACATAAAGCCTGCACCAAAAACTCATTAATTTAGCCTAACGCTTTTTAAGAATGTTTTCCAGTTTTATCATTGCTGAACAGACTCTTGTAAATACTGTAACGACAGGTATACCCGTCAATGATCTTAATTGTGCGTTCTCCTAATTTAACAAAGACCTAAAAACATGGAGCAACCATAATGACGAATAAAATGGATGGATGCTTTGTGATGATAAGGTGGATGATTACGGCTTGGCAAACCGCTCCATTGCTTCGTATTGCGGAGCAAAACGGCCATTAAAATAGTTGCAAGCGTTGTAGTAGCGGAGGTCCTCGAGGAGTAATTGAAAAAAACGTGGTTCCTTGACAATTTTACCGACAAGTTGCAACGGTTGCCTGAAAATATCCGCAAAGGGTCCCAGAAGATCGGAAGGATCTCTAAAACACTCCCACTCACAAAGATCACAATCTGTTATCTTTCCAAACCGCTGAACCAAATCGGGGAGATTTGTATGAGGTTCCTGTCGGTATCCGCAGGGATGAATGAGCCCTTTTTCGCATTCCACAAAGAAAAAATCGGCACCACCGCGGCAGGGAAAAAGAGGCGCCCTGCTATGGGTAAATTTCTGAACGAGACTATAGAGAGAGCAGCGCGGCGAAAAAATCTGCAGCTTTCCCCGGTATTTGGGAATGGTTTCAAAAAGTGCTTTGAAGATAAGAGCCTTTTCTTCTCGTGAAAAATTAATGATACTGTTGTTTGCAGCTGCCCCGTAAAGCTTGGCATTTATCTGCTTTGAATCCGCCGTATCACTACTCATCGGATAACAGGCATTGACCATGGTAAAGCCCAGATTGTAAACAAAACTGTAAAATCGTTGGAATGCCTCTTTAAACGATTCAAGAAAATCATGTGGCGTGGTGTCATTGAGATAGGGCTGCAGGGAATTCCCGCCAACACTTCGGTTAATGCCCAGATTTACGGAAGGATAAATGCCATATTCATGGAAAATAGGTAGAGCTTTTTCAATTCCTCTCACTACACCTTTAATTCCGCGCATTTGCTCGTGGGCGACAGATTCGGCCGAATCAAGACTGATCCAGAATGTATAGATATTGGTTGAGGCCAGCTTACCCGCAACTCTAGTAATTCTCTCGGAGAAATCAGCTTTTTCCGAGCCTTGGAAAATGAACCCATTTGTGCCTGTCCGCACATAGGGAATTCCCGCCTGATCGGCATGCCGAGTAAGCTCAATGATATCATCAAGATACAGTAGCGGTTCACCACCGGTAAAAGAAAGTGATTTTATACCTTTGGCTGCAGCCGAATCAATCAATCTTTTGACATAATCTTTATCGAGAGTGTAACGGGCAATATGCTCGGATCTTCTCATACCGCATTGAGGACAGTCGGCATTGCAGACATTGCTGTACTGGATAACAAGTTGTCCCGGCAGCCTGCCGAGCAGAAGTGGTTGAATATTTCGAAATTTACGTAGCGGTGAGCCCAAATGCTTTTTCCCTCAACAATTAATTGATATTAACGATGGAGCAGTAATGCCTGATTCAAGTGGCCTCAGCGTACCCTGTTAATGTTAAGAGCTAGTTAAAAGTTTTTTAGGATCTGCCTAGCCCGCATTTCTCATCAGTTAAGGCAGTACCAGGCCTGACGAGACCATAGTAAGTATTGCATCCTGCCACGAAAAACAATACATTCAGAAACATAGCGAGTGAACATATAGTGAGGCCACTTTTTTCCTAGAAAGAACCTTCTTTTTCCGATCATAATGATTAGCACTAGAAGATACCAATCTTGACCGGTCGCGGAATAGGATGGCAAGGATGTTTCCGGTCGTTTAACAGGTCGTACCAACTATTAAGAGAATACAAATATTTACCAAAAACCTCGCCAGCGAGGAGAAATTATAACTGACCACGACCATGAAAAGATTCTTTATAAATTTTATCGCAGTATTGATTTTCACTTTGCCAGTTATGACGCAAGCGGAGATCGAAACACCATCTCTGACCGAACCAAAATTGGTGACGGCCGTGATGTGTGAAACCATCGAACGATATACTCCTGTCAACGAGGCTGTAGTTTTTTCTATAGATCTCGGTAGATTGTCCTGCTATACGACATTCGACCCCGTACCGGAACAGACCATTATTTACCACAAGTGGTACCACCGGGGGGTGCTGATTTCTTCTAAACGGCTTACCATCAATCCGCCCCGCTGGTCCTCTTTTACCAGTATGCAGCTCAGAGCTACGGACAAAGGCCCATGGCAGGTTGAAGTCACCGATGCAGACGGTAAGATTTACAGGACCCTGCGATTTAGTATAACGGATTAATCCAAATATCTCATGAGAACGGACAACGTATTGTATTTGCTTGAGATCAAATAGTTTAGAGTGTTTTTAGGAAGGCTATGGAATCACTGTGGCACTTTTTCGTCAGTCTCCGCTGGCAGGATGTTCTGGATATTGCCATCAACAGCTATCTGCTGTTCCGCCTCTACATCCTGTTCAGGGGAACGAATATCATCAGAATGCTGGTGGTTATAGGTATTCTCTGGCTACTCAAACGTATTTCTGCCGATATGGGCATGATCGTTACCAGTTGGGTTGTTCAGGGCATCATCGCCGCGACAGCCCTCATTATCATCATCGTCTTTCGAAATGAGATATCAACCGTATTCCAGATGCGAAGCCTGCGCTCTTTTTTCTGGGGAATTCCGCAGCGACAGGTTCAAACACCAATTGATATTATTGCGGATTCAGTCGGGGAGTTGGCAAAGCGCAAATTAGGGGCACTGATAGTTCTGCCGCTGAAAAAAGGCTTAGATGATATAATCCATGGTGGTCTTCTCTGGCAGGGCAAACTCTCCACGGAAATGCTGGTTTCCATTTTCCTGCACGACTCACCAGTGCATGATGGCGCCATTGTGATTCAGGGAAATCAGGTGGTTAAAGTCGGGGCGATACTTCCCCTCTCCAAAGACACTGATCTTCCTTCTCACTTCGGCACCAGACACCGCGCCGCAGCAGGTCTGAGCGAGCAAACAGATGCCTTGATAGTCGTTGTGTCCGAAGAAAGGGGAGGAATCACGGTTTTCAAGGATCAATCGATCATCAATATCGACAAAACGATGGATCTCAGTGATGTCCTGCTGAGATACACCGGCAGTATCTCACCAACAAGAGAAGCAAAAAGCCAGAGAGTTGAATTGGGTGCCGTTGCTGCGACCTGCCTGCTGGTGGTAGCCGGTATCTGGTTCAGTTTTGCCCGGGGAATGGATACATTCACTACACTTCAGGTACCAATTGAGTTTGTAAATCGAGGCCAAAATATAGAAATTTTCAACGCCTCCGTAGGCAGCGTTCAACTTCAGGTCAGCGGCTCGCGCTCACTTATTAACTCCGTCAATCCCGATCAGATACAGGTCAAACTGGATTTGGCAAACGTTGTACCGGGTAAGAATATCGTACCGATATCCAGTAAAAGGATTTCCCTGCCTCCGGGAATCGACCTCAAGCAGATAGAGCCCCAATCCGTAACCGTCAATGTCGATTTTCTCAAGAGAAAGAAATTATCTGTACAGCCTAACTGGATTGGTAAACTGCCAGCGGGTCTCATTATGAGCAATGCGACCACGGATCCTGCCACTATTGAGGTAATAGGCGGCAGCCTTGCTCTCCAGGACCTTCGAACTGTTTACACAGAAGCAATTCCGCTCAACAACCTGAGAACCGATGGCAAAATTACCGTCGGCCTTATGCTCTTGCCAACTTCCTTGAAGGCAGTAAATGACTCACAAAATAGCGTTGAAGTTAGCTATACCATCATACCGCGGCCGCAAATAAGTGAAAATGAGGAAAACTAGTTTTTAAATTACTTAATAAAAGTTTTTTAAGAAATATCGAGGTCAGATGTTAATGGAAAATTGTTAAATCCGGCTTCATTTCCCAGGGAAAAAACTCATGAGTTGGCTAACCAAAGAAACACCGGAAGAATGCTTAAGCTGTTCTCAGGAACTCGAACTTGCAATTATTCCCCGTTCAGTTGATATTGGCGGTTTCGAGGTTCACCGTGCCCTTCCGCACAAATCAAGGCAGATGGTCGGACCATTTATCTTCTGGGACCAAATGGGACCGGGGGAGTTTGCAGCAGGCAAGGGTGTTGACGTGCGCCCCCATCCACATATCGGCCTCTCCACCCTTACCTACCTGTTCGACGGCAGTATGGATCATAAAGATTCCCTGGGTAGTGATATCCGGATACAGCCGGGCGATGTCAATCTCATGAGTGCCGGTCGCGGCATTGTCCACTCCGAACGCACCGGTCAGGATGTGCGAGCAGACAAATCCACGCTATTCGGTATCCAAAGCTGGCTGGCCCAACCGAAAAATTGTGAGGAAAACCAACCTGAATTTAAACATTTTGCTAAAGCAGAATTTCCAGCTTTTGCTGAACGGGGGTTTTCCGGCAGTCTGATAATGGGGGAATTCGCAGGCATGAGTTCACCCATCCAGGCACAGTGGGAAACACTCTATGTAGTATTACAGCTTGAAAAAAATGGTGTTCTACAAATACCTGACACCGTCGAAGAGCGGGCTTTATTCATCGTCAATGGCGAACTTGAAGTTGGTGGACAGCTATACGGGCAGCGGCAAATGCTGATACTTCGGCCAGGCGAGGTAAAAATCAAAGCCAACAAAGAAACCAGCCTAATCCTGCTAGGTGGCGCCCCCATGGACGGCCGTCGCTATATCTGGTGGAACTTCGTCTCATCATCCCTGGACCGGCTCAAGCAGGCAGCTGAAGATTGGCAGCAAAGAAAATTCCCTCTCGTCCCGAGTGATGAAAAAGAGTTTATTCCTCTGCCCGCTCTACCATTTCCCAGGGCTTGAGCAGCTCTGACAAACAGTACTTATAGTCAGGAAAACCAGTGTTTGCAGTGCTATGTCCCTCCCTGCTCTGCCATGAGAACTTTTTTTAGCAAATTTGACTTTTAGCGCAACGGTGGCGTACCATTACAGTCAGGAACCGACAATAAAGAAGTCGTTGCTCTATCAGTGATCTTTCATGACCGAAAGGGGGGAAGATATGGCTATTCACGTAGTTATCAAGCGAAAATTCAGAATGAACCAACCGGATAAATTGATCCCACTGCTCAACGAGCTCAGCAGCAAGGCCAGGGAACAACCGGGTTACATCTCAACCGTCACACTGAAAAGCACTGAAGAACCTGAGCATTACCTGGTTATCAGTGCCTGGGAGAGCACAAAGGATTGGCAGCTGTGGTTTACCAGCAGTGAGCGTAGAGACCTCCAGGGCAAAGTGGACAGTCTTATTGGAGAACGCACTTTCTATGAAATATTTGAACCGGTTAATTGAGATCCTGCGGCGCTATTCTGACGATTCTTAAATAAAGAGTTCGGGGTCTTTTCTTGCCTGAAATTTTTCATAGAGCCATTTCTGAACCTCTTTCACCGGTTCTGCAGTAATGACAACTGCGTGTTCCGGACAGTTTTTTACACAGGCACAACAGAAAATACAACGTTCTGCATTCATCTCAATTTGACCATCCAGCCAAATGGCATCAGCTGGACAAGTGGAAATACAAAGCTCGCATAAAGTGCAGCTCTCCCTGTCAATTTCAGGGGTCACTGGAATATTGCCCATACCTTCCCGGTAGGGAATGTTCCCCGGGAGGTCCGGAGAGATTACTTTTCGCGCTGATTCTATTCCTCGCAGCTTTTCACCGATCCGGGCAGAAAAATCTACAGCCAAGGCCAGATCTTTGGCATCGGGCCGGCCTTGAGCAATCGGCATAGCTGCTGAGGAATAGGAGTGTTCACCGATAAAGGAGCAACCGGCAACCACCCTGAACGACTGGGATACGACAATGTCTCGAAGTTCGATAAGCGCATCCTCAAATTCACGGTTGCCATAAACCACAACAATAACCGCCGGAGTCTGGTCGCCTCGCAGGGCACGAAGGCGCTCACGCGCAAGTTGAGGGACTCTGCCGGCATACACCGGCACACCAATGACGGCCAAATCGTCCTTCTCCAGAGCAATAGAACTGCTAGCTGTCTGATAGGTTAAATCGCACTCGACTATGGTGCCATTCATCTGCAAATTATCTGCTATGGCAAAAGCAACCTCCTTCGAGGTCCCCGTCGGCGAGAAAAATACCGTAGTAATCTTTTTTATCTCCATACCTGCTCCAAAATATCAATCCAGCATATAGATCCATTTAAAAGCAAAGATAAAAAACCATCCTCTTATTTCAAAAGTTGCAATCAGTTGTATAAGAACAATGTCAATATTGATCATTTCCGATGCAAAGTACCTTCGAACCTCGTATTCTTCGGGTTTTCAGTTCCATGAGCGCCGTGTTGGCCTGGTCCAGAGCATAGGTCTGCACTTCAGGCCGAAGAGGGATTGATGCCGCCAATTCAAGAAACTCCCGCACATCGCTGCGACAGACATTGGCTACACTCTTAATCTCCTTTTCCAGCCACAACTGGCTGGGATAATCAAGCTTGGCGAGGAGTTTTCTGTCCCGGTCTTCCTTGCGAATGGCGTTGATGATCAGCCTTCCCCCTTCTTTAAGAATCTCCAGCGAGTCAAGAACGGGCTTCCAGGCCGGGGTGGTATCTATAATGCATCGAGGCTTTTCAGGTGGCCGCTCACCGAAATCACCAGCCCAGGCGGCCCCGAGTTCCCGGGCAAAAATCCTTTCCTTCTCGCTTCTGGCAAAAACTAGAACGGCTGAATTAGGGTATTTCCTTTTAACCATCTGCAATACCAGATGCGCAGAGCCGCCAAAACCAGCTAAGCCCAGGATTTCGCCATCACTGAGCCCACACAGGTTTAGAGATCTGTAGCCGATCGACCCGGCACAAAGCAGCGGCGTTGCTTCAATATCTGAGAAATTATCGGGAATCGGATAGGCAAACTCTTCGGGAACTGTCATATATTCAGCATATCCGCCATGGGCATCACGGCCGGTTGCCAGAAAATCAGCGCACAAATTTTCCAGACCGGACCGACATAGGCGGCATGTTCCACAGGCCGAATAAATCCATGCTACCCCTACCCGGTCACCAATTCCTAGGCTTTTCACCTGCCTGCCCTTGTTACTTACCCGACCAACCACCTGATGCCCGGGAATAATCGGGAAAAAAGCGGGCGGAGTCCTGCCTTCGATCTCGTCGAGCTCGGTGTGGCAAACGCCACAGGTTGACACTTTGATCTGGACTTCATGCCCCTTTGGTTTGGGAACAGGCAGCTCTAAGAGCGTAAGCGGTCTGTTTTCCCTCTCCAAATCAACGATTTTTTCAAGAATCATTGCCTGCATGTGACACCATCTTGTTTAAAATCTTTGCTGTATCTTTGCTCTATCCAGATACACTACTCGCTTCATTGCCAACTACTGCTCCTCGGTGATAAAAAATTCCACTAAGCTTTCGACCAGCTGGCTCATAAAACCAAAATCCAATTTATCCATGGTGTCGCGTCCGGTATGATAGTTTCTATTACGGTAAAAAGCGGTGTCGGTGATCATAACCGCTTTATAACCATGGTCCCAGAACGAAGCATGATCGCTCAGGCGCACATTTGGGACGAGATAGCCGCTCCAGGGTACGGTCAGCTTCTCTACCGGGAGTTCACTGTTTTTTCGAAATGATTTATGGAGAGCTCTGGTAAAATGGCGCGATCTGAAATTGCCGACAATGCCGATAAAATTCCCGGTATTGGGGTAATTCATGAACATCAATGGAAAAGGATAGTTCTGGCAGCCCGGTTCATTGCAGGTATAGCCCACCATCTCCAGGCAGATCATACCATCGATGTGTTCTTTTGCTTCTTTTACACTGCGGGCATAAACCCTGCTCCCCATAAGCCTGGTGCCAAACACCGGAGGTTCTTCGAGGGTAAAGGAAACGAATCTGACATTTACCGGAAGACCTTGACTCGCCTTTATGGCCATCAGTTTTCTGGCAACCTCAAGCTTGACCGCAACAGCGCTGGCATTGTCGTCTGCACCGACCGTACCGGCAACGGAATCGTAATGCGCTCCGAGTAGGTAGAGTTTTGCAGACTCAGCAGTTGCATCAATCTGGGTGACGATGTTGGCAACAGTTTCCTTTTTATAGGTGTATACTTGCCTGACTGGCTTAAGATTTATAGATCCGTAAAAGCTCTCGATATATTGAGCAGTCTTTTCGAGATTCCAGAATCTGCGCACACTCCTCTCCCCGATGGTCTTGGTAAGTTTTTCAACGTGTGCTCTAAGATGCCGCTCAACAGTCAATCTATCAACCATTTGCTCTTCTTCACTATGACCTGGGGTGATACTTATCACCAACAACGTCAATCCCAACATGAACCAATGGAAAAAACGGGTTGGAGAAAACAAAAACCTCAAAATTGATGCATGATTCCTAATTAACATGACAGAATAATTACTCACCTCAAACGATCATAGATACATGAGTGATTATAGTATTACCATGATCAGACGATTAGTCGTGCTATTATTAGGTTAGGATGAATCAGTGGGTAAAAACAAGCAATATTTACGTAAAAACTTGGTGGTATTATGAAGCTTTGCCATGCTTGTGGCCAAGCACTTGTTAAAACAGCAGAAACCTGTATCGAATGTGGAATATCTGTATATAAAGGTTTGGAGAGGGTTGACCAATACCGGATTCTTGAAATCATCCATGAAGGATCCTTTGGCATACTCTGTCGAGCAGAGAGTGAAGCTGATGAAACCCCAGTCGCCCTACGCCTGTTTCCCAAGAGTTTCAATGTCAATGACGAACTGGCACAGAAGCTTAATAAAGAGCTTGATGATTTAGGCAATCTGCCCGATGAGTGGTTTGTCCAGCACCATCATCTCAAGTGTGCTGCCAATGGCCTGTGGTTTCAGACTAGCGAATGGCTAGATATACAGAGTTGGGGTGATGTCCTGGGTTCCAGCAGGCTCCGCAAAATTGATGCTGCCTATAACCTCTTTTACCGTCTTGCTACGATTCTTGACAATCTCCATAAAATCGGGCGGACCATGCCTTACCTTACACTCAGCAACATTAAGATACTCCGGGATGCTCGCGGCGCGATGGATGTCAAACTAGACTACAAGCTGTCTAGATTGCTCAGTTTGCAAAAGGTTGAGCCCGATACACCATTGCAAAATCTGCTGGACTGCCATCCGGATATCATCAAAAAAAGATCGTTGAACGTTTCCAGCGACATCTGGTCGCTGGGGCGGATCTTCACCCAGATTCTGGCGGTGGACCTGGAACTTTGTGATCCCTTACCGGTCGTGAAAGAAAAAAAATTTCCAAAAGAAATTGATATCTTGATCAGATCGATGCTGACCGATGATCCTGACTTGCGCCCCCGCTCCTTGGCCGAGGTGGTCCTGGCCTTAAACCGGATTAAAAAAGAACGTGCTGCTGAAAGTACGATTGCCACCAAAAATAAAAACGATATCAAAAAGCCTACAAAGGCGATTTTGGCATTCGGCATGATCATCACCATAATGGCTATCATTGGTGGGATAATTGCCCTCCGTTATGAACAGTTTCCGGTAAATGAGAAGTTAACTTTCGCTGAGTTTGTCGATTATTATGCCGAATCGGTTGCCTTTGTGGTCGTTGAATACCAAATAAAGACTGCGGATGAAGTACTCTACAGCAATCGTACCGAGGGCACGGCATTCCTGGTTGACAACAACGGCTATTTATTGACAAACCGGCATGTTGCCTGTCCCTGGCTTGAAGATAGAGCCATGTATCGAATCATCAGCTATCTACAAACCACAGAAACTGCTGCTCAATTTGATTACCAGATCTATCTCTGGTTTGAAGGGGACACGGCTTTTAATCGTCTCTTCGATATCGGTGAAAATAAGGAATTAGAAGATGTGTATGACACCGCGTCAGCTTTTCAACGCCAGGGTGCCCTCAAGGTTGAAATTGCGGGAGTCGCCAAGGCCCCGGCCCAAAGAGGGGAGATGATCAAAGCTCCTCTGCGCGACGATTTTGCTGTTCTAAAAATTTCTCCGGTTCCCACCGGATTACACCCGCTCCCTCTTGCCAGAAATTATGAAACGGAGAACCTGAAGCGGCTTGCTTCGGTAATAGCTCTGGGATTTCCTCTTGGCAGAACCATCCAAGTAAATACCATCAACGTCAGCGTCACTAGAGGTCACATACGGCGAACCTTTGAAAACTTTTTTCAGGTTGACACTTCCATATACAAAGGGAACAGCGGTGGCCCGATAATAGACGAGTATGGCCGGGTCATCGGTATCGCCTCTGCCGTAGCAACCGATATAGCAATGGCACCGCTGCCGGTAATTACCCCTCTCTCCGATATCGGACTGGTACTGCCCGTGGCCAAAGCTGCGGAATTCATCGACGAGCTCAAAGCCGGTCAGAGCAAATGGAATGGTGTGTTGGATTTATCAGCTGCCGGAAAAATACAGGAGATAACCGAAGCAGCCTACCTCGGCAACTGGCGGGAAGCTGAAGAGCTTGCAAAACAAAGCCTGATCGATAGTGACAGCCCGGCTCTCTTGATGACGGCAGCAATGATCTTTTATTGCACAGGAAACGACGAGGAATCATATCGCCTTTTCAACAGGGTTCTTTCCATCGATCCCGATAGATATCAGGCCCGCTTGATGGGGTATCTGCTTGACCGCAGATTCAACAGTGATATACCAAGCAGACATGGTAACCACTTGTTAGCTATGACCTGGCATTCTTCCGGAGAATTTTTCGGCCATCT
>JASJDT010000106.1 GCA_030065655.1 Desulfocapsaceae bacterium | reverse complement strand
ACACCGGCTAGGAAAATGGGCTTTACGACCGCCAGGTGCTGCTTAAGCTTGATACGCTTCTTACCGAACTGGAAGCTGAGTATGCCGATCATCCTGTTTTTATCGGTAAAACCCTGGCACTCAACACCATTCTTAAAGAGATTCACCAGGCACTGCACAATAATTCACCGGATTTCTATCGTATTCCCGAAAACGCCAAGCTTATTCCCCAGGAATTTCTGCTTTTTGAAAATTCCGGCTCCGATGATCTTGAGGATGTGGTTGATTCCAGGTTTCAAAAGGCGCGGGTAACCATAAAAGTGCCCTGGCGCGATGCGCTGCTCTATGTACCCTTCATGGATGGGGTACGGGAGCGTTTTGTCACAACCTTTGTCAATCCTGGGGCAGTTCTGGAAAAGGAGATATATATTACTGTAACCGGTATCATGTCGCTCTTTGGCAGAATTATCCATGCGGCCATCTACTCAGCCGCTCAGAGCTATGCTATCGCTCTGGTGGTTATTACCTTATTGATGATCATACTCATCGGTCGGTTGCGGCTGGGGCTAATCAGTATGGTTCCCAACCTCGCACCCATTCTGATGATTTTGGGATTAATGGGATGGCTGAACATCCGCTTGGATATGTTTACCATGCTCATCGCTTCTATTGCCATCGGCCTGGCCGTAGATGATACCGTCCACTTTATGTATAACTTTCAGGGGTACTACAGGAAGACTAGAGATGTAGCAACAGCGGTGCGTAATACGCTGCACACTGCCGGCCGGGCCATGCTGACCACCAGCGTGGTGCTGTGTCTTGGTTTTTTTATCTTCACCTTTTCCACCATGAACAATTTATTCTATTTCGGGATTCTTACCGGCACGGCTATCCTGTTTGCGCTGTTAGCCGATCTCTTGCTTGCTCCGGCGCTGATGAAGCTCGTCATGGGAAAGGCTGAACCTGTAGAGGAGAAATTGGCAAGGAGGCATAATGAAAACTAGCCTGAAAACAATATTCTGGATAATTGCTTTAACGCTCATTCCCTGCGTGCTGTTTGCGGAAAAGGTTGATCCAAGGTGGGTGATGGAACAGGTCGATCAGCGTGATGACGGTGACGATCAGACGGCGGATATCGAGATGATTCTCATCGACAAGAACAACAATGAACGCAAAAGGAGTATCCAGCTTTTTGCCAAAGATAAAGGGAGGGATGTCCTTCGTCTCCAATTTTTTCTTACTCCGGCTGATGTCAAGGATACCGCCTTTTTGACCTACGATTACTACAGTGGCGAAAAAGATGACGACCAGTGGCTGTATCTTCCCGATCTCTACAAAACCAAACGAATTGCCACATCTGACAAATCGTCAGCCTTCATGGGCTCTGATTTTTCCTATGCGGACATGACCAGAAGGGTCATTGATGAGTGGTCTTATCGATTTCTCAAGGAGGATACGGTGGAGGGCAGGAAAGTCTGGCTTATAGAGGTGACTCCGGTTTCCAAAGAGGTGGAGGATCGGTATGGCTACACCAGGTCAATTGTTTATGTGCGGCAGGATATCTTCATGGTCATCAGGGCAATCCACGTGCTCAAAGAGGGTGGTAAAGTAAAGTATATGCAGGTGCAGGAACTCGAGCAAATAGACGAAATCTGGGTGGCCACGGAAATCTGGATGAAAACCACGCGTAACAAAAGAACATCACACCGAACGGTTTTAAAATTTACCAATGTCCGTTTCAATCAAGACCTCGATGAAGAAATGTTCAGCGTGCGGCAGCTGGAAAAAGGTATATAGGTGGATGATAAATGCCGAGGCTCGCTTTTCCCATCTGGTCACTCGTGGTCATGCTTATCTGGCCAATTCCATCCGTTGGTCAGACGCTTGATGAGTTGACTTCGGGTTTCACCGAAGAGGTTGCCGGAGAAGCCGAGCGTTCAATTGACGATCTGGAGAGCGGTTTCGCTATGCCTGACTCGCCACCTCCGGCTGAAGAACAAGCAGAATTTATAAACCTTCCATCCTGGTTGTCTGTCGACGGTAGTCTGGGGGTGTTGACCAGCTATAGCTTTGCCCAGGATGCCCCTGAAGCTGGCATGCCAGATTATCGCGGCTATTCCATTATGCGCAGCAGTTTTGAGCTTATCGCCGAAGCGGCATGGGAGTCCTGGCAGGCACGCCTGGGGCTAAAGGGTTTTTATGATGCCGCTCCTGAACTTACCGATAACAGGACATTTTATACCACCAGATATCTCGATGAATATGAGGACGAGCTTGAAGTAGCCGAAGCCTACGTTCTGGCAACCATTTCCGCCAATGTTGATCTTAAGGTGGGACGCCAGATTGTGGTGTGGGGCAAGTCGGATACGATCCGGGTTACCGATATTCTCAATCCCCTGGACCTGAGGCAGCTAGGCTTGGTTGATGTTCGTGATCTTCGTCTACCCGTGACCATGAGCAAACTCGACTATTATATTGGCGACTGGAATATCAATCCGATAATTCTGCATGAACCGCGGTTTTCAAAAACACCGGTATTCAATGGTGATTTCTTTTCCGGATCAGGGCTGTTGCCACCCACGGATGAGCCGGCTATCTGCCTTGATAATCAACAATATGCTCTGGCACTCAATGGCATATTCAGGGGTTGGGACCTCTCTTTTTACGGTGCCTCCGTGTTTGTCGACAAACCCTACCTCGCCTGGCATTCATCGATTGGTGTACGCAGATATTCCCGGGCACTAATGACCGGGCTGGCAACGAATGTGGCAGTTGGTAACTGGCTATGGAAAGCGGAGGCGGCTTATTGGGATGGTCTGAGATTCAGCAATGTAGTTGATGCCGAAAAATCAAGACTGGACATGCTGTTTGCCTTTGAATATTCAGGGTTTAGCGAAACACTACTCTCCTTTGAAGTCGTGTATCGTCATCTTTTCAGTTACGATGAAGTGTTAGCCCAGGCACCAGATTTTCAGAAAGAGGATCTGTATCAGTATGCGTTCAGATTAACGAGAGATTTTCTGCACGATACCCTGCATTTGAATCTGTTGGTGGTCTCCAACGGGTTGATGAGCGAATATGGCGGTTTTCAGCGTTGTCAGCTCGAATATGACCTTACTGACGCTCTCTCTGCAAAGACAGGAATTGTCTTCTATCAATCCGGTGATTTTGCAGGATTTGGGGGAATAGGAGACAATGATAGAGTCTTTTTGGAGCTGAAATATCGTTTCTGAGAGGAAGATAGCGATAGAGCTTGTATTCTTTAGTCCTTAACTCATCTATCCAAATACTTTTCGGTTTATTGCCCACCATCAAAGAGCTTATCTTGTTAATTGTGTGTATTTGCACAAGAAGGTGCAGTGTTCATTAATTTCATCTCCTTCTTTATATATTCAAAATAGAATACAAATATCGAGCGATATGGTTGTGCATATCACAAATTAACTGGGTGAGTTTGAGTTTTTTCGAATGCACTGCTATAGTGAGTTATAACACAAAAAAAGACTTCGGTGGAGGCGTGATTGATGGCTGAGTCAGAAAAAGATCTGCAACTTTCCAACAGCCAAATTACTAGAATCGGATCATCTCCTCTGCCTTTGTTTCCCTTGCAGGTTCTAGACTCCCTTTCTGCTCACCTTGCCGTAATTAATCTTTCAGGAAATATTCAGTACATCAATAAGGCTTGGGAGGATTTTGCTCGTCAAAATGATGGAGATTTCGAAAGCATTGGTCCAGGTGTCAACTACCTGGAAATTTGTGAGCGGGCCTGCCATTACGATCCATCTCCAGAAGCCAAGGCCGCTTTAAATGGGTTGAAGAAAATCATTTTAGGAGAGCTTGCTTATTTTGAGATGGAGTATCCATGCCACTCACCTGAGCAGGAGCGGTGGTTTTTGTTACGATGTGCCCCCATGGGGGGATCTGCCGATCAGTTGGTTGTTTCCCATGAAGACATTACTAAGCTAAAATGTCTTGAACGTTTTTACCAGGAAAGTAGGGAAGAGTATTTGCGGGTGGTGAATACCATTCAGGATGCCGTGGTAATTGTCGATCATTCCGGTAAGATTAGTTTTGTCAACCGGGCCTTTACCAGGCTTTATCAGTACGAGGTAAAAGAAGCATTGGGCATGGATGCGGAAAAGCTTGTTCATCCCGACCACCTGAGTACGCTTGACCGTTTCTTTAATGATCTAGAGGAAAAAGGCACCTTTGTTGGCCAAAATGTCGATATCCGTCGAGACGGCACCAGTTTTTTTGCAGATGTCCGAGGTGCAAAGATTAATTTTCATGGAGAGGAATGCTATTTGGCCGTCGTCAGGGATATTTCCAAACGCAGAGAAGCGCAAAAGGCACTAAAAGATAGCGAACAATTGTATCATGCTCTATTTGAAAAGAATTCCTCGATGATTCTTCTCGTTGACCCCGAGTCGGGTCGAATTGTTAATGCTAATCCGGCTGCGTGCAGCTTTTATGGGTATAGCCGCAAGCAATTCACTAAAATGCAGATTCACGATATTAACAATCTCTCGGCAGAGCAAGTGAGCCGGGCAATTGAATCTGTTAAATCCGGGGAGAGAAATTATTTCCAATTCCAGCATCGCCTGGCCGACGGTGAAATAAGAGATATTGAAGTTTTTTCAGGACCTATAAAGATCGGTGGGAACCTGCTGATATGTTCCATCATTCATGATATCTCTATAAGGAGAAGGGTTGAAAAAGAGAAAGAGGTGCTGATTGAAGAGCTGCAGCGCGCTCTCAAAGAGATCAAGACCCTGCGCGGAATTCTGCCGATTTGTGCCCATTGTAAAAAGATTAGGGATGATACTGGGTATTGGAACCAGATAGAGTCCTATATCAATCAACATTCCGATGTGCGCTTCAGCCACGGCATCTGTCCCAAATGCATCGAAAAGCTCTATCCCGATATCGCTGGAGAGTTATTGAAAAAAATAGACAAAGACAAGTAATTGGTGAGCAAACGCAATAGTAGCTCGTAATGGTAGCTGAAGGCCTATTTTTCCTCAATCAATTCCACCTCACTCTACCTTCTCCTCTTAGCAGGTGTTTACTTTACCAAAAACTTTTGGTTACCTTGATGACCATTTGCCCAGTACACAGTTATAAGATTGAGAGCTTTTTTTGTGTTTTTTCGAGTCGATTTAATAACCCCTGAGGTTGTCAGGACGTTTCTGCGCCTTACTTTTTAGAAAGCACAAATATAACTCCTCTTTTTGACTGATAATGTAGATGATCTGGTGCATCGGCTGTTATAAACCAAAGAATCTAAACGGGAGATGACATGCCACAAAGTTATGCCGTACCACCCTATCGTAACAACGAAAAGGATAAACAGCGTACTGTTGGCTTCGAGCTTGAATTCGCCGGATTGAACGTTGAACAAGCTGCAGCGATCGTTGCAGACGTATACACCGGTACTATTGAAAAACAATCTGAGATAGAAATAGAGATTAAAAACACCGATTCAGGAAGTTTCAAGGTTGAACTCGACTGGCTACTTGGTAAAAAAATCGCTGAACATCGAATGGGGCAAAATCTTAAAGATGACGCTTCATCGGATAATGTCTTGTATTGGCTTGAGAAACTTGCCGGCCAGGTCGTTCCGGTAGAAATAGTTTGCCCTCCTATAAAAATCAATAGGCTTGGCCAACTCGATATTATGGTGGAGAGACTCAGGTCTGCTGGCGCCAAGGGTACTGATGAGAGCTATATATATGCTTTTGGCGTGCACATTAATCCCGAGATTCCTGACTCTTCACCATATACAATAGCAAAATATCTCCAGGCGTTCGGACTGGCGCAGGAGTGGCTAGTCGAGAAACATGGTGTGGATCCAATACGCAAGTTAACACCATATATAAATGCTTATCCCGATAATTATTTGGAAATGGTGTTCAACTATACCAAGAAAATCACTATTAAGGAACTTATCGACGACTACATGGAGTATAATTCCACCCGAAATAGAGCTCTCGATATGCTGCCGTTGTGGAACCATCTGCAGCCTGATTATTTGGAGCAGTACGATCTCAGTGACGAGCTTACCCAGGCGCGTCCGACCTTTCATTACCGATTACCAAATTGCGAAATTGAAAAAGAGGACTGGTACCTCAGTAATACTTGGAATTTCTGGTGTGTTGTTGAATATCTGGTTGCGCAGAAGGAGAGATTGGCTGAGCTTGTCTTTCAGAGACAAAAAGCTAAAAAGTGGTTCTTGTTTAAAGACAAAAAGCAATGGCACAGCGAACTGGAAAAAATTCACAGAGACCTTTGATAGGGGTGACTGGCAATAGCAAGAAATTTTCGCCCTCCTGGATCTGTCTACGCTTTGCCATCTGGCTTTGCGGTGGTAGAGCCGTGAGATTTTACGTGGGACACCTTGGTGATCTTGATAGCCTTTCCGGCATGATTATCAGCGGTGGAGACGATATCTATCCGGCCCTCTACGGAGAAGAACCACAGGAGGATGGGAAGTATGATAGAGAAAGAGACAGTATGGAGATTGAGTGTATACACTTTGCGTTGCAAAGCCATCTGCCGCTTTTGGGAATCTGTCGCGGTCACCAGCTCATCAATACCGTCTTAGGCGGCAGTTTGCACAGCTCAGTGAGAGATATGCGGGTTCATACCTCAAACCGCTGGACTATTTTACCCAGAAAGCGGGTCTTGCTAGCCTCTTCCAGTAAGCTCGCAAAAATTTTGCAGAAAAACAGTCTCAAGGTCAACAGCTTGCATAGCCAGGCAATTTTCAGGGTTGCCGAAAAGCTTCAGCAGGCGGGTCATGATCGCGATAATATTATCCAGGCAGTCGAGGCATCAGATGGGGAAGCCCTTCTTGGAGTGCAATGGCATCCTGAGTACCTATTCTATCTACCTGCGCAATTGCGCCTGTTCCGCTGGCTTGTCGATCAGGCAACAACCCGCACCAGTTAAATGGAAAGCAGCGACTGCAGTCAGGTCGGCACAGTAGTACTCTTCAAGAATGAATTTCAAAATTTATGATATCCTATCTGATCCTTTTTCTCTCCTCGTTTTTGGCCGCCACTGTACTGCCATTTTATTCAGAAGTTGTGCTTTTTGCTCTCATCCGCCAGGGAGAGCCGGCAGTTGTGCTCATAGTCATAGCCTCTGTAGGCAACACTCTTGGTGCCGTGGTGAACTGGATCCTGGGACGCTATCTCTTGCACTACCAGGACCGTCGCTGGTTCTATTTCAAAGCTGATCAGGTTACTCGAATGCAACATTGGTTTCAGCGGTATGGTGTCTGGTCGCTGCTTTTTGCTTGGCTTCCCCTTGGTGGAGATGCCCTGACCTTCATTGCCGGAATTATGAAAGTACGATTGGGGCTCTTCGTAATTCTGGTGGGTATTGGCAAGTCGCTTCGCTATATTGTAGTCGTCTACCTTGCCGAAATGCCCATTCTGTCGTAAACTGTAGATTCTACGCTATAAAAAGATAAAGAAATTAATATAGTTCCATCGACGTGACCTCCATCCAGAAACATGTGACCTGACAACTTATATAACCAGGTAGAAAATCACCGGCGGGTTAACGTTTCTTGGAAAGACTCAATCACGTGTTTCAGACAGAATGGATTCAACATGACTCCGGAAATTATTCTCGTTTTAGGAATTTTAATTGTCGTAATTGGTGTCCTGGTAACGGAGGTCATGCCCCTGGAGGTTTTGGCATTGCTCGTGTTAGGGACGCTGGCAGTGACCGGTCTAGTCAGTCCGACGGAGGCGCTCTCCGGTTTCAGCAATCCTGCGGTGGTAACCATATGGGCTGTATTTATCTTAAGCGGGGGCCTGACCCGAACAGGCATAGCAAACATTCTGGGCCGGTATTTATTGAGATTGGCTGGCAGCACCAGTGCCAGAATGATGATTCTCATAATGGTTATATCTGGCGGTCTGTCGGCGTTCATGAACAATGTTGCGGTGGCGGCTCTCATGTTGCCCGTCGTTATGGATATCTGCCGAAAAACAAAACGCTCACCCTCTCTGATGTTGATGCCGCTTGCCTATGGTTCGCTTTTGGGCGGATTGACAACCATGATTGGTACACCCCCCAATATTCTGGTCAGCGAAGCTCTACGAACCAATGGCCTTGAGCCATTCGGACTCTTTGATTTTACTCCAGTTGGTCTCTTTGTTATGGTGTCAGGCATTCTCTTCATTACCTTTGTCGGCAGCCGTCTGTTGCCCAGGCAGGATCCCTTGACGGAGGAGCAGGGCGGAAATGGAGGCGCTGGTGAAATCCTCCAGTATCGCATCCATGAACGTCTTTTTAGAATCAAGATTCCTGTAAAATCGGCTCTTGTCGGTCGCCTGCTCAAAGAAAGCCGCCTAGGTTCTCATCTGGGACTGAATGTCATCGGTATAAACAGGGGCAGAAAAACACTATTGGCTCCATCCGGCAGCGAACAGATTTTGGCTGGGGATGAGCTTATTGTGGAGGGCCGTATCGAGAGTATACAGGAGATGAATAACTGGGGTCAGCTTCTTGCCGAAACAGCAGAGGCAGAGCAGGCAAGATTTCTTAATCAGGGAATGGGTTTAGCCCGCATTACCTTAGGAGCTGGCTCTTCGTTTGTCGGGCAGACGTTGTCGAATCTCAATTTTCGTAACCGTTACCGGATGAACGTACTTGCCATCATGCGAAAGGGAATTCAGATCAAAGAAAAAGTTAAATTCCTGCAGTTGCAGGAAGGCGACACCCTCGTCGTGCACGGTTTGTTGTCTGAAATGGATAATCTGGTGTCCGAGCAGGGAGTGGAGTCAATTGAGAAAGGTGAGGTTGGAGAGGTAGTAGAGCCACAATTTCTTGAGGAAATGCGACTTTTTGGAATTCCTGATGGCTCAAGATTGTTAGGTATGACGATTTCGCAAAGCTGCCTTGGTGATGTTTTGGATGTTCAGATTGTCAATATCATCAGGAATGATGGAACAATAATTATACCTTCCTCGGACACCCTTTTTGAAACGGGAGACAGGCTTGTTGTCGCAGGTGTCCCGGATCTCGTCGCGGATCTTCTGCTACAGGGGCTTCAAGCTGTGTTTGTAGAAAAGGGTGAACAAATAGAGGACCTCACTCAGCTTGAAGATGATACGACGGGGATGATCGAGGTAGTGCTCTCACCCCATTCCGACCTGTCCGGCAAGACGCTGGCGGATCTAAGATTTCGAGAGAAATACAACCTGAATGTTCTGGCGATATGGCGTAAAGGCCAGGCAATACGAACAGGGTTGCGCGATCTGCAGCTGCAGTTCGGTGATGCGCTGCTCCTTTATGGTTCCTGGGAGAAACTTACGGTTCTTGGACGTGAACCAGATTTTATTGTTCTTACCGAAGATGTTCAGGAGGTGGCTAGGGAGGAAAAGGCCAAGATTGCCCTGGCAATAATGGCGGCGGTGCTTCTCCCGGTCATGTTGGGCTGGGTACCCATTTATATAGCCGTAGTTATAGGTGCTGCTTTTATGGTATTGTCAAAATGTTTGACCATGGAAGAAGCCTATAGGTTCATCGAATGGAAGGCCGTTTTTCTTATTGCCGGAATGCTGCCACTGGGCGCAGCACTCGATAAAACTGGAGCTGCTGCTCTGGTTGCGGAACAGACCATAGCCTTTCTTGGCCCCTTTGGCCCCTACGGGGTTCTGTTCGGTCTGCTGGTAATAACCTTCGCCGCCACTTCCATCATCCCTACGGCTGCTTTGGTGGTCCTCATGGTGCCCATTGCATTGAAAACTTCGGCGGGGCTGGGAATATCGCCATACCCGTTGATGATGGGTATCGCCATGGCCGCGTCATCGAGCTTCACCTCGCCTATTTCCCATCCGGCAAATGTTTTGGTAATGGGACCAGGCGGCTATAAGTTTATGGACTACGTTAAACTCGGTGTGCCATTGACCCTGGTTATTCTGGCCATTCTGATGGTGGTAATACCTATCTTCTGGCCATTAATGCCCGCTGGGTAAGTAGCTCTTATTGACCGTTATTTTGAAGGCCTGTGGGTGAAGCATGGGTACTGATTGTATGCGAATCTGATTGCCATAGCAAAAGAGGAAAAGATTACTATTATCTGTAAGTATTAAGTGTAGAAGTATAAAATAATGCGATTTTAAATATTTATTCCCGGTAATACGATGGAGCAATAAAGTATGAAGCGATTTAAAAATATCCTTTATGTCGTGGGACATGGGGGCGCTGAAGAACAGTTAACCGCTTCTCGCGTTCAGGCTTTGGCCCGTGATAATAATGCCAGGGTTGAGATAGTACACATCCTGGAGAAAAAAATTACCGATTTTTTTAGTGGCTTTGGCGGAAGAAATAGTCAGGATTATTCTAAAATTGCTAGAGAACAATTGCAGGAGAATCTTGATGTCATGCAGAGAAGCAGTAGTTGGATAGGTATTGCTGTTTCATCCCGGGTGGTGGAGGGGCGCGATTTTATCGCCATAATTCAAAAAGTTCTCAAGGATAAGCATGATCTGGTTATCCTTGCGGGTTTGGATAATCCTGACCGGAAGCAGCTTGTAATGCGTCTTTTTAGGAAGTGCCCCTGTCCAGTCTGGGTCATCCGCTCATCCCGTGGAAATGATTTTAAATACGTGTTGGCGGCACTCGATTTGAGTAACGATAGGGAGGAGAACAGGCTCCTCAATCGTAAAATAATTGAGCTTGCCGATTCCATGGCTATAAGAGAGGGGGCAGAGGCCCATTATGTGCATGCTTTGAGTCTTGAATTCGAGGGCATGATGCGCGGCCCGCGCTTCAACATCGGTGATGATGAAATAAGAGCCATGAAGCAGGATATGCACGATGCCAGCGAGCAAACCCTGAAGAAGCTTTTTGCAGAAACAGGCATCTCAGCTGATCCCGGACGGATCCATCTCAAAGAAGGTGAAACAAGCGAAGTCATCCAAAAAACCATTGCGAATTTGACCATCGATATACTGGTAATGGGGACAGTAGCCCGATCAGGCGTACCTGGGCTGCTTATAGGCAACAAGGCTGAAAAGGTCCTTTCCAGGGTGGCTTGTACCGTTTTGGCGGTTAAACCGGATGGTTTTGTTTCTCCAGTAAAAATATGAAGTGTGAAAGAGATGAATAGTGCCGATCCCACAATGTGTTTTGCTGAATGATGGGTAAGCAAAGATGCATGATGATTTTTTCCTAAAGTACGATTCCGGGAATTATCGGCGTCAGCAACTGATCTAAGGAATATACATGATGATTAGCGTTTGATAAGCCTGGTAATGATGTCAAAACTGAGGGTTATAAATGTTTTATGTCTATGATCTTGATGGCTTGCGTTTTCAGGGAAGTCTCGAGGATCTTGAGCGCAATCTCAAGGTAAAGAAGGGGCGCGCCGTCAAATCACTCAAAGGTGGTGAACAGCCACCACAATTATCACTTGATCAACCCTATGCTCGCAATATCAAGGCTGTAAAAGCATATCAGCAGACCAACAGCAGAAAATCCATGGTCGAGCCGCTTGTTCATATTCGCCAGATTATGTCATCGCCGGTTTCCACCATCGGTGGAAATATTTACCTTTACCATGCCTGGTCCATGTTAAAAGACAGTAACATTCGTCAGCTTGTGGTGACTTCTTCCACAAAAGAGGTGTTAGGAATATTGTCAGACCGGGATATTCTGCAACATATTAATGTAATTGATGATGAAGTAACAATAAGCCGAGACTTACTTGTGTCAGAAATCGTCTCTCCGGAGACCTACA
>JASJDT010000105.1 GCA_030065655.1 Desulfocapsaceae bacterium | reverse complement strand
ACCATTTGTAACAAACCAGCCTGCATCATTGAGCAATTTCTTGGCATGAAGAAGATTATCACGTAAATCTCCAGGATTTTCATTACGCGGCGGGCTCGGCGGTGTAGTAAAAACCCGAGGGGGAAGCTGGTCTTGAAACTCCTCGAGATATCTTAGCTCAAGACCATGAGGTTTCCCACGGGCAGCCAAATACGAGTTAGAGAAATAGGAATCACTTCTAGTATATTGTCCATAAAACAAAGATTCATTGGTCCATTCAAAATCAAAAGCATATCCGAGTGCTTCCCGCACCCGCACATCTTTGAACAGAGGATTTCTTTGATTTATGACAAAGCATTGCATGCCGGCATTATTGCTGTGGGGAAATATTTTCTTCTGAATAATGTTATCGGTAAACTTAACACCTGTCATATCGCGAGCCCATTGCTTGGCAATGGTTACATATTGGACATCAAACTCACCAGCCTTAAAAGCCTCCACTCCAACCGTTTGATCTTTATAGTATTTCACGGTTATAGAGTCAAAATTAAATAAAAATCTACGCAGGTTTTTCTCTCTTGCCCAATATCGTGGATTCTTTCTATATACGATGGTCTTGCCCTGAACAACGTTATCCACTATATAGGGACCGGTCCCGGGAGCTGCTTTCATGACTTGGTCCTGGCCGAAAGGAATATTTTCGTGGTATTTATGTGACAGAATAGGGAGCGAAAGCGCAATCAGGGGTAATTCCCGGTTTCTCTTTTTGAAATAAAGCTTTATTGTATGTTCATCAATCACTTCTCCTCGATCTATATCATGGTAATAATCGGCATAGAGAGGGTGTACTTTATCGCTTTTCATGAGGTTTAAAGAAAACAAGACATCATCTGCTGATACCATCTTCCCATCTGAGAATCTAGCCGAGTCTTCCAGAACAATGGTTATAGAGAGTTTGTCTTCAGCAACTCTTATATCCTTAGCGACCAGACCATATTTGGTAAAAGGTTCATCAAGACTTGAAACGGCAAGAGGTTCATAGACAAGTGTTTGCAAGCCAAGAGGAGCTCTGCCTTTGAGAGTAAAAGGGTTCATTTTATCAAAACTCCCAACCCCTTGCAGAATTAGCCCACCGCCCTGTTCAGCTGCTGGCGATACGTATTCGAACTGCTGAAAATCGGCATCATACTTTAATTTTCCATCGATGGACAAACCATGAGCACAGAAGCCGTTTAAACCGCTAGCCACCAAAGTAAACGCAACACAAAACCCCAAAAAGAGATAATATTTCATTGCAGCAGATTGCATGTCTAGAGACTCCTTGGATGCGAAATGGCTTTTGACAATAATTTGCTTCAGGGTGCTGAAAAATGAAGGGTGGGTGATTTTGTCAGGTGCCCTTTTTTTGTAATATTCGGTGGCAATCTTAGCATTAATGAGGTAAATTGTCAGCCCTTCACAACTCAGCTATTCGTCTTCTTGTGCAGGAAAAAAAGACTATCAATATAAATCAGCTCAACCATTTTTATGGAGCAGTACATGGGAAAAACCATAGCCGAGAAAATTTTTGCAGCTCATCTTCGTGATACTCCAGCGCCGGACACCATGATTCTTGATCTTGATGTGGTTATGTGTCATGAAATAACCACCCCTATTGCTATTATGGATCTTATGGATAAAGGGATGGACGCGGTTTTTGATAATACCAAAATCAAAGCGGTAATCGATCATGTCACCCCGGCAAAGGATTCAAAAACTGCAATGCAGGGCAAGATAATGCGGGATTGGGCAAAACGGCACAACATTCGCGATTTTTTCGATATCGGCGCAAACGGTGTCTGTCATGCCCTTTTCCCGGAAAAAGGGTTTGTAAGACCTGGATATACGGTGATTATGGGCGATTCCCACACCTGTACCCATGGGGCTTTTGGGGCGTTTGCCGCTGGTGTCGGGACCACGGATCTAGAAGTCGGTATATACAAGGGTGTTTGCTCCTTTAGAAAGCCGGAGACCTTTCGCATAACCATTAATGGTCAACTCTCCAAGGGAGTGAGCGCCAAGGATGTTATCCTGGCAATAATCAAAAAAATTACGGTCAATGGCGGCACTGACAAAGTCATAGAGTTTGTAGGTCCGGTTGTGGATGCATTCAACATGTCAGAAAGAATGACCCTCTGCAATATGGCTGTTGAAGCCGGTGCCACCAGCGGAATATGTATGCCTGATAGAGTGACGGCTGAATACCTATGGCCGTTTATTCAAGACAACTATACTACCGTCGATGATGCTATTGCTGAGTTTGCTAAATGGCACACAGATGAAGATGCCTCATTTGTTGAACAGCTAACAATAGATGTTTCCAATCTGGTGCCGCAAACCACCATTCGGTATAAACCGGACCAGGTTGTTGATATTGAATCATTACCTGAAACCACAGTCGATCAAGTATATATCGGTTCCTGTACTAACGGTCGCATAGAGGATTTGCGGGATGCTGCTAAAATTCTGCAGGGAAGACAACTCGCCCAGGGAGTGCGGGGCATTGTTACCCCGGCGACCCCTCAGATTTATAATATGGCTTTGGAGGAAGGTATTATTAAGGTATTCATGGATGCCGGGTTTTGCGTCCTCAATCCGACCTGTGGTGCCTGTCTGGGAATGAGTTCGGGAGTACTTGCCGAAGGAGAGGTGTGTGCATCCACGACAAACAGAAATTTTAACGGCCGAATGGGTAAAGGCGGTATGGTTCATTTGATGAGTCCGCTGTCAGCAGCAGCTGCTGCTGTAACCGGTAGAATTACCGATCCACGCAACCTGCTCGAAGACTAGCAAGAAGAGGCAATCATGAAAAAATTTGGTGGTAAAGCCATCTTTCTCGATAGAAACGACATTAATACAGATGAAATAATTCCGGCAAAATACCTCACCGAAATCACTAAAAACAACCTTCGCGAACATTTACTGGAGGATTTACTTCTGGACGGCAGAAATTTCAACGCCAGAGAAGAAATGGCAGAAGCACAGGTGGTTGTCACCCGGCAAAATTTCGGCTGTGGTTCATCCAGGGAGCACGCTGTTTGGGCGTTCGAGGTAAATAATATTGAGGTAATTATTGCCGATAGCTTTGCCCGTATCTTTCGTCAGAATATGTTCAATTGCGGCATTTTAGCAATTGAACTCGATAAAAAAGACATCGAAAGACTATTTAATCTTTCAGGAGATGTGGAAATTACAATTGATCTAGATAATCAGCTAATTTCTGCTAGGGTTAATGGCGCAGATCAAGAAGCTGTCCAGTGCGATTTTGAGATAAATCCTTTTGATCGAGATTTAGTTTCCGTCGGCGGCTGGCTTGCCTACGCTGCTAAAAAATATTGATTATTGTAGGCGTTCGTTGATGTAAATAAAGAGGATAAGGGAGATGATTAGCAGGGTATGACAATCACATACCTGTTTTCTTGAGCTTTTCAATGAGTTCGGTTTGCTCATCAGTTAACTCTGATGGTACGTTGATTGCTATTTTTACATAGATGTCTCCGCGATCTCCCATGGGACCGTGGGGGAGACCATGCCCTTTTACCCGTAACTTGGAGTCGCATTGTGTTCCTGGGGGAATTTTGACATTGAATTTTTTTCCTTCAAGGGTCGTCACCTCTACCTGGGTGCCAAAACAAGCTTCGCTAAACTGAATTTGTTTTGACATGATGAGATCATCCCCATCTCTTGAAAACTTCTCGTGAGGGGCGATATCCACCTTCAAGAAAAGATCCCCAGGAACACCGCCTGCTGGCGCCGCACCACCTTTTCCTTTCAGTCGCAGCTTCTTACCCGCTTCTATTCCAGCCGGAACTTTGACTGAAACATTTTCGATCTGACCATTTTTTCGTAAAGATATGCTTTTATTGGCACCGTTCATCACCTCATCGAGGGTGACGGAGAGTTGATAAACCATATCCTGCCCTTTAATAGGCTGTGAACAACCTCCGGTATGAAAACCGTGCATACCTTCCCCTCCTTGTCCGAAAAAAGAGGTAAAAGGATTGCCTGGTCCCCCTCCCATATTCGTGCGAAATGTTGTTCTACCGGCGCCACCACCAAAACCAAATTGGCGAAGAATATCGTTGAGGTCAAAATTACGAAATATATCTTCCTGAGAATATCGACGATGAAAATCTGTTGATCCATAGGTATCGTATTGCTCTTTTTTTTCAGGATCAGAAAGAACAGCGTAGGCTTCACTTATATCTTTGAATTTAGCTTCAGCATCTTTATCCCCGGGATTCTTATCCGGATGATATTTCAAGGCGAGTTTTCGATAGGCTTTTTTTATCTCGCTTGAACTGGCATTCTTAGTGATGCCCAATGTCTCATAATAATCCATACTTTTTCAGACGGTAAAAACAAAGATAAGCTATGATGGACGAACAATTACCAAAACGTGCAGCACCTTCTTCTAGCTGGCACAATAGGGTCTAAAGGACATATCGTCAACCTTTCAGACTGATTCAATTAATATTTATTTAACAATTGAAAAACGCACCCTTTAAACTACTCTCCCCTTCATGTTAGGAGGGGAGAGTCTATGAGAAAATACGATTATGGTAGTTGAGCTGGATTGGAGATTATGTGGGTCAGAAGGGAACATCTTCACCCATTCCGCCATATCCTGAGGGCGGCTCGGGAAAAGAATCGGGGCTTGAGGAGTCGTAGCTGTCGCCACCGGAACTACTACCACGCGGACTGAGCATTTTCATTTCTCTGGCAATAATTTCGGTAGTAAATCTATCATTACCGTTCTGGTCCTGCCATTTTCGAGTTTGGATTTTGCCTTCAATATATACCTTGGAACCTTTATTAAGATACTCACCACATATCTCAGCAAGCCTTCTCCAGGCTACAATTCTATGCCATTCGGTGCTTTCTTGCATTTGCCCATCCTGGCCCTTCCATTTCTCTGTCGTTGCTACATTGAAGGTGGCAACTTGTGTTCCAGATTGGGTGTAACGTATTTCCGGATCGGCTCCTAGATTACCTATGATTATCGCCTTGTTTACCATTCTTTGCTCCCTCTGGGCTCATTTTTCACTGAATTGTTTTGAAGTAAGCTGCAAGTATATTACAGATTTTTTAAAGAACAAGTTTTAATCATTGCTTGATTGCTGAAAGTGCAGCATGATCAAGCATTTTACTTAGACCTCCCTTGACATGTGGTGCGTAACCAAACACCTCTTCCCAGATTTCATCACTTTCCATACATAGATAGATACATGTATGGCGGGCAACTCTTGACTGCAGTAGTGTATACAGGTGCTTGTACATCTCCTCACGCTGAGTGCGAAAATAGCGTAACTTGCCATCCAGCCCGCAGATAAATTCTTCGGAGAAAATTGAAGATCCAGCAAATCTCTGTCTGCCAATGTTCTTTAAGGACGGTAAATAACGTAAAGCTCCCAGCGATATCCAGACGATGTCCTTATTGTCCACATGATTAAAAAGGAGTTGAACTATCTCTTCATACCCTTTCTCCCAGTTGTCATGCAGGATGATAGGATCAAAGTGAAAGGCCAGCTTGTATCCCAACTCTGCTGCTTTACCGGCAGCCAGCAATCTCTCCTTGATAGTTGCTGTTCGTAATTCCTGGCTTTGCATTATTGTCTGGCTATTCAGCGACCAAGACAAAATGGTTTTACCTCCATGTTTTGCTGTATGTAAATTTTCAATTGCTGCACTTTTGGTTTTCAACTCAAGGATTGCGTTCTCCTTTGTAGCTATGTATTCGCTGAGCATTTTGCTTAGACCTGTTACGTTTTCAAGAGCGAGTGAATCTGTAAACTCTCCCGTACCGATTCGGAAGAACTGCTCAGGTTTTTCATCGAGTTCCGCATCTATTTCCGTGAACATCTCATCGATATTTACGAAAGCGGTGACCCATGGCTGATTGAGGTAAGCCTGAAGGATACAGTAAACACAGTCCATAGGACAATTCATCCCGACATTGAGAACATAATACCCGCAACAGGTATATTCGGAAGTTCCCGGACAGGACTTAAAAAAACTACCCCGATTGCGGGTGAGGAAAAGGTGCTTCTTACCACTATTCATCTCCTGCCAGCACTCGCCATCTGTCTCAAAAGGAGTCTTGCCAATTGGCACTGTTGAAACAGGAAGACCTGCAGTTTCAATGATATTCTGAACTAACGGGTAGGAAACTACATCTTCGGCAACATGTAATTCTTTAAGGAACTTCGAAGGATCAGCCCAACTGATTTTTTTTCTCTTCATAACTTACACTTATACTTTTCTGGAATGGCAAGATATTGGTAGCCGCTCTCTTTTTTCCCATGCTTTATGCAACCATTCCCATAAATTCGGCATTTTTCTTTCAGCTCATTGATTGCCAAGTTCAATTGAACGTCACTCAAAGTTGCATTCTGAATGAGCTTTTCAAGGGCATAGATGCGATATTTATCCATGCCAACTCGATATTGCCAGGAAAGCTGATCCACCCTTCCTCCCTCCTTGATGGTAAGGGCCTCTGGTACTAGCAAAAATTCACACTGCCAACTCAACCGTAGCCAAAGATCATAATCTTCACAACATGGCATAGTCTCATCAAACCCACCACTTTTGCAAAACAGCTCCTTAGACATAATCACTGTTGACATTCCTACGGCGCAAAGCTTTAAACAGTGAGAAAAAATGTTGCCGTGTCGGGGATGGTGAATGTTTCTTTTATTTAGATGCTTTCCTCGGCGATACCATTTTTCCTCTGTATGACTGATACTATAATGAGGATTATCCTTCATCACACGCAACTGCTTATTAAGCTTGTCAGGTTGCCAGTGATCGTCGGAATCAAGAAAAGCGATCAGGGGAAATCTGGCCAAATCCACGCCAGTATTACGGGCGGCACCAGGGCCTTGATTTTCTGTGCGCGTATAGACGATGTTGTCGTAGTTGAAATGAGTACCTATGATCACCTCAGTGTCATCATCTGAGCCATCATCAACGATGATCAATTCACCTAGAAGGTCACCTTGTCGCAAAATGGAAGAAATTGCCCGAGAAACAAGAGAAGCTCGATTATATGTAGGGAGTATAACAGAAACCTTATCCATTCTTATGTTAAGCAAATTCAAATGAAAATTTTGAATATAACTGGCTTTTTTGAGCGTAGATACTGTATAGTGATCTGTTCAGCTAAAAATGTCAAAATGAGTGTAAACATACTTTACACCATTTCCTGTAATTGTACACAATGAGCACTGAAATACTAATAAATTCGAGAAGATATGAGGTGAGAATTGCCATCGTTGAAAATGGCACTCTCAGTGAATTTCATCTTCAGCGACCGACGGAAAAGGGGCTCATTGGTAACATCTATAAGGGCAAGGTGGTTCGAGTTTTGCCTGGTATGCAGGCTGCTTTTATAAACATTGGTTTGGAGCGTACCGGCTTTCTCTACGTTGATGATGTTTATCTCTCGCAGAATGAATTTGACTCAACCATAATGGATAGAGAACTCGAAATTACCAACTCATCTTTTCCCGCCATTCTGCCTGAAAATGACCTGCGCCGTACCAAAGGAATGAATATCGAGGACCTCCTAAAAGAAGGACAAGATATTATCGTACAAGTAAGTAAAGACCCGATCGGCAGTAAAGGAGCTCGCCTTACCTGTCATATTACCCTACCTGGCCGCAATCTTGTCTTCATCCCGCTAACCGAACACATCGGTATATCACGAAAAATTGATGATGAAGAGATACGGGGACAGCTCAAAGCGCTCATTGAGAAATTACGACCAGAGGGCACGGGCTTTATTGTTCGCACTGTTGCAGAATTTGCCTCAGAGGAAGAATTGGAGGCGGACATGGAGTTTCTTCTCCTACTTTGGGACGAAATTCAGGACATCGCCACTTCTTCTCCCGTACCATCTCTTGTCTATGAAGGTCTCGATATCACTTTTCGGTCAGTACGTGATCTTTTTACACATGATGTCGATAACCTAATTATCGATGATGCAGAATCGTTTGAGAAACTTCTTGCCTTCGTCAAGAATTATGCCCCCCAACTTCAAGATAAGATTTCTCTCTACGATGATGATACTCCTCTTTTCGAAGCCCATGGAATAGATGCAGAAGTTAATCGTGCAACCGAAAAAAAAGTGTGGCTGCGATCCGGCGGCTACATCATAATCGAGAGTACCGAAGCACTTTCAGTAATCGATGTAAATACCGGCAGATTCGTTGGTAAGAATAATCTTAATGAAACCATATTCAAGACCAACATGGAGGCTGCCAAGGAAATTGCCTATCAGCTGCGCTTACGCAATATCGGAGGTATCATTATCATTGATTTTATCGACATGGAAAGTGAGGGGCATCGTGAGGAACTCTTTACCTACTTCAAAGAGCAGGTGAAGAATGACAAGAGCAGGATTAATATCCTCAAGCTTTCTGAATTTGGTCTCGTTCAGATGACTCGGAAAAGAAGTTCCGAGAACCTCACCCAGCTGATGTGTGAGCCTTGCCATTATTGTGCTGGTGAAGGCATACTGAAATCCCGCCGGACGATTTGTTACGACATTTTCCGTAAAATTCATCGAAATGCCGAAAGAACAGGTGGTTTTTCAATTACTCTGCGAGTCCATCCCCGTATCGCAGACATGCTCAACAAGGAGGAAAAAGAAAATCTGATACAGCTTGAACATGACACGCGAAAAAAACTCATCGTTGTGCCGGTAAAAGAGTTGCATATCGAAAAATATGACATAATCTGGCACTGAAGGACTGTTTTAGCTGGGCAACGAGCTGCATAACAAACTGATGCATGCTAGAGTGGTTGTCTTGGAGCCGAAAACAACTATATTAAAAATTGTTAACAGCGACTACTTTTCCCAAACTGTAACTCATCATAGGATTTAAGTTTTTATGGCACTTTCCGGTAAAGCAAAGGCGAAGAAAGGTAATTTTCTCAAAATATTCATTCTTATCTGTCTGGCGTTTCTGATTGCGGCAGGTGTTTACGTAAGCATCGTCTTTTTTGAAAAATCACCTCCGGTTGTCAAACTGGATGTCAACAACCAATATCTCGGCAAAAGTGGTGAATTCACGGTATCTGCCAGTGATGATGAGTCTGGTCTGCAAGCCTTGAGAATGATCATCAAGCAGAAGGATAAAGAACACGTTCTTTTCGAAAAACAGTTTCCCCGTAGCAGCTATACTGACCAGGCTGGACCTGCTACCTTTTCAGAAAAAGTACTATTTGAATTTGAAGGTTCTGGCCTGGAAAACGGTGAGGCTGAGCTTATCTTGACCGTTAACGACTTCTCACTCCGCAATACATTTTCAGGAAATCTGGCAGAGATTAGGACAAAGCTGATCATTGATACCATACCTCCGAAAATTGGCATGTTGCATGCGGAAAGATATATTCGTAATGGCGGCAGCGGTATCGTCATTTATGAGATTACCGGTGATGTCTCACGGCACGGTGCCGAAATTGACGGTTTTTATCATGGTGGCCACCCAGTAGGTGACGGCCGGGATAACGTCTACATAGCCTACATCGCCCTTCCCTATGATGCCGAAGGAATAGGCAAAGCAGCTATCATTGCCGAAGATGTTGCGGGTAATTCGTCAAGCTACGTTTTTTCTCCCGTTTTTCAGCAGGAGAAAAAGAAGGCTGATCGCATTAACATAACTGACGGTTTCCTCTCAGCAAAGATTCCTGAATTTTCCCAACATCACCCGGAAATGACCGGAAATATGAAAGAAAAATATTTGCATACCAATAGAATTATTCGCCAGAAAAATAATGCAGCAATTCTAGAATTATGCAGCGAAACACACTCAGAGCGAATGTGGGAAGACAGATTCCTGCGTATGGCTGGAGCCTCTCGGTCCGGGTTTGCCGATTATCGAACCTATTTCTACAAAGGAAAAGAGATTGATCGCCAGGTCCACCTCGGTATGGACATAGCCTCAACTCGCAGAGCAGAGGTTCAGGCAGCCAATGGTGGGAAAGTGGTTTTTGCTGATTACCTTGGAATATATGGAAATATGATTCTCCTTGATCATGGTCAGGGTGTTTTCAGTCTATATTCACATCTCAGCAAGATAGACGTTGCTGTTGGCGATGGTGTCGACAAAGGAACAGTAATCGGACTAACAGGTAAAACTGGTATGGCAGGTGGAGACCATTTACACTTTTCCATGCTTGTTAATGGTGTATTTGTTACCCCAAAAGAGTGGTGGGACCAACAATGGATCGAGGTTACTATTGAAGAGCCTTTGGTGGATTCAAGGTTTTAGTATTGCCTTAGTTTGCGGTTGCGGAACCGACAAAACACCATATAATGAAACTTTGATTCAGGTCATCCGAATGCGTTCGCAATCAGGGCAGATCCACGTCGGCCCATTACTGATCCCCCAGATATTTTCTTTAAAACAAGTATCACAAATCTGAAAACCACAGGGACAACTCCAGCAAAACGGTTTTTCTTTTTTACAGCAATGACATTTATACTCGCCAATTTTTTTGCGTCGATATCGAGATTTATTCATTTGCTAACGTCCAAGTATTTCTTCTTTCAACCATTCTAAGTATCCTTTACTGCCATACAGTATTGGTGTGGCAAGTATTTCTGGAGTTTCATATGAGTGCAGCTCCTCAATGAGCATCTCCAATTTCGGATACACCTGCTCAAGAGTTTTCATAGTTACCACAATTTCCTTGTCGTGCTCAATACCATCCTTCCACCAGAAAAAGGAATCTACTTCTGCGGACAGTTGGACACAGGCTGCCAGATGAGAATCAATGATCTTTCTGGCAAATTCTACTGCTTCATTACGATCTGCAAATGTTGTTTGAACCGCGAGTGCTTTACTCATTCTTTTTCTCCTGTATTTCCGTAAAAAGGTTGCAAATTGTTCAATTTTCCTGTCATCTGGTGACAATATAACTATTCAAAAAGTTGCATACAAGAATTGGCTGTATCATTGCTAATATATGTACTCGTTCGCTAACATTTTTAATCAGATGTTGTTGTTTTTGCTTTTAACATTAGTCGATTAAAAAATATCTTTTAATCTTTCACGACTCATAACAATCGGTAGAACATGCTTTTCGTTATCGATATTGGAAATTCACATACAGTTATTGGTCTCTATCAGGATGACACCTTGCAAGCGCAATGGCGATTGACTTCTGATCGGGCAAAAACTCCTGATGAAATTGCCATACAGTTTCATACGCTTTTTGCCATGGCAGGAATAACCGATCTTGCAATCACCAACATAATCCTGGCAAGTGTCGTTCCCTCTTTGGAGGCAGCCTGGCTTAAATGTTGTGAAAAACACTTTAGTAAACACCTACATTCAGCGCCGTTCATTGTTAACGATAAAACCCTCTCTGGTTTGATCGATATTAAAATCGACTATCCCAGTGAAGTAGGAGCTGACCGATTGGTAAACAGTTTAGCCGCCTGGTCTGAATACAAAGCGGATCTGATGGTTATTGATTTTGGTACCGCAATTACCTTTGATTGCGTAACAGCCAATTGTGAATACATTGGCGGAACTATTGTTCCTGGAATTGCCATATCTCTTGAAGCCCTGGCAAATAAAACCGCGAAGCTGCCTCATATAGATATATCTACAGCACCTGTAGGTAGAATTGGCAAAAACACAGTCGATGCCATGAAAAGTGGAATACTTCATGGATATGGAGTGATGATTGATGGACTTGTTGAAATTCTCGGTGAGGAGATGAATGAAAAAGGT
>JASJDT010000104.1 GCA_030065655.1 Desulfocapsaceae bacterium | reverse complement strand
CCTAACTTTAACATGGTGCACCCTGCTTTTTTGAGAGCAATGCAGTAGTCGGGTTCGAGAAAATCATCGATAATCCTGACAAAACCATACCAGGGAACACCCGGATTATTTTTGATCAGTTGCCCAAGTACCGCGGGTGGAATAGCATTATCAAGCAAATGGAGAAGGACTGGAGAATATGATTGAACAAGTTGGTTAATCTCTGTTGTTACTTGTACTTTTTTTCGCATGCTAAAGATATTGCCTTCTGCACGTTCCGGACAAAAACTGCATTTATTCCAGTAGCAACCAGTTGATGTATTGAAAGGTAATATAAAACCGGGAGAAAAATAGGGTAAGTTTGACAGCGCATCATAATCCGGGAGGATTGGTTTGTTCTGGGGCGTCCCAAGAATCTCGAGCAATGGTTTTTCACCGCAGCCATCTACACAATGATCAATTAAACCACGAAAGGGATTGTGCCAATTGGGGTTTCTCATCCAGGAAGTAATTAACCCTCCGCCAATTATAATTTTGACATCTGGTGCAAGTTTTTTCAGATAACCAATAAGAGCAAAGCCATTTATTGCCTGGCTTAAATAATTTATTGAAATTCCTACGTATAGTGGAGATTTTTCTGTCAGTAATTGGGAGATGCAGCTTGTGTAGAAAGGGTAAAACAGGCTTTTTTCCGGCTGCTCTGCTACGTGGAGTAAATCTTCGCTGCGCAATGGTGAGAGTTGTTTGTCCTGATAGTTTGCCAAACCAAGGGTTATACCATCACGACTATTACATTCAATGAGGCGGTTCAGCTCAAGAATTGTCTTTTGATATTTTGCGTGGTGGGCATAGAGCTCTTTATGGCGAACCCCAATTAGATTGTCCGCCCTATTTTTCATGGCTCTTTTTGTCCAGGTATCATTACCTCCTTTTGTGTTTTCAAGAAGATAGAGGATACCATGGAGGTTGAGATCGAAGATGTCATAGTTATGGCCATGGGCTGTTAATGCACCAGCAAGTTGAGCAATGCCCGCTGGTGGTTCAGCAGGTTTTGTTAGTGGTGGGTTGAGTAGTAGCATAAATTTAGTTTCTTAATGAACAGATAAAGTCATGAAACTCTTTTTTCCATCGTTTAGATTATCATGCGAGAGGGTTGAATTCGTCCATGGTTTAAATAGTTCTCTAACCGCTAAAGTTCAGGTTTTTCCTAATAAATTTGACAAGAAGAAAGCCTCAACTATATACTAAGCAAGATAGGGGGTGAAATCTTCAAAAGTCATCCTTAAAGGTGTGCTGATGCATAACTTTAAGAAACACTACTCATTACGACCAGTAAAAAATTACATGTGCCAGAAATGCAGATGACAGAATTGAAAAATAGACTGCTATATATAATATGTCTGAGGTTATCTGCATGACACCGACAAAAAAAACCACGATACTCACCATTGATGACGAAGCAGTCGTTCGTAGTACCATCCGTGCCTACCTCGAGGATTATGACTACGCGGTCGAAACAGCCGAGAATGGCAAAATCGGCCTTGAAATCATTAGCAAAAAACACTTTGATCTGGTGTTGGTGGATTTACGGATGCCGGAGGTTGATGGCCTTGAAGTACTTTCAGTCCTTCGGGAAAAACAGCCTGATCTTCCAATTATTGTTATTTCCGGTACTGGAGAAATTGGTGATGTTGTCGAAGCCCTGCGTTTAGGTGCCTGGGATTACCTGCTCAAACCGATAACAGATATGAACATTCTGCGACACTCCATCGAAAGAAGCTTGGAGCGGACCAGACTTATTGTGGAAAACAGGTTGTATCAGTTGAATCTGGAAGGGTTGGTTAACCAAAAAACCATAGAACTCGAGGAAATAAATACTCGTCTGAGAAATGTGGTGGAAAGCAACAAGAAGCTGTTGAGGTGCGGGCAGCTTAATGAAAGCGGCAGTTTAATCCTTAAGGAATTTGGCATGCACATGGATGCCACTGGAGGCAGCATCTATAAAGTGGCTCTTGACGGTCTGGAGCATATTGCCAGTATTGATGCTGGACATGCCACACCTAAAATCAACTTTCCATTGGAGCCCGGAAGTATATTTCATCGGGTAATGAAGGAGAAAGAACCCCTCTTTCTCCAAGATATAGAACATGACTCCACTCTGAGTTCAAGTGGTTGGGGTGAATATGGTGATAATTCACTTCTTGTTTTTCCCATTACCGGAGTTAAGGATGAGATTCTTGCAATTATTTCCCTGCACTCCAAAAAAGTGCCACCATTCAACTCACAGGATCGAGATATAGGCAAGATACTCGCCTCATTTGCCAGTGAGGCGCTACAAATAGCCAAGGTTTCTTCTGCCCTGCAAAATAGTGAAGAACGTCTTCGGCAGGCTCAGAAAATGGAAGCGATTGGTACACTAGCCGGAGGCATTGCGCATGACTTTAACAACATACTTGCCGCCATTATAGGCTATACCGATCTCAGCCTGTTCTCAGGTTCCTGTGATGAGGCTGTACGAAAAAATCTGGTGCAGGTGAAAAACGCCAGTAACCGGGCAAAGGATCTGGTTACCCAGATTCTCTCGTTCAGCAGGACTGAAGAATTCGGCGAAGAAGCTGTTGATATTGCTCCGATAATCAAAGAGGCTTTGAAACTGCTTAGGGCAACAATACCGGCAACAATTAAAATTGATGCAGATATTCCGGAAGGACTTGGGAAGATAACCACAGATCCTACTAAAATATATCAAGTGTTGATGAATCTTTGCACCAATGCAGCACATGCCATGCATGCCAATGGCGGGTTAATGAATATCCATTTTGATCGCCTGGAAATGGATGATGCACCTGATGAAGTAGCAAACAGTAAATATCCCAGCTGGCTCAGATTGTCGATATCCGATACCGGTGTAGGTATACCAAAAGAAGATCTAGAGAGAATTTTCGATCCCTATTTTACCACCAAGGAAAAAGGGGAGGGCACTGGTCTTGGGCTTGCTGTGGTACATGGTATTGTTCGCTCAAGTGGCGGTTTTATCAAGGTTGAGAGTGAATATGGTAGGGGAAGTACATTTCATCTCTATTTTCCTTTTATTCAATATGGCACTACTACCAAGGATGAAATTGCCCTGGCACAAATGAAGGGTGGAGATGAAAAAATTCTACTTGTCGATGACGAATCCACCCTCGCTGCCATGGCTGGCGAGATGCTTGAAAAGCTGGGATATACAGTTCAAGTTCTGTCCAGCAGTAAGAGGGCATTACAGATGTTCCGCAATTCACCATATGAATTCGATCTGCTCATAACCGATCAGACCATGCCTGATATATCAGGTATGGATCTTGCTGTTCACACGCTGCGCATCCGGCCGGATCTTCCAGTTATCTTGTATACCGGATATTCAGCGTCGATTGATGAAGGAGAGGTGAAAAACATTGGTATTCGTGAGTTTCTCATGAAACCTTTGAGTATGAGTGTCCTTGCCGATGTTGTACGAAGAACCCTCGATGGTTGAAATATATTTTATCCAGAGACTAGCGCATTCCTCGATTTGTCGTTGTCCGATCAAAGTTATGAGAGTATGAGTACCAGGATGAAATCAACCCTATCCATAAAGATCATTGTTCGACTTACTGCAGTGATAGTGTTATGCGCATTTTTCATCGGCTTATTTCAATATTTCCAAACACGTGCAGAAATCCAGCAAGACCTTGATTCTACTCTGGGACAGGTGAGTAAGAGACTGAGCAATTCTCTGGTTATGCCAGTTTGGAATCTTGATAACGAAGTCGTTGACGGCATTGTCACTACGGAAATGTTGGATAAGAGAATTTATGCAGTGGTAGTCAAGGATGAGCTTTCGGGAAGCTACATGGCTGCAAAAACGCGTAATAAAAACTGGGAGATAATTAATGCTACACATCCTGAGAATCTGCAATCTTCTATGTCAAAGGTTCTTCCCATTAATTTGAATGACAGACATCTGGGCGATGTATTTATATATCTGACCGATGCTTTCCAATATGACCAATTAATGGATGAACTGTCAAAAATGATTAGCAGAATGTTTATCATGCTTCTGCTGGTGATTGCCTTTCTAATATTCAGCATAAACCTGATTGTTACCCGTCCTTTAAATAATTTCAGCAGAGTCTGCCGTAAAATTGCCGAGGGTAATTTTTCCCTGGTGCTGGATACCGAAAGAAGTGATGAGATAGGCAGTTTAGCGCGAAGTTTCTCACAGATGCGAAATGCAGTACGCGAAAAGATCACCATCCTTAATGATGAAATCAAAGAGCGAAAACGATCCGAGACCGAGCTGCGTCGGCTGAGAACGTATCTCAGCAATATAGTTGATTCCATGCCATCCATAATCATCAGCATTGATAACGATTTCCGGGTCACACAATGGAACATCGAGGCAGAAAAGATATCAGGAGTACAGAAGGAGAAAGCCCAGGGCAGGATATTGCTTGATGTAATACCGTCACTTAGCAGTATTCATAACTCAGTAAAACAAGCGCTTGAGGATAACCAGGTTAAAACTAAAGTAAAGGCTGCGCTGGAAATAAACGAAGAAACCAGGTTGTTTGACATTGCCATCTACCCGCTCATTGCCAATGGAACCGAGGGAACGGTTATTCGTCTGGATGATGTTACCGATCGGGTGAAACTTGAGGAAGTGATGGTGCAGACCGAGAAAATGATGTTTGTAGGGGGGCTCGCTGCGGGAATGGCCCATGAAATCAACAATCCATTGGCGGGGATGATGCAGGGTGTACAGGTTATCCAGAACAGATTTTCACCAGACTTTGAAAAAAACCATCAGGTCGCAGAGCAATGTAGTTTTTCCCTGGAAAGTCTTGGCTGCTACCTGCAGGAAAGGGAAATTTCTCCGATGTTGGAATCCATCCTTGATTCAGGGGAGAGAGCAGCCCGAATCATCAACAACATGCTATCGTTCAGCAGAAAAAGCACATCGAGGTACACGCCATGCGATCTTGCCGTTTTGCTTGACCAGACCGTGGAATTGGCATCAAATGACTATGATTTGAAGAAAAAATTTGATTTTCGCAAAATAGAGATCATACGTGAATACGATACTGATATTAGTCTGGTTCGGTGTGACAGTGGCACAGTTCAACAAGTTTTCCTCAACATACTTAAGAATGCAGCTCAGGCTATTTCCGCTGCTGGTGAAAAATATTCTGCAGATATCAAGCCGGAAATAATCTTACGGCTGTTTGAATCCGATGGTGATATGTACATAAATATAGAGGATAATGGAATCGGGATGGATGAAGAGACCCGTAAACGTATCTTCGAACCTTTTTATACTACAAAAACAGTCGGTGTCGGCACAGGACTGGGTTTGTCGGTTTCATACTTTATCATCAAGGAGAATCATAAAGGTACAATTCAGGTGAGTTCAGCCCCCGGAAAGGGATCAAACTTTATCATTAGCCTTCCTTTGGAATAATCGCCTATCTCTGCGCTTCTTCAAATTAGAGCTTGCCGTCGATGGTATTTTTCTTATAGTATTGGCGGCCGAATGTGGGTTTTAATATAATAATTAATGGATGTAATACGTGGATATAAGTAATTTTCGCAGAGAGTATTTGAAAGGCGGTCTCTCCCGAAGCAATCTGGCTGAAGACCCTGTCCAGCAGTTTACCGAATGGTTTGAACAGGCCCGCAAAACTGACATTGCCGATCCCACAGCAATGATTCTAGCTACGGTGGACCCTTCCGGGAGGCCAAGCCAGAGAGCAGTTCTGCTCAAGTATTACGACAGCAGCGGTTATGTCTTTTTTACTAACTATGAGAGTAGGAAAGCCAAGGAGATTGCCACCAATGCCAAAGTGAGTTTGCTCTTCGTCTGGCTGGAATTAGAACGCCAGATCATGATAACAGGTGATGCTCACAAGATATCCACTGCAGAATCAGCAAAATATTTTATGTCGAGACCCAAAGAAAGCCAGGTGGCAGCCTGGGTCTCCTCGCAGAGCCATAGACTTAGTTCACGGCAGATTCTCATGCAGAAGTTTTCTGAAATGAAGCGGAAAATAGGGGAAGGCAAGGTCCCGCTACCGTCTTTTTGGGGAGGCTATAAGGTTGTGCCGGATGAGTATGAATTCTGGCAGGGACGCAAAAACCGGCTGCATGACAGATTTCACTATATCCGTAATAAGGATGGCTGGAAAATTGAGCGATTGGCTCCCTGATAAAAACGCTGTATTTACAGCTAGCCTTTAACCACCGCAAGAGGCTGGAGGGTAACTAGGATATCCACCAAATCTTCCTGGTTTTTCAGAACTGTATGAATATCTTTGTAGGCTCCGGCTGCTTCATCAAGATCTCTTTTGCTACGAATCCCATGAATGATATTCTGTTTGTCGAGAATTTCTATCTCGGCCTGAAGATTTAAGGTGCGTTGAGCCTGTTTGCGCCCCAATTTTCTGCCCGCCCCGTGAGAGCATGAGCAAAAGCTTTCACTGTTGCCTTTTCCCTCGACAATATAACTTGTTGTACCCTGTGAACCTGGAATAATACCTTTTTCGTGTTTTTGTGCTCGGGTGGCACCCTTACGGTGAACGATGACTTCCCTGCCATAATGTGTTTCAACAGCAGCATAATTGTGGGCTATGTTTATGGGGTCGGCATAATCAACGCCAACACAGAAGCTCAGAAAAATTTCCTCAATTCTCTGCATCATCAACAGACGATTCGCCAGGGCAAAATCAACACAAAACTGCATCTCCAATAAGTATTGTCTGCCCTGATGCGAAGATACAGGTAGATGAGCCAGTTGCCATTTGGGGTTGACCTCGGACTTCCATTTCTGATTAAGCTTGATGGCCAGCTTGTTATAATAATTGGCCACCTGATAGCCCAAGTTGCGGCTACCGCTATGGATCATAATCCAGATGCGGTTGTCGCTACCTCTCTGTATTTCAATAAAGTGGTTACCGCCACCTAGTGTTCCCAACTGCGTCAAACCGTTGTCATATTCACGGCTAACAATCTTAAGTTCGTTGATATCAAGATTACCCTGAACCTTCGGCATTAAAGCAGTGCTCTGCTTCTTTTTGTGATGTTTGAAGCCGGTCGGTATAGCTTGCCTGACTGAGGCAATAATATTCTTGAGGGTGTCCTTATCGATATCAGTAAGAGATGTCTGCATGGCACAAATTCCACAACCGATATCAACACCAACAGCATTGGGGATTACCACATCCTCTGTGGCAAGCACACCTCCAATGGGCATGCCATAACCAAAGTGGGCATCGGGCATAATGGCAACGTGATGAAAAGCAAAGGGGAGGTTTGCCAGATTTTTAGCCTGCTGCAGGGCACCCTCTTCGATATTATCAAGCCACAGTTTAACCGGAATTTTTTCCGTTGAGAGGATCTTTTTCATGATTGCCGGTTGTTGATAGGGTATCAAATAATGAGAGCAATTCTTCCTTAAACCTGTACTCATGCTGCTCTGCTTTGGCCAGATCCTTCTGCAGGTAATGAAAATATTTTGCCACTTTTTTCAGTGATGACGTCGGCAGTCTCTCACTATAACCACGTTGAACTTCACTTTCGCTTAAGGTGTGATAATCTCTTCTGCCATGCGTCCAATTAATAATGTGAGCGTAGTAAATAAGCACTCTGTCCAAGAGTATGAAGGGAAACTGGGAATTTGCATTAGGACCCACCTGAATTGTGTATTTCCCTGCACTCATGCCAAGAAACTTAATTTTTGAGGCTATGTTTTTACTCCCGTATACTGCACCTAATGCACCAAGCGCACCTCCCATTGTGGTAAACAGCCCCAGGCTTGCTCCGCCTGCTGCAATATCAATGGTGGCAGCAAGCGCAGCTCCGCCAACACCACCGACGACGGCCAGTTGGGTTTTTCTTAAACCCAGAACATTCCAGGTTTCGGTACTGAAAAGGTCTTGATGATAAATAGATTGCGATGGAAGCTGGTAATTAAAGATATTGTGTTTAAAGAGCTTGCGTATCTGTTGATGATGACTGCTTTCCAGCTTTTTTATCTCAGCTGTGTAGCACCCATAAAGTTTTTCTTTTTCTGCAGCAATGGCCGATTGTGTATCCGTGCTTCCTGTCAGGCTGTGGCGAAGGCAGCTGCGCAGCATTGCACAAATAATGTCGGCGCATCTGTTGTTTCTGGCCTGCCAGTCATTGATGAATGTTTTTACCACATAATCAAGAGTGTCGTGCCAATCCTGCTCTATCGACTTTAGTGCCTCAAGAAGCCTTATTCTCTCCCGATATGTGGCCCTGTGAGCATTAAACATTCGGCTTGAGTTGAAATGTTTGCGAAACTCGGTCTTCCATTGATCAAGGTAGGAGGTATCGTCTTCCTTGCAGTTGAGTATTGCCATTCGTGGTTTACCGCTTAACCGCAGGATTTCCATTTCGGCAAGATCAACATTGCGCAGAGGACGGGAACCATCGGCAACATAGATTATTCCTGCACCTCGGAGAAGGGGCATGAGCAACTCGCAGTCATGCACCATTTCGGGATCATTATGGTGGCGCTCATGAAATCTCTCCAGGAGAGTGTCTGCCGAACCGTCGTCCTCCTTCAACAGATACAGCATTTTCCCAGGATTCTGAAAGCCCGGAGTATCGGTGAATCGAATAATTTCCTGGCCGTCGATTTTTACGGGAAATGTCCTGCATTCCTTGGTTTCGCCGGGCGTGGCACTTATTTGTACGGTATCGTCTTCTGCCAGTGTAGACAGCACCGAGGACTTGCCTTCGTTAGGGTGGCCGAGAATCGCAAATTCAGGGATCATAATTTATTTTATTCCGCTTTCTGTTGAGGTGTTAAATAGATCACGTCCCTGCATTGCCGGTCAATCTTGTCCTGCCATAGCTTCATATCCTGCTGGTGCGGCGATTCAATTGATTTTGCTGATTTGGGTTTGCCGAGGAGTAAAATGACCATGGGCAGTCTGTTCTTATTTGCAGCACAAATAGAATGTATAAAGTTAAGCTGTTCTGTGATTGGTGCCATCCACGCCTCTATCGCTACTATTATCGGAGTACTTAAGATATTAAAATTGCGAAGGAATTCTTGGTCGCTGCTGTAGTCTTGGAAAATAGGGAAGGTATTCTCTACAATATACCCCTGTGATTGCACATATCGCTGAATAGTTTTTGAATCTGGTTCAAGCTGTAAATCAACTGGCACAAGCAGGAGTGCTCCATTCTTAAATGCTGGTTGTTCTTCTTGCCTGGAGGACGAAGGTATTTGCTCGTTTTCGGTGATCTCGGAAATAAGCTCCAAGGGCTCTGCCTGGGTGGTTACCACTGGGGTTTGCATCTGTTTAGTTATGCGTCTAAATCTGGTCGAATTCAGATAACGGTACCTGGCACGTTTTTCCATGAAAACTGCAGCAGATGCCAAAATTATTCTGGGCAAGAGACCGTAAATAACCAAACTCATAAGGAGAAATGGCCACCAGGAAATAAGGTTTTCCGTAGCGAGATGAAACATTCCTTCCTTGAGGATTATCCTGCTCCCCTCAATATGCGCAAGTGAGGGATAAGCAATTTCACTTGGAAGCAACCAGGACCAAGGGAGTGCGACGATTTTTACCAGGGAAAAAAGCCTTTCAGCACCAAGTTGCAGGGTGGTCTGCCAGCCAAAGGCAAGATCTGCTGTCGTCACCTTAAAGGCGGTTATGGCAATAAGGCCAAGGTTTAAGGCTACTCCAAAAAGTTGGACACCAAGAAAAATCGGATAGAATAAAATTGTGTTCTCTTTTAAGCCGTTGAGATAACTTGCACTTTCCCGTGAGCTCTGTTCCGCAGCTTTAAAGTATCTCCTGTTGATTGAGGTAAGCAGCACAGAAAACAAAGGGAGGAGTATATTCATAGCAGAGCTGAGTGGTTTTCTGCTCAGTTTGATGAAAACCGATTTGCCTAAAAGCAATGCTACCAAGAAGAGTTGAGGTAAAATAAATATGGTGAAAAAGGTAAATACATTCAGCGGAGTTTTGCCTGTATATACAAAGTAAGAAAGACCGGAACCTGCGCCAATTATTAATCCCAGCGCAAAGAGAAGTGCTTTTAAAGTGGCAGTAGATTTGGCAATAACCCTACTATGCATCCCTTCTCCATGTGACTTCTGAAGTGCAGCTCGTCTGGCATGTAACCAGAGGTGCAATCTTTCAGCATGGGTGGTGTGCGGAACACTATTTTTTTTAGCGCGAAGATAGATTTCACGGTCTCGCTGATGGAGATCATCATTTGAGACGTCATCTGACTGACTGAAGTGGTTGAGATCTAGGATATCTTCAAGTTTCCACATAGAGTGATGTGTGATCTCTTCAATTTAAGGGAAAGTTAGAGAGTTTCACTGGCGGTGTTATTGATTTCCACTTGTTTTTTACTGTTCTGTTGTGCTAGTGAAGTCTTTTCCTCTTGCATGTCTTGCATGTCTTGCAGTGCGGCAGTTGGAGGTAGTGAACTTTTCCTATCAAAACGAACAACCAGTGGAGGTGATTCTTTGTTAAGTGTAACTCCCTCCAATCCAGAAAGCTCATATTTACCAATCAAGAATCGGATATCACGAATATAATCTTCACCAATTTCAGAATAGTGTAAGAGACCAGCGGCAAGTGCATGGCCATCGGGTACTCTTCCTTGATCACGAATCATTTTTCGTATATTTCGTAGTTGTGCATAGGCTTTGGAGGTGTTGAGATTACGGATATAGTTCTGTGTACATTGGTAGAGTGAGTCAAATGCAGCAACCTTAACATCACCGTAGAGTGAAGTGATGTATTTCCCTGAGCTGTTTGTCGGAAGATGTTGGCCGTATAAGGCGTTGCCTTGTTGTGCAAACCTCGATGTACCCCATCCACTTTCAGTGATTGCTTGAGCAATGGTCATGGATACCGGGATAATATCCACGTATTCAAGTAACTGTTCTGGTGATGCCTCTGGTTGTTTATAGGTTTTGGCGAGAGTTTCGAACCAATTTTGTCGTTGCGGCGAGATATACTTGCTATGATCTCTGTCATGAATGAACTGAATAAGCTTCTTTCGTTGATTCAGTATTATTTCATTGCTCGTAACTGCGTGTGAGAGCACTAAGGTGATAAACAGCGATGTTCGTTTATCAGCAGGATAGCGGGCGAGATCAGTGGGCAGGTTGAGGGTTTGCACATTGAGTATGCTGCCAGTTTTTCTGATCTGGGTAAGGCTACTTTTCTTCTCATCAAGAAAAAACGCAAATGAACGACTGTCGTTGAAAACAAATGATTTATCTGATGGTTTGAAAATAGAGCTGAGAGATTTTGGTAGTATATACACCGCTCCCAGAATAGTGCAGACCAGTAAAGTGTAATATACAATCGAACGCGTTGTCTGATAAAATGTTTTCTTTGGAGACATCTTCTTCAAGTATTTATTATTGCCAAATTTTCATGTTTTCGAGCTGCCGAAATTTTATCTTGTGAGGCGTTTTTTCAACCTGCTTATTTAATTATACTAAATTCAAGCAACTGTGAATTGGCGGTTATTTCAGTATATCTAAAGTTACTAT
>JASJDT010000103.1 GCA_030065655.1 Desulfocapsaceae bacterium | reverse complement strand
CAATGGCAGAACTGTTGGCTGGCGAACCAATGACTACGTTTATGTTGACCCAGATGTATATTATCAAGTAATGAGCAAACCTTCATATACAGAGTATTATTTACATGCGTATCCCCACACGAAAAACGTGAGGTAATAACAGCAAATTACTTACTCAAAAAAAACATAATCATTTATAAATGTTGCTTGGTGCCCGGCATGTTTCACTCTTTTCGCTACCCCTTGAGGAGAAAAAAGCGACATTAGAATCAAGAATCAGCTTCAAATAGAGAGCCCCCCTTTTTATTCCAATTATATACACCATCTATTCCTCCCATTCCGCTCCACCTCTGCTCAACCATCCCATAGAGAATGAATGTGTATTGCACCAATTAGAGATTGGTGGTGTCAGAATTTTCGAGTACCGGTTGTTTAGAATGGTAAGAGGTAAAGTAAATTAAAGGACGTCGCAGCAAATGAACATTAAAAAATCTGACACCTTTTATTTCAGGAAGTCCGAAGGAAGCGATTGCTAATAACCCTCTTCAATCGGGCCAGGCAATTGGCGAGATATCTTTTAGGCTTTTGGACGGTACCCTTTTCACTGGTTGGTGTGGTAAGACCTCTGTCGATCGAGTCTGTGTTACTTTCGAGCCGTTTTTGAATTTTCTTCACAAAGATTTCGACTCTATCAGGAAGCGGCCGGATAGCACTGGCCGATTGAAAAACAGTCAGGGCGGGATGGTACAGTCCCCGGCTGGCCAGAACCGCTGCAATAGCGATTCTCAAGGCGATAGGGTGGGCCTCCGAAGGCTGATAAAGGGCGACGATGGTCTCGACCGCCTCCCCGATTTTTTCCGGCGCATGGACCGCGACGATACAGTCTGTGAGCCCATCTATGTAATCAGCCTTGGGCTGGCCCAGGCGCACAAGCTTACCGTACTCCTCGATAGCAGCTTCGTAGAACCCAAGACTTCGCAAGGATGATGCGGAGATGCCGATGTCGGAAGGACTCTGGGCATCGCCCCAGCTTTCACGCAGGATGTTCAGCTCACGTTCCGAAACCACTTCGGAAATATCGATATCCACCTCGGTCATTTCTTTTTCGAGCTGGCCGATTTTCTTCTGCAGAGGTTCCGCTAGTTCGGGACTCTGAGAGATCGAGTCATCGAGGATCTGCCGGTAAAGTTGATAAGCCTCTTCAAGAAGGCCATGGGATTGGTAGAGTTCGGCTTCTCGACGAGTGAAAAGAAAGGTGAATTTATTTTTCATACGTCCACGCCTGTCAGGTGAGACGATAGGATATCGCTTTGTAAGGTTACCCCAAACTCTTTTTCGAATTCCTGCCAAATAATTGTCAACAACAATCAGTCTATCTTTTTTCTGCTGTCCCTTCAATTACTAATAGTAAATCGATGTGTTAAGCAACATATTTTGAAGGAGTAAAAGCTGACAAAAGGGTCAGATATTTCTTTGGCGTTAGCCGCTTACTGTCTTTTTAAAAACGCAATTTTGTTGGTGCCCCCGGCATGATTCGAACATGCGACACCAGGATTAGGAATCCTGTGCTCTATCCCCTGAGCTACGGGGGCCCGATTGTGGAAAGTGGGGAGAAAATACCCTATTCGCTAGTGTAAACGCAAGTCTAATCTCGGTTGCTTAGTCAAATTTGTTTCCTTTGTCTTTAGTCTCTCTGCTGCTGCAATAGTTTGATAACTTGAGAATTCACGTTCTTTTAACACGGGAGACAGATTGAGGTCTACGTAATCTTACTTCGTAAAATAAAATCAGTCCCCTACCTCTTTCCTTACTTCACCCTCTTTCTTACCAATACCAATGCATCAATTCACTAGGTAGATTGATCTGAAAAAAGTTGGATGAACTGGTCCGTCGATGTGGTAGAATGACATTCTCAGATTCGCAGAGAGAATCTGTCTTTTTTGCAAATTTATTATAATAACATCAGTCTATTACGAGGTAGCAATGAAGGAATATCTGGAACTGTGCCAGCGGGTAATTGATACCGGTGTCTGGGTGGAAAACAAGCGTACCGGCAAGCGGTGTCTTACCATTATCAATGCCGATCTGGAATACGATGTCAGTGACGGCACCCTGCCGGTAATGACCACCAAGAAACTGCTGTGGAAGCCGGCCATCGGCGAAATGCTCGGTTATTTGCGTGGTTACACCAGTGCTGCCCAGTTTCGCAGCATTGGCTGTAATACCTGGAACGCCAACGCCAATGATAATCCGGACTGGCTGGCCAATCCCTTTCGCAAGGGCGAAGATGACATGGGCCGCTGCTACGGTGCCCAGGGACGTGACTGGCGCAACCCTGAAGGAGAGCAAATCGACCAGCTGCGCATGCTCTATGACGATCTGCGCCAGGGCATCGACAACCGTTGCGAAGTAATGACTTTTATGAATCCCGGCGAGCGCGACCGTGCCTGCCTCAACCCCTGCATGCACACCCACACCTTTTCCATTCTTGACGGCAAGCTTTACCTCACCTCATATCAGCGTTCATGCGATATTCCCCTGGGAGTACCATTTAACATGGTGCAGGTGGGATGGCTACTGATGATCATGGCCCAGATAACCGGACTCAAAGCTGCAAAAGCCTTCCATAAGTTGATTAATGTCCATGTTTATGAAGACCAGCTCGAACTTATCCGCGATGTTCAGCTCAAGCGTGAGCCCTATCCGCTGCCCAAGCTGAAGATCAACCCGGATATCAAGACCCTTGAAGATCTGGAAACCTGGGTCACCCCGGACGATTTCGAACTGGAGGGCTACCAGCACCATCCGGGAATCAAATTTCCGTTTGCAGTTTAATCAGTGCCTACCAGAAATGGCCCTTTTTTTCTAACTCTTCGTTGCTCTCAGAATTTTATCCTCCGGTAAGCGAACGGAGTGAGACTCCGAGATATTGGGTATATGCACCCCAAGGGCACTTCTTTCAGGGCGCCTGTGGTAAAATTCATCGAGCGTCTTGATTTAGAAAAAAATAACTCATTTCTGAAAAGACACTGTTTGGAGGCAGGAGGCTGATAATTTTATTTATGAAAATCACCGCTTTTAGATAACTTTCCCCTTAGCCATTTGATTGGCAAAAGCATGGAAACCTCTTTGCTGTAGTCGATATAGCTCTGGCCAAGTTCCAGTCGCAGTTTGCGCTCTTCCAGCAGTGTGCCAACTACGAGATAGCCAGTGAGCACGCAGTTGACCAAGAATTTGGCAAGATGGATGTCTTTCTGCCAGCTCCAGATCAGCATAAGTGCTGCCAGATACCAGGGGTGCCGGGTGAATCCCAGCACACCTGAAGTATCGAGTTCACCGCTGTCCGACATGATGGTATGATTTTTCTTTGAACTGAATTGGGCGATGCCAAGAAAGGTTTTCAAGTCGTATTTCAACGCACCTAAAACAAAAAGAAATATGGCTCCAGCGAAAAGGCCATATTGAAGCAATTGCCAGCCGCCTTGCCAACTGAAAACAACTTCACCTATATTGTTCAGGGTAAACAGATAGAGTGGTAGAAAGGAAATGATCGCCAAAACGTTGTAAAACAACCGATAGAAGCGATACCTATCCCCTAACCTTACCTGCAGGTAACGGGTAACGGTAAGCGATATCAAACCGCTGTGCACCGCGCACCATGCTATCCAAAGCATAATGAGAACGCCGATATCAGCGTTACTCATTGCTGGTCAAAGTTCGCATCCCTGCCGGTGTTTCAAACTCCACCTCCAGATAAGCAGTGCTGTTGGCACTTAGCGGCACAATGGGAATCGGTGACTGAACCCCTAAACTCTGGAGGTGCGAGCGCACCCACTCCGGGTAAGGCGTACAAATCCGGAAGTCGTTCAACCGTAAGCCGGTATCCGCCATGGAAGCAGCAGGATGCCCATCCATGAGGGTCTGCCAGCTGATGATATAGGGAAGAATGCCGCCTGCAAGCAACCTGCCGTCATCTGGCACACCGAACATCCAGCGCAAATCACCTCTGTTGATGGTGACAGCTTCACCACTGTTTATGCCGGCACCACCAAGCGCAGCACCGATCGCCTCGGTGTTTACCACCCAGGTAAGCAGCCTGGGGCTTCTGGCAAGGTTGGCGTGAACATGGGGGTCATCCAGGCCGAACCAGCGCGGCTGCTCAGGCCCCCAGCCGTCCGGATCAACGGCGATTATTTCCAAAAAGGTGGTATCGCTGAGTCTGGTCACACAATTATGGGTTCCCATCTGCGGATGCTGCCCGCCATAGGGAAGCTCTACCCCCAGCCGGTCTTGCAGGTATTCGATGCCCTGCTTGAGCGTTGCCGCTCCGACTACAAAATGGTCCAAATAGGTTTTCATACTCTCCTCAATCAAAGATATCCCTGCGGATATGCTCCAGCGCCGGAAACGATTCACGAATATGAGCGAGACGCTTCATATCCAGGTCTGCCGAAATAGTGCAGATCTCATCGCTTGCCTGGGCGAGCACCACACCCCAGGGATCAATAATCATAGTTCTACCGTAACTGAGATATTTCGGTGGGCAGCTGCCATATTGATTTGGGGCCACCACAAAACATTGGTTTTCCACGGCTCGGGCGCGCAGCAGGAGCTCCCAATGATCTCTGCCGGTCTGCATGGTGAAGGCAGCGGGTACCAGAATCACCTGGGCGCCGCGTTCGGCCAAAGCCCGATATAGCTCGGGAAAACGCAAGTCATAACAGGTTGTCAGGCCGATGGTAACAGGGCCGACAGTGAAGGTGACGACCTCCTCGCCGGGAGAGACGATCGCCGATTCAAGATATTTCTTGCCGCCCGGCACTTCTACATCGAAGAGATGAATCTTGCGGTATCTGGCAACTATTTCACCCTGGGGATTAAAAACAACGCCAGTATTGTGGATGCGATCTCCTGCTCTCTCCAGCAGCGTGCCACTGTGGATGTGAACAGAATGTTCCACCGCTTTTCGCCGTATACGATCAAGACTAGGCGAATCGGTGAGCTCCTCGCTCATGGCTCGCTTATCCTCATCCGGCCCGACGTAATTGAAATGTTCGGGCAGAACAATAAGATCCGCTCCCTGGTGAGCCAGAAGATCGATCAGTTTTTCAGCCTGGACAAGGTTTTGTTCCTTGTTTGCCTGACTATTCAGTTGTACTGCTCCAATACGCATGATACTCCTCTTCGCTGCTTCATCTACTATGATGTAAACTAAAACGCATTGCCGGTTGAGGCAAGTGAGATTAGGTGCAAAAAGGGTATTAAATGGTGTTCAGGGGCTTTTAGGAATATAGGCGCAAAAACCGGGACGTGGGCCGATATGGGGATGATTCCTACAGGTTTCAGGACGCTGTTCGTAAATGTTACACCGGCGGCTACGGCTGTCGAGGTAGAGGCAGTCACCATTGGCCATACGGGCCAGGGTAAAGGTCTCGGTTTTGCCGTGGTAATGCTCCACCACCTGTTCCTTCATGAGGCGGCGGGCGATGAATTTGGGATTATCCTCCAATTCGAAGGAATCTATGAGGCCGATCCTGACCAGATCGGTACCTTTTACCTCCACCGGCAGACTGCAGCAGGTCCCTCGGCAGCTCTTGCAGAGCTTTTTAACATATTTCCGCCAGGTGGTCGTTTTTTCAGGATCGGCCCAAGATTTTGTCTGCATCATACTTTCTCTTCTTTCGAATTCTGACGTGAGGACAAAAAATTCGACTATCTACCATAGGAGGTTGCAAATTTCCAGGTATTTATGCAGTGGCTAGGAGTGAGGACAATGAGAGGCTGTTGGAACTTGTGGCGGATGATGAGGGACATGACTGCGAGCCGGGGCGGACAAGTCGAAGATGGCCTCCCCGGCCCTTTATTCTCCTGGGGCTATTTCGGGAGAGAGGTAAAAAAAACGTTTTCTACTAATACGTATCCCAGTGGACAAATTCCTCCATGGACTTGCGCTTGGGAGCAGGTGGCTCATGGTCAGGATAGCCGATAGGGAGCAGCGCCACAACCTCATGAGTAGAGGGCACATTGAGAATCTCCCTCGTTTTGTCGTGATCGAAGGCGCCGACTATCACCGTGCCCAAACCCTGTTGATGGGCAGCTATACAGATGTTTTCGGTAACCAGACCAAGATCGTAGAGAAACCAGTCTTCAAACTTGGTGAGCGCCTTGCCGCTGTAGAATCCTGAAACACCCAGCTTGCCGCAGACGGCGATGACCAGCGGCGCATTTTCAACTGCCAGGATTGCAGGATTTTTTCTGCTCAACACTTCGGCCAGCTGCTTCTTTATGTTGCCATCCTTGACAACAACCAGTTCCGCACACTGGGTATTGGCCCATGATGGTGCCCAGCGGGCTGCCTCCAGGACATTCTGGAGGACATCGCTATCAATGGCATCGGTCTTGTATCGGCGTACGCTGCGTCTTTCGGTAAACATGTATTCACCTCACTTCATTAAGTTTGTGATTATGAAAATTCACCTAATATCTGACGGGCGATAATCAAACGTTGAATTTCGCTGGTGCCCTCATAGATTGAGGTTATCCTGGCATCCCGGGCATAGCGCTCTACCGGATAGTCGGCAGTGTAACCGTAGCCGCCCAGGATCTGAATGGCCTCATAGCAGGCACGATTGGCCGCCTCAGTGGCAAAGACCTTGGCCATGGATGCTTCTTTGGAAAACGGCCGTCCCTGCTCTTTCTTGAAGGCAGCATTCATTAAGAGCAAACGGGCAGCCTCAAGTTCGGTGTAAGCATCGGCGATCTTCCACTGGATGGCCTGGAATTCGCTGATGGTTTTGCCAAACTGCTTTCGCTCCAAGGCATATTTGGTGGCGCAGTCCATGGCCGCCAGACCGAGACCAAGGCCAAGGGAGCCAATGCCGATGCGGCCGCCGGCAAGTTCGGTAACCGCCACCCGGAAACCATTGTTTTGCTCGCCCATGAGTGCATTCTTGGGAATACGGCAATTCTGAAAGAGAATTTCATTGGTTGCCGAGGCGTGTTGGCCCATCTTTGCCTCTTTTTTGCCCACTTCCAGACCCGGCGCACCCGCTTCCACGAGAAAAAGGCTGATCCCTTTACCCTTTGGTGCTGACGAATCTGTCACTGCCCAAACCACGAAGACTCCGGCACAGGAACCGCTGGTGATGAAGATCTTCGAACCGTTGAGAACCCACTCGTCACCATCGAGTACCGCCGAGGTGGTCATGGAAGCGGGATCGGAGCCTGCACCCGGCTCAGTGAGTGCAAAAGCACCCGCCGCATACTCACCGCTGCAAATCTTAGGAATGTATTTCTGCTTCTGTTCTTCGTTGCCGATGGCCTGAATAACCTCGCAAACCATGTTATTAACTGAGACAGTGACCGCCGTCGACGAACAGGCTCTGCTAATCTCAGTTATGGCCAGGCTGAAAGCAATTACTCCGGCCTCCGAGCCGCCATACTCATCGGAGACGTTCAGTCCCATGAAACCAAGCTCGGCAAGCTTGCGCAGATTGGTGTAAAAAATGGCGTCATCGCCGCCCCGGTCGAGATCGGCTGCCACTGGCTCGAGTTCGGCTACGGCGAAATCCCTGGCGGTATCCTGAATGAGCTTCTGCTCTTCGGTCAGATCAAGATGCATAGTGTCTATTCCTTAAATTTTGGAGCCCGTTTTTCCAGAAACGCGCTCATTCCCTCTTTCTGCTCACTACTGGCAAAACAGAGGCTGAACAGATCCTTCTCATACTGGCAGGCCCGGGCCAGATCCATCTCCATGCCGTGATTGACCACCTCTTTGCACAGCCTGACCGCCAGCGGACCTCGGGAGGCTATGGTTTCGGCCAGAGCCAGACATTTCTCCAGCAGCTCATCCTGGGCAAATACTTTGTTGACCAGGCCGATACGCAGGGCTTCCTGAGCATCGATTATCTCCCCGCTGAACAGCAGCTCGTTAGCCAGTCCCTTGCCAATAATCCGAGGCAGACGCTGGGTGCCGCCGAATCCCGGGATGACTCCGAGATTGACCTCCGGTTGGCCGAACTTGGCGTTTTCCGATGCATAGCGAATATCACAGGCAATGGCCAGTTCGCAACCGCCACCCAAGGCGAAACCATTGACCGCGGCGATTACTGGCTGGGGCAGATCTTCGAGCAGTTTGCCAACTTCATGGCCCATCTTGGCAAAACGGCGCGCCTCGAGCACATCGATATTCTGCATAAAGGAGATATCAGCACCTGCCACGAAGGATTTTTCACCGCCGCCGGTGAGAATGAGCACGGCGATATTTTCATTGTTGCCCAGTGTGGTAAGGCAACTCCGCAATTCCTCAAGAGTCTGCAGGTTCAAGGCATTGAGCGCCTTGGGACGATTGATGGTGATAATCGCCGCAGTACCCTTCTCCTCGTAAACTATATTCTCAAAATTCATGACAAGACCTCATTTGGGATGTTTTTTACTTTTGCATCCTAATTATCACTTTATATAAACGTTCAGCAGTGCTTCATCTGTGGGCAAGCAGGTATGGGTGCCATAGTCAGCCTATGCACATATACCTGATCGTGCACAGATGGAGTACTGATGAACGTTTTCAGATATCCTACTCTTCCTCCAAAATAAATCTCCAAGCACAATACCACTCATCAGGATGTTCGTCGGGAGGACAGCCGATGCATTCCGTACGGATACGCTTATCGATGGCTCGGGCAAAGTAGGTATACTCAACCAAGCCGGCTGATTTGCAGGGATAGTCGGCCAATCCCTTGCGATTTCTGGCCGCCTGCACCCGGCATTTATCCATCTGGAAGATAAAACTGTGGTCGTCCTCGTCCCGGATCGATTGCTCATTAATAGTGCCGTAGAGCCGAAAGGCCAAAGCCTGCTTCAATCCTTCAAGGCCCGGTGCTTTGCCAAGGTCCAAGATATCTTTGATACAGGCCGCCTCAACCGGCGAGAACTGTGCCCAGCAAGAGTCGTTGCAGCGCTTGGCATCATTCATACCCTCGGAGAACTCCACGGTCTGAAACCAGACGCCATCGTTTACCAGCCAGTTCTTGGCAGCCCGGTCCAGCAATTCCTTTTGCTTTTCTTCTTCCATTACCAAAAGTGGCTGGGGGATGTTGTCAACCATATCGAAATTGAATATTTTGGCAAGGTGACCCATCTGGATTTCATAACTTTTTCGTGATGCCTGAGCCAGCAGGTCGAGCGCCTTTTCCTCACCCATCTGGTGTTTGACCTCGGCATACCACAGGGCATGGTGAATCATGGTGCGGTGAAAAAAGTCCAGGATGAGACGTGCTCTTCCTGCATTGTCCAGCATATCCGGATGTAATGGTTCTTTGTCCATTTCCCCCTCTCCGTTGAAGTTAGGACACCTTACAAATCTGATCTGGGAAAAGGGTCAAAGGCTCAAGTCCCTTGGCCGTGACCAGATGGGTATTTTCGATACCGACCACGCCTTTGCCGGGTATGATCACCTTGGGTTCCAGAGCAAGCACCATGCCCTCTGCGAGCGGCAATTTCTGACCCTTGGCGACAAAGGGGAACTCATCGAGTTCAAGCCCCACACCGTGACCGGTAAAGCGAATCTTGCGCTCGCCCACTCCCATGAAAAATTCGGCATAACCCTTCTCTTCGGCCATATCCACCATCAGCTGGTATATTTCTCCGGTGGCAGTACCGGGAACTGCTATGGTCTTGATCTTCTCCTGAATATCGAGCATAGCGTCATGGGCCCGATTGAGCTCATCGCTTAACTCACCGATCACGAAAATCCTGGCATGATCGGAAATATAGCCTTTTTCGGCAAAAACATAATCGACGAGTACCATCTCATTGCGTTCTATCTTCTTGAAGCCGGAGCCTTGCCCCACCACTTCGCTGACGCCTTCCCCACCCGTGGGCGATGCCAGATAGCTCGGTACCGCTGCTCCCGGTCCGGATATCAGGTGTCCGTAAAACAGTTCGCTACCGAAGAGGCGCATCCGGACGATGCCCTGATGTCCAAGACTGCGGGCGTAGGATTCAAGCTCACCGGCAAGGGCGATCTCGGTTTTGCCAACCTCTAATATTTCAGTGAATTTGTCGGCAACTTTGTCGGATTTGGCGGCAGCCGTGCGCAGCCTCTCCAATTCAAAGGGTGATTTAATGGCGCGAATCAGCCTGATTGAGGTGGAAATATCGACGATTTTGGCATCGTTGAAGATGGTGTCGAACTGAAAATACAGGTTGGCAGGCAGAACGTCGAGTTCCATGCCCAGAGTGGCAGGCAAAGGATAACCGTAGTCTTCAAGCATCTGCGGTATCTTTTTAGGGCTGACCAGAGAAACCACGTTTTCCAGGGCAGATTCAACCTTGGCCCGCTCATATTCCTTAAACACCATAAGCAGCGGCTTACCCTCTGCGGGAATATAGAGCCAGCCCTGCTGGGATGTTCCAGAAAAATAGTAGAGATCCGTCTTTTGGACGATGAGCGCCCCACTTATTTCATTCTCCTGCAGATCCTTTTGCAGCTTGGCTATCCTGGCCGCCAGTTCTCCGGCAGGCGGCCCGGCCGCATAATTATGCATATCTTCTCCCTGATGATAGGTCGCTGCTGTCACCCTCTGTTACAGATTGGGTGATCAGCTGGAATAATCGTAGAAGCCCTTCCCACTCTTCCTGCCCAACCAGCCGCTCTCCACATATTTGCGCAACAGCGGACAGGGGCGGTATTTAGGATCTTTAAAACCGTCATAGAGCGTTTCCATGATGGCCAGGCAAGTATCCAGACCGATAAGATCAGCCAAAGCCAGCGGTCCCATGGGGTGGTTCATACCGAGTTTCATCACCGTATCGATATCTTCCGCCTTGCCCACGTTCTGATAGAGACAGAAGATGGCCTCGTTGATCATCGGCATGAGAATCCTATTGGCGATAAATCCAGGAAAATCATTGGCCTCCGCCGGGGTTTTGCCGAATTGTTCACACAGCGACCAGGTGATCTTAAACGTCTCCTCCGAGGTGGCCAGTCCGCGAATAACCTCAACCAGCTTCATCATCGGTACCGGGTTCATGAAATGCATGCCGATTACCTTATCAGGCCTGGAAGTCTGAGCTGCAATCCGACCGATGGGAATGGAAGAGGTGTTGGTAGAGAGGATAACCTCGGGTCGGCAAATTTTATCGAGATCCTGGAATATTTTGAATTTAAGATCTTCTCTTTCGACGGCTGCCTCGACGACGAAATCCACACCCTGCATGTCTTCGAGATTAATGGTGGTAGCAACCCGGCCGAGGATGGCATCGGCTGCACCGTTGTCGAGTTTGCCTTTCTCCACCATTCTACCGAGATTTCTGGCTATGTTGCTCTTGCCTTTCTCGGTGAACTCTTCCTTGATATCGCTCATCAGCACTTCCAGACCACTAGCCGCAGCAACCTGGGCAATACCGTTGCCCATTTGACCTGCGCCGATGACCCCGAACTTTTTCACTTCCATGGTTTCCCCTCTCAGTAGCGAATATTATGTTGAGCCGCTTGCAAAACTATCTTTTCATCCAAACTCTTTGTTATGCTCAAAATTTTATCCGCCGGTAAGCGAACGGAGTGAGACTCCGAGATATCCATTATATGCCTGTGGTAAATTTTTTCGCATGCCTCGATTTTGAACGAAAATCTTACTTTTGCAAGAGGCTC
>JASJDT010000013.1 GCA_030065655.1 Desulfocapsaceae bacterium | reverse complement strand
CGATCTTGAATTTGATATAAAGGATATTCTCCATGTTCGCATAGACAGAAGGAGAAAATTTCCGGTTACAACCTTGCTGAAAGCATTGGGATACAACGCCAGTCAGCTTCTTGAAGAGTACTATCTAACCAACGTCATTAAATTTGAGGGTGATCAGTACAAGATCAGTTTTGATACCGAGACAGCCCTGGGCCAAAGACTTCAGTTCGATCTTATCAATCCCAAAGACGGAGAGATACTCGGCAAGAAAGGCAAAAAGATCAGTAAAGTTCTTTGTAAAAAAATTGAGGCTTCCGAAGTAGACTACCTGGAGATTGAGAAAGAGGAAGTTATCGGCAAAGTACTTGTTGAAGATCTTTACAATCCTGAAACCGAGGAAATCCTATTTCTGGCAAATACCGAAATTACTGAAACGGTGCTTGAGTCTATCCAGGAAGCAGGCATACAAAGTGTGCGGGTGCTGTTCATTGATGGTGTGCATTATTCTGATGCATTTCGCAAGACCCTTGCTCTTGATAAGGTTAATTCAACAGAGGAGGCACTTCTGGAAATATACCGGAGGCTGCGTCCTTCAAGCCCACCGACACTTGAGGTTGCGCAAACATTTTTTGACAATCTTTTCTTTAATCAGGATCTATACGATCTCTCTGAGGTAGGGCGCTACAAAATCAACGCCAAGCTTGGACTTGATATCGATATCAGCCAAAAAGCCTTGACCATTGCGGATATTGTCGAGTCGGTGAAGTATCTCGTTCGACTCAAAGATAACCAAGGCGGCGTTGATGATATCGATCACCTGGGTAACAGAAGGGTGCGTACGGTTGGCGAGCTTATTGAGAACCAGTACCGCATGGGACTGGTCAGAATGGAAAGAGCCATTAAAGAGCGCATGACCTTGCAGGATGTGGAAACACTCATGCCCCACGATCTGGTCAACCCCAAACCGATATCTGCAGCGATAAAAGAATTTTTTGGTACTTCGCAGCTTAGCCAGTTTATGGATCAGACCAATCCCCTTTCCGAGGTCACCCATAAACGAAGGCTAAGTGCTCTTGGGCCAGGAGGTCTTTCCCGCGAGCGTGCAGGCTTTGAAGTCAGGGATGTTCATCCGACCCATTATGGCCGGATATGTCCCGTCGAAACACCGGAAGGACCGAATATCGGTCTTATTGTCTCCCTGGCCACCTATGCCAAGGTGAATCCTTACGGTTTTATAGAGACTCCTTACCGGAAAGTTGAAAATCGAATTGTCTCCGATGAGATCGAATATTTCAGTGCTTTACAGGAACAGAAACATATTATTGCTCCAGCTTCTGTTCAGGTTGACAAGAAAAACCGGATTATCCCGGATTCCTTAATTGTGCGTGAGGATGGCGAGGTAGTCACTTCGTTCAGCGATAATGTCACCTACATGGATATTGCACCAAATCAGCTGATAAGTGTTGCCGCATCTCTCGTACCTTTTCTCGAAAATGATGACGCCAACAGAGCCCTGATGGGCTCGAACATGCAGCGTCAGGCTGTTCCTCTGCTCAAACCGGCAGCTCCACTCGTCGGTACCGGCATGGAGCGTTATGTGGCTCGAGATTCAGGAGCGTGTTTGCTTGCAGGTGGTGATGGTGTTGTCGAAGAGGCCGATTCCAACAGAATCGTGGTTCGCTACGATGAACCCGGCACCGATGGTTATGATACCGGAATAGCGGTTTACAGATTGGAGAAGTATAAGAAATCGAATCAGAATACTTGTTTTAATCAGGTGCCGTTGGTTGTACCCGGTCAGAAAGTTGTCAAGGGAACGGTACTAGCCGATGGTCCGTCAACAGAGAAAGGCGAACTTGCCCTTGGTAAAAATGTCACCATTGCTTTCATGCCTTGGCGGGGATTCAACTTCGAGGATTCCATTTTGGTGAATGAGAGGCTGTTGAAGGAAGATACCTTCACCTCCGTCCACATCGAAGTTTTCGAAACCATGGCCAGGGACACGAAGCTGGGCAAGGAAGAAATAACCAGGGATATTCCCAATGTCAGTGAGGATACCCTGCGTAACCTTGATGACTCAGGGGTAGTCAGAATCGGTGCGGATGTGCGTGCCGGTGACACCCTGGTTGGTAAGGTAACGCCCAAAGGTGAGACAGTGCTCTCCCCTGAGGAAAAGCTCTTACGCGCCATCTTTGGCGAAAAAGCTCAGGATGTCAAGGATTCCTCACTCCGAGTACCGCCGGGAGTTGAAGGGGTCGTCATCGATGCAAAAGTTTTCTCCCGTAAGGGTGTGGACAAAGATGAACGCTCCCTTATTATAGAAGAACAGGATATTGAGCGCCTCAACCAGGACAAACTGGATGAGTTGGCCAGTCTCAAGCGCGGCGTGTGTCTCGAGATTGGTGACATCATGCATGGCCGGACGGCGAAGAAGGATATCATCGCCAAGGATGGCACGGTGTTGGTGAAGCTCGGTAAGAAAATAGATGGCTCGGTGGCCAAGGATGTTGGCTTTCACAACCTCAGTTCAGTCGAATTCTCAGAAAAAACTAAATACGGCGAACAGATAGATGCCATCTATGAGCGTTATAAAAACCAATCACGCCTTATCAGCGAGCGCTACGACGGAATAATAGAGCGGATGACCAAAGGGGATGATTTACCCCCTGGTGTTGTTAAAATGGTGAAGGTGTATGTCGCCACCAAGCGCAAGCTCTCCGTCGGAGACAAGATGGCCGGCCGGCATGGTAACAAAGGCGTTGTCTCCAGGTTGCTGCCGGAAGAGGATATGCCGTTTTTTGCTGATGGCAGAACTGTGGATATTGTCCTTAATCCTCTTGGCGTTCCTTCCCGAATGAATGTAGGCCAGGTTCTGGAAACCCATCTGGGCTATGCTGCCAGGATGTTGGGAGAACAGTTGGAGAAACTGGCTAACCAGCAAGCGGTCAAAGCAATTAAGGAAAAGATTGGCAAGGTATATTCCAAGCAGGAGACAGATGCGATCGTTGCCGGAAAGAGCGACGAAGAGATCATTCAGTGGGCCCGTGAACATAAAGACGGGTTGCATATGAGCACTCCTGTTTTCGATGGTGCTCAGGAAAGTGAGATCCGTAAACTTCTGGTGGAAGCAGGAGTGGATGAGGTCGGCCAGAGCAGGCTTCACGATGGACTTTCCGGTGATCCTTTTGACAATATGGTGACCGTCGGTGTTATGTATATGCTGAAACTGCACCATCTCGTCGACAACAAGATCCACGCCAGATCAACGGGACCTTACTCGCTTGTCACCCAGCAACCTTTGGGCGGTAAAGCTCAATTTGGTGGACAGCGACTCGGTGAAATGGAGGTCTGGGCCATGGAGGCCTATGGTGCTGCCTATACGCTCAAAGAATTCCTTACTGCCAAATCAGATGATGTTGAGGGCAGGACAACCATGTATGAGCGCATTGTTAAGGGCAACAATTTTCTCACAACCGGCTTGCCGGAATCATTCCACGTTCTGGTCAAAGAGCTTCAGGGCCTTTGCCTGAACATGGAACTTATCGAAGAATAAAACCTACCTGCTCTGCCGCACTTCTAGTGCGGTAGAATGCTGGGCGGATATTACCCCTCGGGGCATAATCTCTTCATGTCTGGTTCAACTGAATCAGGCGGATACAACCAAACGAAGAAGAGGTGATTACGTGGAAGAGCTATTCAATTTTTTTCAAAAGCCGAAATCTCCCGTTGCATTCAAGAATGTAAAGATTACTCTGGCCTCCCCTGAAAAGATAATGGATTGGTCGCACGGTGAAGTGAAAAAACCGGAGACGATCAATTATCGAACCTTTAAACCGGAACGGGACGGATTGTTCTGTGCCAAGATTTTTGGTCCGGTCAAGGATTTCGAATGTAATTGCGGCAAATATAAACGGATGAAGCATCGCGGTGTTGTCTGCGAAAAATGCGGTGTAGAAGTTATCCAGTCAAAGGTACGCCGTGAACGTCTGGGGCATATCAAGCTGGCCGCTCCGGTTGCCCACATCTGGTTTTTGAAAAGTCTGCCCAGCAAAATTGGTGCGGTCCTTGATATGACCTTGAAACAGCTCGAGAAGATTCTCTACTTCGAGCAATATGCCGTGGTTGAATCAGAGGTTGAAGATGTACCAGTCGGTAGCCTGCTCACCGAGGAGAAGTATCGGAATGCCAGAGATGCCTATCCGGGAAAATTTAAGGTAGGCATCGGCGCTGAGGCTATCAGACAGCTTCTGGAATCACAGGATCTCGAAGCCTTGTCAAAAGAGCTGCGAGCTGAGATGGCCGCAACAAACTCCCAGACCAAAAGGCAGAAGCTCGGCAAAAGACTCTACGTCGTTGAAGCGTTTCGTGACTCCGGCAACAGTCCGGAGTGGATGGTACTCGAGGCGATTCCAGTGCTGCCACCGGATTTGCGTCCACTTGTACCTTTAGAAGGCGGTCGTTTTGCCACCTCTGATCTCAACGATCTCTATCGACGCGTCATCAATAGAAACAATCGCCTCAAGCGTCTTCTCGAACTCGATGCTCCCGATATCATCATTCGAAACGAGAAACGGATGCTACAGGAGTCGGTGGACGTGCTCTTTGATAATGGCAGGCGTGGTCGAGTGATTGCCGGGGCCAACAAGCGTCCCTTGAAATCGCTCTCTGATATGCTGAAAGGCAAGCAGGGACGATTCCGGCAGAATCTGCTTGGTAAACGTGTCGATTATTCGGGACGCTCGGTTATTGTGGTCGGACCGCACCTGCGTCTGCATCAGTGTGGTATTCCCAAGAAGATGGCGCTAGAGCTTTTCAAGCCCTTCATCTATAACAAACTTGAATCGCGTGGCTATGTCACCACCATCAAAAGTGCCAGAAAGATGGTGGAAAAAGGCACCAAGGAAGTTTGGGATGTACTCGATGAGGTGGTCACCGAATATCCTGTTATTCTCAACAGGGCGCCTACTCTGCATAGACTCGGCATGCAGGCTTTCGAGGCGGTTCTCATAGAAGGCAAGGCTATTCAGCTTCATCCACTGGTCTGTATGGCATTCAATGCCGACTTCGATGGTGACCAGATGGCGGTTCATGTACCGTTGTCGGTGGAGGCCCAAGTCGAGGCCAGGGTCCTGATGATGTCCACCAACAACATTCTCTCGCCCGCCAACGGTGAGCCGGTCATCATTCCATCTCAGGATATCGTTCTTGGTCTGTACTACATGACCAGAGAGCGGGTGAATGCCAAAGGAGAAGGCAAGATCTTTGCCGATCCAAGAGAGGCAAGGATTGCCTACGATCATGGCGTCGCCGAACTCCAGGCAAAGGTAAAAGTTCGTAAAAATGGTGAAATTTTTGACACCACCATCGGTCGGACAATTCTTGCGGAGCTGCTGCCGGACTCCATTCCTTTTAGTGAGGTCAACAAGGTCATGAGCAAAAAGGCCTTGGCTCAGCTCATCGACTATACCTACAGGCGAGCGGGAACAAAGGATACCGTCATCCTTGCCGACAGGCTCAAGGATACAGGCTATGAATATGCCACCCGAGCCGGTATTTCTATCTGCATAAACGACATGAAAATTCCTCTTAATAAAGAGGAATTGGTGGAACGAGCGGAAAGGGATGTGGTTGATGTTGAACATCAATACAACGATGGTTTGATCACCTCGGGTGAGAAATATAACAAGGTTGTCGATATTTGGTCGAAAGTCACCGAGGAAGTCGCCAACGAAATGATGGATGAGATAAAAGTTGATTATTTTCGCGACAAAGAGGGCAAGGTCGTCGAGTCACCGAGCTTCAATTCCATCTACATCATGGCCGATTCTGGTGCGAGGGGCTCCCGTGATCAGATACGTCAGCTTGCCGGTATGCGTGGTCTTATGGCCAAACCGTCTGGCGCTATCATTGAAACACCCATCAAGGCTAACTTTCGCGAAGGTCTTGATGTTCTGGAATACTTTATTTCTACCCACGGAGCCCGGAAAGGACTTGCCGATACAGCCCTGAAAACAGCAAACTCTGGTTATCTGACCAGAAGGCTGGTGGATGTAGCTCAGGAATCAACCATTGTTGAGAAAGATTGTCAGACTTTAGATGGTATTGTTGCCGAACCTCTTCTCGATGGCGGTGAGATTATTGTACCTCTCGGTGATCGAATTCTGGGAAGGGTTGCCTTGGAAGATGTTGTCGACCCTTATACCGATGAAGTTATTGTCGATGAGGGCGATGAGATTACCGAAGATAAGGTGTTGGCAATCAATAACGCCGGTGTGGATCACGTGCTTATTCGATCCGTGCTCACCTGCAGATCCCGTCGCGGAGTTTGTGCTCTTTGCTATGGTCGTGATCTGGGCAGGGGGCATATGGTGAACATTGGCGAGGCTATCGGAGTTATCGCCGCTCAGTCCATTGGTGAGCCGGGAACACAGCTGACCATGCGTACCTTTCATATCGGTGGAACCGCCAGTCGTTCGGTTGAACAGGCGGAATTGCGCACCCAGCGCGGGGGTAAGGTCAGTTTTAAAAACCTCCATTCGGTTGTGAATTCTGAAGGTATCAAGATTGTCATGAACCGGAATGCGGAAATCGTCATTCAGGATGATCTTGGCCGGGATCGTGAGAAGTTTAAAGTGAATTATGGTGCCCAGATTTTGGTGGAAGAAGACGCCGAGATCGAGGCCGGTACCATAATGGCTGACTGGGATGCGTATACCATCCCAATTGTTGCGGAGGTCGGCGGTATCATTAAGTATGGTGATGTGCTTGAAGGCGTTTCCATGCAGGAAAAGGTTGATGCGGTTACCGGTAAGGCTTCCAAGGTGATTATTCATTCTACCAGCAGTACCCAGTTAAATCCCCGGGTGACGGTGAAAAACAAGAAAGGCAAGACGCTCAAATTGCCGAACTCTGATGTCTTCGCCAGGTACAGCCTGCCAGTTGGTTCAATCATTTCTGTCAATGAGGGAGATGAAATAAAGCCTGGTACAGTGGTTGGCAAGATACCTCGGGAATCATCAAAAACCAAGGACATCACCGGTGGTCTGCCGCGGGTTGCCGAGCTTTTTGAAGTTCGCAAGCCAAAAGAGCCAGCCATCATCACTGAGATTGATGGTAGGGTGAGTTTCGGTAAGGAGCTGAAGGGCAAGCGTCGGGTCGTGGTTACACCTGAGCACGGTGACCCTCAGGAGTATCTTGTGCCGAAGTCAAAACACATGATTGTCCATGAAGGTGACTATGTTCAGGCGGGTGAACCGTTGATGGAGGGAACCATCGTTCCCAACGACATTCTCAAGGTACTTGGTATCAAAGAGCTTGCCAAATTCCTGGTCAATGAAATTCAGGAGGTTTACAGACTTCAGGGTGTGCGCATTAATGACAAGCATATTGAAGTCATCGTCCGCCAGATGATGCGTCGGGTTATGATTACTTCTTCCGGTGACTCAAAATTCATGATCGGTGAGCAGGTTGAATGGTGGAGTTTTGAAGATGAACGCGATCAGCTGTTTGCTAAAGGTCTCACTCCGCCAGTTGCTGAGCCGTTGTTGCTAGGGGTAACCAAAGCGTCATTGTCCACCGAGAGTTTCATCTCAGCAGCGTCATTCCAGGAAACCACAAAGGTTCTTACCAATGCCGCTATGGCTGGTAGGGTCGATGAACTAGCCGGCTTGAAAGAGAATGTCATCATGGGTCGATTGATTTCTGCCGGTACGGGATTGGGTGACAACAACACCTAAACGAAATAAAATCTCCATTATTTTATTCTTGACAGAGTACCTATGATGGAGTAAATATATCTTCTTTCGTGCTGCGACCAGTACGGGTGGAGAGGTACTGTTTTGTCGAATATATTTTATTGAAGGTTAATCGAACAGGAGCGGTTGAAACGATGCCAACTATTAACCAGCTTGTCAGGCAGGGAAGAAAGAAAATAGCCAAAAAGGCTAATACGCCCGCCTTGAAAGGATCACCTCAAAAACGAGGCGTATGTGTGCGTGTCTATACAACTACGCCCAAAAAGCCTAACTCAGCCCTGCGAAAAGTAGCCAGGGTGAGACTGACCAATGGCATTGAGGTGACCTCATATATTCCTGGAATCGGACATAATCTCCAGGAACACTCAGTCGTGTTGATTAGGGGGGGGAGGGTGAAAGACTTGCCCGGTGTCCGTTACCATATTGTTCGTGGAACGCTTGATACCTTGGGTGTTTCTGATAGACGTCAGGGTCGATCCAAATACGGTGCCAAGCGACCTTCCTAAGCGAGGGTTTTGTGAGAGAGGAATAAGATGTCACGAAAAAGATTAATTGAGAAAAGACCACTCGATCCTGATCCACGTTTCAATAGTGTACTAGTAAGTAAGTTCACCAACGGATTGATGGAGAGAGGAAAGAAAAGTCTCGCCCAGCGTATTTTTTATGAGGCCATGGATATTGTAGCCGAGAAAGTTCCGGACGATGATCCACTGACTGTTTTTGAAGAGGCCATGGAAAAGGTACGACCTAAGGTCGAAGTCAAGTCGAGAAGGGTTGGTGGGGCAACCTATCAGGTTCCCATGGAAGTTCGCCAAACCCGCCGAAATGCTTTGGCTATTCGTTGGATTGTCGGTTTTGCTAAATCTCGCTCCGGGCGTTCCATGTCCGAGAAGCTGGCTGCGGAACTGCTCGATGCCTACAACAACAGAGGGGCGTCGGTGAAAAAACGAGATGATACGCATAAAATGGCAGAGGCCAATAAGGCGTTTGCGCATTATCGCTGGTAACAGCTGAGGGCTACGAGCCCCTTTGGGCAGGCGTCGACAAAAGAAAATCTGCAAGGAATTGAGTGATGGCTGCCCGCAACGATTTGTCGGTTGTGCGCAATATCGGCATTATGGCCCATATTGACGCAGGAAAAACAACGACAACTGAAAGAATACTTTACTATACGGGCCGATCGTATAAAATCGGCGAGGTTCATGACGGCAATGCGGTCATGGACTGGATGGAGCAGGAGCAGGAAAGAGGTATAACCATTACTTCAGCTGCTACTACCTGCTTCTGGAATGACCATAAAATCAATATAATCGATACTCCAGGGCATGTCGATTTCACCGCTGAGGTGGAAAGATGTCTGCGGGTACTCGATGGGGTGGTGGCTGTCTTCTGTGCTGTAGGTGGTGTTGAACCACAGTCGGAAACCGTTTGGAGGCAGGCTGATAAATACCACATACCCCGAGTGGCTTTTATAAACAAGATGGATCGCATCGGCGCTGATTTTGAGCGGTGCCTGACGATGATGTCCAAAAAGCTGGGGGCAAATCCCGTAGCACTTCAGATTCCTGTGGGAAAAGAAGCGGAGTTTGCCGGGGTTATCGATTTAATAGAAGGGAAACTGCTGGAGTTCAGTGAGCAGACCCTTGGCCAGGAAGTCGTTGAGAAAGACATTCCTGCCGAATACAGAGAAACATTCTCGGCCGCACGTATGGCACTCCTCGAGAAGTTGGCCGACTTCGATGAGGGGGTCATGGAAAAATATCTAGAAGATACAGAAATACCTGCGTCCGAGATCTATACCGCTTTGAGAAAGGCTACCCTGGCATTGGAAGTTGTTCCGGTGTTCTGTGGCAGCGCTTTTAAAAATAAGGGCATACAACCCTTACTTGACGGTATTGTCCATTATCTGCCATCGCCCCTGGATGTTGCCAGTATCGATGGTTTGGACAAGGATGGCGAGCTGGTTCACAGGAAAACGGAGACCGACGGCAAATTCTGCGGCCTGGTCTTTAAGCTGATGAGCGATTCCTTCGTTGAACATCTTGCCTTCATCAGGATTTACGCTGGCTCGTTGAAGGTCGGCGATAAGGTTTACAATCCGGTCAAGAAGAAAAAAGAGAAGATTGGCAAGCTTCTCAAGCTTCACGCCAATAAGCGTGAATCGGTTGACGAGATTGGTGCCGGAGATATTGGCGCGGTTGTTGGGCTGAAATTTACCACCACCGGCGATACGCTCTGTGAGAGTGGGGATTATATCATCCTCGAAAGTATGGTATTTCCTGACCCGGTTATCGGTGTGGCCATCGAGCCAAAGAGCAAGGCTGATGAGAAAAAGCTCACCGAGGCACTCGATAAGGTCGCTTTGGAAGATCCTTCCTTCACCGTTAGGATCGATGCTGATACCGGCCAGACAATCATTTCCGGGATGGGCGAGCTTCACCTGGAAATTATCGTCGACAGGCTGTTGAGTGATTTCAAGGTTGGCGCCAATGTAGGTACTCCGCAGGTTGCCTATAAAGAAACGATCTCAGGCAACGCCAGCGGCGAGGGTAAGTTTGACCAGCAGACCGGGGCAAAAGGTCAGTACGGACATGTTGAACTCCAAATTGAGCCGTTACCCAGAGGTGCCGGAGTAGAATTTGTCAGTGAGGTTGACGAGGAAACCATTCCTCAGGAGTTTTTGGGAGCCATTGAAAGGGGAGTCAGAGACAGTCTTGATGCCGGCCCCTTGGTCGGTTACCCCCTGACGGACTTGAAGGTACGACTCACTGGTGGTTCGTATCACGATGAAGAGTCCACGGAGATGGCATTTGGAGTTTCGGCAGGAATGGCAATCAGAAGAACGACCGCCGAGGCCAAGCCAATGTTGCTCGAACCGCTGATGGATCTTGAGGTCACTACACCCGATGATTACCTGGGCGATGTGATGTCGGATCTCAATGGCAAAAGAGCCAAAGTTACAGGAGTGGATGCACAGGGTGAACTTCAGATAGTTCACGCGCACGTACCCCTGTCAGAGATGTTTGGATATTCGACCTCTTTACGTTCAGCAACGCAGGGTCGGGCCAACTTCACCATGCAGTTTTTGGAATACGATATAGTTCCTGCCAATAAGGCAGAAGTAATAATTAAAAAAATTCGCGGAATCTGATCTTAATCATAATGAGGAACGATTATGTCAAAGGCAAAATTTGAAAGAACGAAACCACATGTCAATGTAGGAACCATCGGTCACATCGATCATGGCAAGACCACTTTGACAGCAGCTATCACTCGGGTGTTGTCTACAAAAGGAATGGCTGAATATACAGATTTCAGTTCCATTGATAAGGCACCTGAAGAAAAAGAACGTGGTATTACCATTGCCACTGCGCATGTGGAATACGAGACAGAAAACCGTCATTATGCCCACGTTGACTGCCCAGGCCACGCCGACTATATCAAGAACATGATCACCGGAGCGGCCCAGATGGATGGCGCCATTCTGGTTGTGGCCGCCACCGACGGTGCCATGCCGCAGACCAGAGAGCACATTCTGTTGGCCCGTCAGGTTGGTGTTCCTGCCATGGTGGTATTCCTCAACAAGTGTGACATGGTCGATGATGAAGAGCTCATCGAACTAGTGGAAATGGAGTTGCGTGAGCTGCTCGATAACTATGAGTTCCCTGGCGATGATATTCCCATCATTCAGGGCTCAGCTCTGAAAGCCCTGGAAGAGCCGGAAAGTGAAGAAGCTGCCAAGTGTGTTTGGGAGCTGATGGAAGCAGTCGATTCCTATATTCCCGCTCCTGAGCGTGATGTCGATCAGCCTTTCCTGATGCCTGTTGAGGATGTATTCTCAATTTCTGGCCGCGGTACGGTTGCCACCGGTCGTGTTGAAAGGGGCATTGTCAAGGTAGGCGAGGAAGTAGAAATCGTTGGTATCAGGCCGACCCAGAAAACCACCTGTACCGGTGTGGAGATGTTTAGAAAGCTGCTCGATGAAGGTCAGGCCGGTGACAATATCGGTGCTTTGCTGCGCGGTGTTAAGCGTGATGAAATTGAGCGTGGTCAGGTACTGTCCAAGCCAGGTTCCATTACTCCGCATACCCATTTCAAAGCCGAGTGCTATATTCTTGGCAAGGACGAAGGTGGCCGTCATACTCCATTTTTCAACGGTTATCGTCCCCAGTTTTACTTCCGGACCACGGATGTTACCGGTGTTGTAACCTTGCCAGAGGGAGTAGAGATGGTAATGCCCGGTGACAATGTTGCCGTGAGCGCAGAGCTCATTACCCCGATCGCCATGGATGTCGGCCTGCGTTTTGCCATTCGCGAAGGCGGTCGTACGGTAGGTGCCGGTGTTATCAGTGAAATCATGAAATAAAGGTGCATAATGATACCTACAGAGAAAATTCGTATTCGACTCAAGGCATACGATCATAAATTGCTTGATCAATCTACCTCGGAAATAGTCGAGACAGCCAGAAGAACTGGCTCGGCAGTGGCAGGACCGATTCCGCTGCCCACGTCGATAAATAAATTTTGCGTTCTGCGGTCGCCTCACGTTGATAAAAAGTCCCGGGAACAATTCGAGATGCGCACCCACAGACGGCTTCTCGACATACTTGAGCCAACGCAGCAGACCATTGATCTGTTGATGAAACTTGAGCTTTCAGCAGGCGTTGACGTAGAAATAAAACTGCCCTAGAGGCAGATACTCAATAGAAATTTGAAGCAGCAGGTAATGTTATGCCAAAAACAATGGGTATTTTAGGAAAAAAGGTTGGTATGACCCGAGTGTACAGTGAGCTGGGAGTAGCGATACCGGTCACCGTCATTGAAGCCGGTCCCTGTAAAATTCTTCAGGTAAAATCTGAAAAAACGGATGGCTATAACGCTATTCAGGTCGGTTTTGCTCCCAAGAAAGAGAAGCGGATCACCAAGCCTATGCAGGGACATTTCCAGAAATCAGGCGGTGAGGGATACTACCACGTTCGGGAGTTCAGGGTCGAGGATCCTGAAAAGTACGAAGCCGGTCAGACCGTTGCTTTGCAGGATCTCTTCAACGTAGGTGACATTGTTGATGTCCGTGGCAAGAGCAAAGGACGCGGTTTTCAAGGTGTCATAAAGCGCCATGGTTTCGGCGGCGGTGGAGCAGGCCATGGCTCGGGTTTCCATCGTGCTCCTGGGTCCATTGGTTGCAGTGCTTATCCTGGTCGAGTCATGAAAGGGAAAAAGATGGCAGGGCGTATGGGTAATGATACCATCCTGAAAAAGAATCTCATTGTTATCGACGTCCGCGCAGAAGACAACGTTATATTAGTCAAAGGACCGGTACCTGGTGCCAATAATGGCCTTATTCAGATCTTTACCAAATAGCAACAGCGAAGAATAGCCGGTTCAAGGAGATCATGATGTCAACTGTAGATATATATAACATCAAAAACGAAAAAGTTGGCGAGGCGGGATTAAACGAAAAAGTGTTTGATCTTGAAGTCAAGGAGCACCTGCTGCATGATGTTGTCCGTATGCAGAGAGCTGCCAAACGTGCAGGTACCGCTTGCACTAAGACCCGGGTGGAAGTGCGCGGCGGCGGTGCAAAACCATGGCGACAGAAAGGTACTGGCAGAGCCAGGGCCGGGACTAGAAGATCGCCTCTCTGGAGGGGTGGTGGAGTGACCTTTGGTCCTAAACCCAGAGACTTCAGCTTTAAGCTGAACAAAAAAGTAAAGAAACTTGCATTGGCCATGGCCATGAGTGCCAGAAATCAGGAGGGTAATCTTCTGGTGCTTGATGATATCACCATGGAAGCAATTAAAACCAAGGATTTTGTCGGTATCATGAACACCCTCGATATCGATAACGGCCTCATTGTGATTGAAGGCAGCAATGAAAACCTCGACAAGTCATCACGTAATGTCAATGGATTCAAGGTATTGCCTGCAGAAGGTGTGAATGTTTATGACATTCTTCTTCACAAGAAGCTGGTGCTGGTTCAGCCTGTAATTGAAAGTCTTGAGAAGAGGTGCTTGGCATGAAAAATCTAACTGAAGTGTTAAAGGGGCCCTGCCTCACCGAAAAGGCTACCCTCTTGCAGGAACTCGATGGCAAGGTCGTTTTCAAAGTCCATCCGAAAGCAAACAAGATAGATATCAAAAAAGCCGTTGAACATATGTTCAAGGTTAAAGTTGAGGATGTTCATACCGTGAATATGCATGGTAAAAAGAAAAGGGTGGGACGGCATATCGGTCAGACTTCCAACTGGAAAAAGGCCTATGTGACCCTGGCTGAAGGCGAGATTAACTTCGCTGACGAACTGTAGGTAACATTGCCGAATCAGCAGAATATGCTGGAACAGACTCATTGAAACAGAATCTATCGAATACAACGATGATGGAGCGATTGGGAAATCATGGCTATAAAGACATATAAACCAACATCAGCTGGAAAAAGACACCAGGTGTCGATCAAAAATCCCGAATTGTCGTCAGGGGGGCCAGAAAAAAGCCTGCTTGCCAGCAAATCGAAAACGGGCGGCAGGAACAATTATGGCCGTATCACTGCCAGGCACAGAGGTGGTGGGCACAAGAACAAATATCGCATAATTGATTTTAAGCGCAATAAAATCGATATAAGTGCCAAAGTCGTATCTCTGGAATACGATCCAAACAGATCCGCCAACATTGCCCTGTTGAGTTATCTGGATGGTGAGAAGAAATATATTATTGCACCTCGGGGACTCAAGGTGGGAGATACGGTTGAAGCCGGGGATAACGTCGATATCCAGCCGGGCAACTGCTTACCGCTGATAAACATCCCGCTGGGTACGATCATCCACAACCTGGAGATGAAAGTTGGCAAAGGTGCGCAACTCGTGCGCAGTGCCGGCGCTTATGCGCAACTCATGGCCAAGGAAGGCAAGTATGTTCAGGTAAAGCTGCCTTCCGGCGAAGTCCGAAAATTCAATAAACTTTGCCGGGCCTGTATTGGCCAGGTTGGTAACAGAGAGCATGAGAGTACCAAGCTTGGCAAGGCTGGACGTAAACGTTGGCTCGGGAAACGGCCACGGGTTCGCGGTGTTGCTATGAATCCGGTTGACCATCCCATGGGTGGTGGTGAAGGCAAGAGCTCTGGTGGCAGGCATCCCGTATCTCCTTGGGGATTTCCGACCAAGGGATACAAGACGAGAAAGAAGAAGGCTTCCGACAATTACATTGTCAAGCGGAGATCATAACAAGCAAGGAGTAATGTATGTCCCGTTCAATTAAAAAGGGTCCCTTCGTGGATGACCATCTCATGAAAAAGGTGAATAACGCCATTGAGAGTGGTTCGCGAAAAGTCATAAAAACCTGGTCCCGACGCTCGGATATTACCCCTGAGATGGTTGGATTGACCTTTGCTGTGCATAATGGGAAAAAATTCATACCGGTTTTTGTCACTGAAAACATGGTTGGTCACAAGCTTGGAGAGTTTTCTCCAACCCGAACCTACTATGGTCATGCAAGTGATAAGAAAGGAAAAAGATAATTAGAGAGCAAGCGATTCTCTAAGGACTCACTGGGAGTAAACACTATGGAAGCAAAAGCCGTAGGAAAATATATACGTATTTCACCACAGAAAGCTCGTTTGGTTGCCGATGTGGTCCGAGGCATGAACGTTGATCAGGCCGTCACAACGCTGCGTTTTATGCCCAAAAAAGGCGCTTCGATTCTGCGTAAAGTAGTAGAATCCGCTCTCGCCAATGCCACCCAGGATGACAAGATAGATGTGGATAACCTGTACATCAAAAAGATTACCATCGATGGCGGACCATCCCTGAAGAGAATTCGTCCCCGGGCCATGGGCAGAGCAACAGGAATTATCAAGAGAACCAGTCATATCACTGTAATACTGGATGAAATGTAGAAGGCGTAAGCGTAGATTATCAGCGCGTTACAGCTTTCCCGTCATTTGAAAACAACTTTTGTTGGAGGATTGAATTTTGGGGCAGAAGGTTAATCCATTAGGACTGAGACTGAATATCACCCGGACTTGGGATTCGATATGGTATGCGGATAAAGAGTACGCCACCTACCTGATCGAAGATCAGAAAATCAGAAAGTTTCTCAAGAAACGTCTGTATCACGCCGGTCTTTCAAAAACCATAATTGAGCGTACCGGTGAAAAAGTTCGTGTTAAGCTTTTCACGGCCAGGCCCGGAATTGTCATCGGCAAAAAGGGTGCGGAGATTGAGAACCTTAAAAAAGAACTGGAGAAACTTGTCAGCAAATCGGTTGCTCTCGACATTCAGGAAGTAAGAAGACCGGAAGCCGATGCACAACTGGTAGCTGAAAATATCGCCACCCAACTGGAACGTCGGGTTGCCTTTCGGCGGGCTATGAAAAAAGCTGTCAGTTCTGCTCAGCGCTTTGGAGTCAAAGGTATCAAGATCTCCTGTGCTGGACGTCTCGGTGGTGCGGAAATGTCGCGTTGCGAGTGGGTACGGGAAGGAAGAGTGCCTCTGCACACATTGCGTGCCGATGTCGACTATGCCCTGGCCAATGCTCATACAACCTATGGGATTATCGGCGTCAAGGTGTGGATTTTCAAAGGTGAAGTACTAAGTGATACGGAAGCTCCTGCTGCTTAAATGCGCCTTGAGTCTTCAATCTCATTTGGTGAAATAACGGAGTAAGCGATGTTAAGTCCAAAAAAAGTAAAACGTAGAAAGGTTTTCAAGGGCAGAATGAAGGGAGTGGCGCTGCGAGGTAGCAGCATTAGTTTTGGCTCTTTTGCCCTGAAAGCACTTGATTGCGGAAAAATGACCTCGCAGCAGATTGAGGCAGGTCGTATTGCAATTAACAGAAAAATAAAGCGTGGCGGTAAAGTCTGGATCCGTGTTTTCCCAGATAAGCCGATTACCAAGAAGCCAGCCGAAACTCGTATGGGTAAGGGTAAAGGAAGCCCTGAATACTGGGTTGCCCCGATTAAGCCCGGCAGGATTCTTTTCGAGCTCGACGGTGTTGATGAGAAGTTGGCGGTACGAGCTTTGACTCTGGCGGGAAATAAGCTTCCATTTGCAACAAAAGTTATTTCCAAGGAGAAGACCCTATGAAATCGGCAGAGTTAAGAAATATGACTCCAGAAGAATTGACTAAGAAAGAACAGGAACTTCGTGAGGAGTTGGGCAATCTTTCCTTTCAGCATAAAATTAGACCGCTGGAGGATTCGTCCCGGTTGAAGAAGATTAGAAAAGACATAGCCAGAATTGCAACAATTAGTCGAGAAAAAGCTGCGAACTAGAAAGAGGGCCAGCGTCTATAGCTGAAGGCCATTTTCTAAAGACACATTTTATAAATGATACATTATGACTGAAAATACAAAATCCAGAAAGACAAGGACCGGTTCTGTTGTCAGCAATAGAATGGAAAAAAGTGTCGTCATCCGTGTAGAGCGCCAGTTCCGACATAAACTCTATGGCAAGTATGTGAAGACCAGCGTCAAGTATCTTGCCGATGATCCTGAGAATAAATGTAATATTGGTGATACGGTTCTCATTGAGGAATGCAGGCCTCTGAGCAAGCGGAAACGATGGCGGGTGAAAAAAATTCTCGAGCAGGCTGTTTAAGCGTACGGTCTGTTTTTTGAAAAGATCTGTAACTGATGTGTAATCAGGTGAAACTATGATACAAACAGAAACTATACTCAACGTTGCTGATAACTCAGGTGCTAAAAAAGTACTCTGTATTAAAGTTCTTGGCGGGTCCAAGAAACGATATGCAACCATTGGCGACATTATAGTGGTGACGGTTAAAGAAGCTATACCGCACGCCAAAGTCAAGAAAGGTGAAGTCATGCGGGCAGTAGTTGTTCGCACCGCCAAAGAGATGAAACGGATGGATGATACCTGGGTTAGCTTCGATGAGAATGCTGCGGTCATTCTCTCCAATACCGGTGAGCCCGTTGGTACCCGTATTTTTGGTCCGGTCGCAAGGGAGCTGAGAAACCTTGGATTCATGAAAATAATCTCGTTGGCTCCTGAAGTACTTTAATTTCTCCAAACGAAAATAAAGACTAACAGAAGGTAGTTAGAATAAAGGTATTGAAAATGGCAAAGGGTAAGACATACCTGAGAAAAAACGATCAGGTCGAAGTTATTGCTGGGAAAGATAAAGGCCGCGTTGGCAAGGTTTTAAGGGTTCTTCCGGCAACGAATCAGGCTGTGGTTGAAAAAATCAATATGATTAAACGCCATACCAAGGCAACCGAAATGAACCAGCAAGGACAGATTGTGGAAAAAGAGGCACCTGTGCACGTTTCCAATCTTTTAATGATTTGTCCTGAGTGTACCAAGACTGGTCGGATTGGCAAAAAGTTCCTCGAAGACGGCACTAAAGTTCGATTTTGCAAGAGCTGCGGTGAGGCGCTTGAGAGCAAGGCTAAATAATGAATCAGGGTTACGTCAGGAGTTATAAATGGGTGCGCTGAGAGAATTTTATAAAAACGAATGTATACCGGCTCTACAAGAGGAGTTTGGTTTCAAGAACGTCATGGAGATTCCCCGTCTTGAGAAAATTGTTCTCAACATGGGACTGGGAGAGGCTGTTCAGAATCCTAAGATCATCGAAGGTGCTGTTGAGGAACTCACCAGGATAGCAGGTCAGAAAGCAGTGGTCACCAAGGCAAAGAAATCAATTGCAACGTATAAACTGCGGGAAGGTATGCCGATTGGCTGCAGAGTCACCCTGCGGGGGGACAAGATGTATGATTTCTTTTCCAAACTGGTCAATATCTCTCTGCCGCGAGTAAGGGATTTTAGGGGGTTGTCGCCGAAAGGATTTGATGGGCGTGGCAACTACTCGGTCGGGATCAAGGAACAGATCATTTTTCCGGAAATTGATTACGATAAAATTGACAAGATCAAGGGCCTGAACATAACTATTGTCACTTCGGCACAGACCGATGACAGTGGCCGTTTCCTTCTTAAGATGATGGGAATGCCCTTTCGTAAGTAATTGAAACTTTTATTATCTCAAATTGAGTGTTACTGGAGGTTGGTTTGGCTAAGAAATCGATGATTGCAAAAGCGCAACGCAAACCAAAATTTTCTGTCAGGAAATATAATAGATGCCCTCTTTGTGGACGATCAAGAGCATTCATCCGTAAGTTCGGTATATGCAGAATCTGTTTTCGTCAACTTGCATCAAAGGGTGAGTTGACCGGCGTGACCAAGTCAAGCTGGTAGCAGTATCTATTATTGAAATATTGTTATCTAAAGCTCGGAAAGATAAGGAGTGTTCGCTATGGCAATGAGCGACCCCCTGGCAGATATGCTGACCAGGATACGAAATGCAGTAATGGTAAAAAAGAGTAGTGTGGAAATCCCCAAATCCAATACCAAAGTCGAGATCGCCAGAGTACTGAAGGAAGAGGGGTATATCGTAGATTACCGCGTTTCCCAGCAAGAGGGAGAGCAGGGAACTCTCATCGTTGATTTAAAGTATGATGAAGAAGGCGGTTCGGTCATCTCTGGGATACAGCGGGTCAGCAAACCTGGCTTGCGCCAGTATGCCAAGGCGGGTGAGATCCCCCAGGTATTGAACGGTTTGGGCATATCCATTGTGTCAACCTCAAAGGGAATTGTCACTGATAAAAACGCCAAAGCCCAAAACACAGGTGGAGAGATACTTTGTGAGGTCTGGTAGCACTCGCAAATAATCGGAGGAAACTATGTCTCGTATAGGAAAATTGCCCATCCCTGTACCTTCGGGAGTGAGCGTAAAAATAGATGGTCAGCACGTCACCGTTAAGGGAAGCAAAGGTGAACTCAAGCTCGATGTTCTTGATAAGGTTGAGGTTATCCAGGAAGACGGTGTGATTACTTTAAATAATCGCGAAGCAAGTAGAAAAGCAAACGCCTTTCGCGGTCTGACCCGCAGTCTGATCAACAATATGGTTATCGGCGTAGATAAAGGGTTCCAGAAAAGCCTGATTATCGAAGGTGTTGGCTATAAGGCAAGCACCAGCGGCAGCGAGTTGACCTTGAATGTAGGCTACTCCAATCCCGTTATCTTCAAGATACCGAAAGGAGTAAACGCCTCCGTGGACGGTAATAAAATAACCCTTGAGTCCATTGATAAGGATCTCTTGGGGTTGACAGCCGCCCAAATCCGTCAGGTTCGCAAGCCAGAGCCGTATAAGGGTAAGGGAATTCGCTACGAAGATGAGCAGGTACAGCGTAAGGACGGTAAGTCAGGCGCTAAAGCATAAGTTTTTCGGTGATCAACCAGTCACCTTTCATTAATAAATGGTAAAGAACTATGGCTAACAAAAATTCCAAAGTACAGGCGAGAGCTAAGCGGATAAGCCGAATACGAAAGAAAATCACCGGTACCACCGAGCGGCCGCGCTTGCGGGTTTTTAAGAGTAACAAACACATTTATGCTCAGATCATAGATGATTCACTCGCGAAAACCTTGGTTTCCATGTCCACCCTGGATAAAGAGTTCACTAAAGGTGAAGAAAAGGGGAAGATGGAGGATGCCAAAACCGTCGGTAGCCGTATTGCAGAAAAAGCTAAAGCTGCCGGAATTGAGAAGGTTGTCTTCGATCGGGGTGGATACCTGTATCATGGTCGGGTGAAATCTCTCTCTGAGGGAGCGCGCGAAGGCGGATTAAAATTTTAAGAATTGGAAGAATGGGGGTGTCCCTTGGCTGATTTTAAACGTTCTAAAAGTGAAAGTACTGAAGAACTGATTGAAAAAATTGTATTTATCAACAGGGTTGCAAAGGTTGTTAAGGGTGGACGAAGCTTCAGCTTTAGCGCCATTGTTGTTGTCGGCGACGGCAAAGGTAAAGTGGGTTATGGCCTTGGCAAAGCGAATCAGGTACCAGATGCTATTCGTAAAGGCGTTGAACGGGCCAAAAAAGATATGAGTAGCGTGTCAATTACCTCTATTAGTATACCTCATCAGGTCACTGGCAGGTATGGTGCTGGCAAGGTACTGCTCAAACCGGCCTCTGAAGGTACCGGTGTCATTGCCGGTGGACCTGTCAGGGCGGTTCTCGAGGCAGCCGGGGTAAACAACGTACTCACCAAGTGCCTCGGTTCTCATAATCCCCACAATATGGTGAAGGCTACCCTTGAGGGACTGCGCAGTCTGCGTACTGCTGAGGCGTATGCCCGTTTGCGAGGAAAAACGGTCGAAGAAATATTGTCATAGCATATACATTGCGTGGGTAGACCACGGAGTGTTTGAGAAACATATAATTACGGATTCGAAAAGGTAACAACATGGCCGAGACAATCACATATACTCTGGTCAAGAGTGGAATTGGCAGCACTAAAAAAATTCGTGCCACTCTGACAGGATTGGGGCTTACCAAAATGAATAAGACAGTGACTCGTAAGGATACACCTGAAACCAGGGGCATGCTCGCCAAGGTCGGGCATCTTGTACGAATCGAGGAGGTGTAACATGCTCACATTGGATAAATTATCTCCGGTTAAAGGTGCAAACAGAGAGAAAAAACGTCTGGGTCGCGGGTCAGGTTCCGGCCACGGGAAAACTGCCGGTAGGGGACACAAAGGGGCAAAATCACGTTCAGGCTACAAAAACAAGCCAGGCTTTGAGGGTGGTCAGATGCCATTACAGAGGAGACTGCCTAAGCGTGGTTTTCATAATAAATTCAGAGTAGAATACGCAATTATCTCTCTCACCCAATTGGAAAAAATTGGTGATTCGGGTGAAATCGATAACAAAGCGCTGCTTGAGGCTGGATATATAAAGCCAGGTCAGTTGAGCAAGGTTTTGGCCAATGGCGAAATTACCAAGGCCGTAACTATCTGTGTTGACAAGATAAGCGGTCAGGCCAAGGAGAAGGTTGAACAGGCCGGCGGTACAGTTAAACTGACGGAATAGTCAGGGGAACTGTTTTTTAGTACTGGCAGTACACATTCAGCCACGAAACAAGGAATTACTTTATGAGTGGATTGCAGAGCGCGGCCAACATTCCTGAACTCCGCCGGCGGATCATTTTTACTCTGCTTATGCTGGCTATTTATCGCATGGGCGTGCAGATTCCCACACCGGGTATTAATGGCGAGGCCCTCACCGCATTTTTTGAACAAAGCTCGAACACCTTGTTCGGTATGTTCAACATGTTCTCCGGTGGTGCTTTGGAGAATTTCTCCATTTTCGCCCTGGGTATCATGCCATATATCAGTGCGTCCATCATCATCCAGCTGTTGACAGTGGTCATCCCCCAGCTTGAAACACTTAAAAAAGAGGGGGAAGCCGGAAGGCGGAAAATTACCCAATATACCCGTTACGGCACTATCGGGCTTTCCATCATTCAGGGAACATTCATTGCCATGGGTTTGGAAGGTATGGCTGCCCCGGGTGGTGAGGCAATTGTTCTTGACCCGGGTATGGAGTTTAAGCTGATGACCATGCTCACCTTGACCTCAGGAACGGCGTTTTTGATGTGGCTGGGCGAGCAGATGACCGAGCGGGGAATAGGCAACGGTATTTCGATGATTATCTTCGCAGGTATTGTCGCCCGAGGACCTGCCGCCATCGCCAACTCTGTTCAACTGGTTAAAGCAGGCGAGATCGCTATCTTTTTTGTGCCTTTTCTGCTTATTTTTATGTTCGCTGTCATTGGTACGATAGTGTTTTTTGAAACATCACAGCGAAGAATTCCCATTCAATACGCCAAGCGTGTGGTGGGGAGAAAGGTGTATGGCGGACAAAGCTCGCACCTGCCTCTAAAAATTAATGTCTCCGGGGTTATCCCGCCGATCTTTGCATCTTCTATCATGATGTTTCCGGCCACGGTCGGCAGTTTCATCCAGATTGACTGGGTGCAGCAAGTATCTGCAGCATTGTCCCCGGGAACAGTCTGGTACTATATAGTTTTTGTGGCCATGGTCGTGTTTTTCTGCTTTTTCTATACGGCAATCCAGTTCAAACCCGATGATGTGGCTGAAAATCTTAAAAAGAATGGCGGATTTATCCCCGGTATCAGACCTGGAAAGAAGACGGCTGATTTCATTGATAAAGTACTTACCAGGATTACCGTGGTGGGAGCGATCTATCTCAGTACCGTCTGCGTATTGCCAACCATTCTTATTTCCCAATTTAATATACCATTTTATTTTGGGGGAACGGCTCTGTTAATCGTTGTTGGCGTCGGCATAGATGTCATTTCCCGGGTTGAATCCCATCTTGCCATGCGCAATTACGAGGGATTTATGAAACAGGGCAGAATTCGGGGACGCAGTTAAGTGTTAAACCAGGTAAGGTATTGCACCGGGGATAGGGTAATTTTCCGGTTTGGGGAGCGCTGCATTATCTGAGGCTTTGGATATTTTCATGAAAGGCGATGCAAAATCCATGGTGGTGAAGAATAAAGACGAAATTGCCATCATGCGTGAGGCAAATCAGATTGTCGCTGAGACGCTCATAGAAGTAAAAAAGCATGTAGAGCCAGGAGTTACCACCTGGGAGTTAGACAAAATTGCCGAAGATATCTGTGTGAGCAAGAAGGTTCGTCCGGCTTTTAAAGGATACCGGGGGTTTCCGGCTAGTCTTTGTGTCTCTGTTAATGAGCAGGTAGTACATGGTATTCCCTCACGCAAGTGCAAACTGAAAAAAGGAGATATCATTTCCATTGATTTCGGGGTTGAGTACCAAGGGTATTTTGGTGATTCTGCAATCACTTTGCCAGTTGGAAAAATTGACCCTGAGACGCAGAGACTGCTCGATGTAACCCGAACTTCTCTCGAGTTGGCCATAGCAGAGGTCAAGGTGGGAAATAGAATTGGTGATATCTCCGCAGCTGTTCAGCGCTATGTTGAAGACAGTGGTTTTTCTGTTGTTCGTCAGTTTGTTGGACATGGAATCGGTGCAGCGTTGCATGAAGGACCCGAGATCCCAAACTTCGTTCAGGACGATCGTTCGCCAAGAATAATTGAAGGACTGGTGCTGGCTATTGAACCAATGGTCAATATGGGGACACACAAGGTAAAAGTACTTAAAGATGGCTGGACGGTAATTACTGCAGATAGAAAACCCTCGGCCCATTTTGAGCATTCTGTGGCAGTGACAGCTGCAGGACCGGTTATCTTGAGTTCACGCGAGAGTTTTGAGTAGCAAAAAAATTCTTCTCTTTTCTGATAGAATGAATTATAGTAACGAGTTTTTGAATTAATTCTCATACCATTCAGGAGCCTCCATGGCAAAAGAAGAAGCAATTGAAGTTGAAGGTACTATCATCGAGCCATTGCCAAACGCAATGTTTCGGGTTGAGCTCGACAACGGTCACAAGGTATTGGCTCATATATCCGGGAAGATGAGGATGCATTTTATCAAGATTCTCCCAGGCGATAGAGTCACTGTGGAATTATCACCCTATGACCTTACCCGGGGTCGAGTGACATTCAGATCTAAAAACTCGAAAAAAAAATAGCAGAGTGAAACAATGAAAGTACGATCATCCGTCAAAAAAATATGTAGTGCTTGTAAAGTATACAAACGCAACGGAATCGTTCGCGTATCTTGTAAAATTAAAAAGCATAAGCAAAAACAGGGATAAGGGTATAGCCTCGTTTCATCCCACTTGTTTAAGGAGATACATTTTGGCACGTATAGCTGGAGTTGACCTACCAAAGAACAAACATATCGACATCGCCCTTACCTATATTCATGGTATCGGTTTGACTTCCGCCAGAAAAATCCTAGATAAGGTCGATCTGCCGTATACGATGAATAGTGATGATCTCGACGGAGATGATGTCACCCGCATCCGTAAGGTAATAGAGGAAGAGTATACGGTGGAAGGTGATCGCAGACGTGAGGTATCAATGGATATCAAGCGTCTTATGGATCTTGGTTGTTATCGTGGTCGTCGGCATCGTATGGGATTGCCATGTCGTGGTCAAAAGACTAAGACGAATTCACGAACGAGAAAAGGACCGCGCCGCGGCGCTGCACGAAAAAAATAATAGATATTTACAGGTGTAATAATGGCAAAAGGTAAACGTGCAGAAGCACGCGTAAAAAAGAAGGTTAAAAAGAACATACCGGAAGGTATTGTCAGTATCTATTCTACCTTCAACAACACCGTGGTAACCATATCCGATAAGCAGGGGAACGTTGTGTCCTGGTGCAGCGCTGGCGTTTTAGGCTTCAAAGGATCACGAAAAAGCACTCCTTTTGCTGCCCAGAATGCCGTCGCTGATGCCGCGAAAAAGGCAGCAGACCAAGGGATGCGTAAAATCGAAGTAAAGGTGAAGGGACCGGGACCAGGAAGAGAGGCGGCCTTGCGTGCCTTGATTAATACTGGTTTTGAAGTAAGCCGCATCTATGATGTTACCCCGGTACCCCATAACGGATGTAAGCCTCCTAAACGACGTCGGGTATAGCACCTGGATGTCGATAAAGGTATATAAATTCAGCAGAGCGGAGGACAAAGTTGGCTAGAAATATAGGTGCTGCATGCAGACGATGCAGACGTGAAAATTTGAAATTGTTTCTCAAAGGTGACCGCTGTTATTCGGATAAATGTTCCTTTGAAAGACGTGCTTTTGGTCCCGGTCAACACGGGCAGTCACGCTTCCGGAAGATGTCTGATTATGCCGTACAGCTAAGAGAGAAGCAGAAAGTCAAATCAATGTATGGCATGCTCGAGAAGCAGTTCCGGTTGACTTTTGAAAAAGCCGAAAAGCAAAAGGGCGTAACAGGTGAAAACCTGCTCGTGCTTTTGGAGCGACGCCTTGATAACACCATTTTTCGGTTGGGTTTTGCCTCCTCACGAAATCAGGCAAGACAACTGGTCAGGCACAAGCATATTCTTGTCAATGACAGGAAGGTAAATATTCCGTCTTTCTTGGTATCTGAAAACGATGAAATTACCTTAAAGGAAAAAAGCCGTGCCAATCCGATCATCAACGAAAGCCTAGAAGCGGTGGCCCGGAGAGGAGTTCCCAGCTGGCTTGAACTTGATAAGGACAACTACAAGGCAACGGTCAAGGCGATGCCAAATCGTGAAGAACTGACGATGCCGATTCAGGAGCAGTTGATCGTCGAACTGTACTCAAAGTAAAAGTATGACATAACCAGCGTACTCTTGGATATGCTGGTTCGTAAAAATAAGCGCCTTATTGGTTGGCGAGTGAAAGCTGCAGTTCACGCTACACCGCCATTCAGCCAATAAGGTTTTTACGCTTTTTCCATGTCGTAAAAACAGGGAAGGATTTATATGACCCAGAATGTCGAGGAAAATATACCGTTTTATCGGAACTGGCATGAGCTGATTTCACCTGACAAACTTGAAGTGGACAAAGAAAGCCACAGCGAGAGTTATGGAAAATTCATTTGTCAGCCACTCGAAAGAGGTTTTGCAACAACTATAGGCAATTCTCTGCGACGCATCCTTCTTTCTTCCATTCAAGGATCTGCAATCACCAGCGTCAAGATCGAAGGTGCTCTGCATGAGTTTACCTCAATGAAGGATATATCCGAAGATGTGAGCGAGATAATACTCAACATAAAGCAGATTCGGACGAAGCTGAACAGTGAAGAGTCTCAGGTGATCTCCATCGAAAAGCAGGGTCCCTGTGTCGTTACAGCTGCTGATATTAAAAGTTCAGCAGATATTGTTGAGATAATGAACCCCGATCAGGTAATCTGCACCTTAACGGGTGAGGCGACCTTCACCGCGGAAATGAAGGTGGATTGGGGCAAGGGATATCAGCCGGCGGAACAGCAGGACAAGGAAAAACTCGCCATTGGCCAGATTCCTATTGATGCGATCTTTTCACCGATCAAGGGAATTCAGTATGTTGTTTCCCAGGCCAGGGTCGGGCAACGAACCGATTATGATAAATTGACCCTTGAAATTGAAACGGATGGATCAGTCAGACCGGAAAGTGCCCTCGCATTTGCTGCCAAGATCCTCAAGGAGCAGATGACCATCTTTATCAATTTTGACGAGGAAGCTGCAGAGCCAGAGAAAAAAGACGAAGAGGAAGAAGATGTCGAACCGCTCAATCCGTATCTGGATAAACCGGTCGAGGATCTTGAACTGTCTGTCCGCTCCGCCAATTGTCTAAAGAATGCTGAGATACATTTTATTGGCGATCTGGCTCAGAAAACCGATCAGGAAATGTTGAAAACCAAGAACTTTGGGCGTAAATCCCTCAATGAAATAAAATCACTTCTCTCGGAAATGGGATTAACGTTAGGCATGAAGGTAGAAAACTGGACACCACCCGACAGAGTTCCAGGTGAAGATGAGTAGCATTACAGAGTCAGAAAACTTTTAGTACAAGATAATCGTAAGAAGTAAATCAGCGTTGAGGATAGATAAATGAGACACAGAAAATCCGGCAGAAAACTCGGTCGCACCGGTTCCCATCGGGAAGCCATGTTCAGGAATATGGTTACCTCGCTGTTTGAGCATGAGCGCATTGTCACAACGACTGAGAAGGCCAAGGAAATGCGACCAATCGCCGAGAAAATGATCACCCTCGCCAAAAGAGGTGATCTTCATGCCAGAAGGCAGGCCTACAGCTATATTCGCAGCCAGGAGGTAGTGGCCAAGCTCTTTGATGAAATCAGCGAGATGTTTGCTGACCGCAATGGTGGGTATACCCGGATAATCAAGACCGGCGTGCGTCAGGGGGATGCCGCCTCGATGGCGATTCTTGAGCTGGTTGGCTATGAAGAGGATCTGGGTGAAGAAGAAGTCAGCGAGGAAAGCGAAGAATAAGTTGATTTAGTCAATCATCATCCTATACTAAGCTGATATGAGTAGTCTGCTCATGTCAGCTTTTTTTTTGGTTTTTGGATTATTTTAGAGTGAAGTGAGGTTGTTGTATGGAAAAGGAAAGAGAGTTTCCAGAAGGAATGGTTCCGCTGGGTAAGGAGCCGTTTACCTTTAATTGTCATCCGGGAGTCTCCTGTTTTACGAAGTGTTGTCAGAAGGTAGACATGTTTCTATTCCCCTACGATATACTTTGTCTTAAGAATGCATTATCAATGGATTCTTATGATTTTCTGCAAAATCATACCCGTCTTGTGCAGGGAGATAACCCCTACTTCCCTGCAGTTATGCTTAAACTCAATGAGCAGGACAACTGTCCATTTCTAGAAGAGTCAGGGTGTGCTGTTTATCGACAAAGGCCCTCTGCATGCCGTACTTATCCTCTGGAACGGGCAATTGACCGGGCTGGTGGGAGCAGCAGACGAGACTTTTACTTTCTTACCCATCATGACTACTGTATGGGACATCAGGAAGAGAAGACATTCTCGGTTAAACAGTGGATCCGTAATCAACAGCTGGATAAGTTCAATCTCATGAATGACTTGTGGGGAGAGTTAGATACGCTTTTTTCTACCAATCCTTGGCGTGGTGAAGGTGCAGGAGGAGAAAAACAGCGACTGGCGTTCATGGTCTGCTATGACATCGATGGCTTTCGCAGGTTTGCTGAAAAAAACCAACTCATCGAAAAATTTCGCTTAACAAAAGATGATAGAAAACGTATTCAAAAAGATGATACGGAATTGCTTAAATTCGGTTTTGAATGGCTGAAGCTCATTCTCACCGGAAAAAGTTCGCTTGTGCAGCGATAATTGCAACGGCTCTATGAGGAGTGCTTGCAATATCGATATGCACATGGTAAACAGAGATGTTTATCAACTTTGCATGGGCTGAAAGCAGGTCCATGAGAATAAACCCTTAAAATACACACATCCCTGAGTCTACTGGTGTCATCCAATGAGGATGATTGTGATGGGGATGGAGGAAAAAACCAGCAAAGGAGAATGCTAATGGCTAACGCAAGTGTGAAGGAAATGCTTCAGGCCGGTCTTCATTTCGGTCATCAAACACGGCGCTGGAACCCTAAGATGAAACCATACATCTATGGACCGCGTAATGGAATTTATATCGTCAACCTCGATATTACCAAGAAGTTGTTCGATAAAGCCTGTACTTTTATTGAAAAAGAGGTGGCCAAGGGAGGTTCGGTGCTTTTCGTCGGTACAAAAAGGCAGGCCCAGGCCATCATCAAGGAAGAAGCCCAGCGCTGCGGCATGTACTACGTTGATCATCGTTGGCTCGGTGGAATGTTGACCAACTTCCAAACCATCAAGAACAGTATTGAGCGCCTCAAGTCAATCGAATCCATGCAGGAAGACGGCTCAATAAATCGTTTCCCCAAGAAGGAAATTCTGCTGATGGAA
>JASJDT010000101.1 GCA_030065655.1 Desulfocapsaceae bacterium | reverse complement strand
GTACAAACACCAACCAACAAAGTTACCAGGGCTGTCAGCAGTGTGACGTAGCGCCAGCCAAAATGATCAACAAGTATTCGCAATGGGGTGCCGGCACAAACTGCACCGACAATTCCTGCAAATAGAGCAAGTCCGGAAACCAAGGCAAACCGGTTTGGGGCAAACCAGCTGGCCGCAAGTTTCAGCAGACAGACAAAGGCGACTGCTACCGAACCGCCAATGAGCAGACGCCCGGCCATCGCCCAGACAATATCCGGAGCCATAGCAAATAACACGGCACCAAGTGTAGCCACCAGGGTTCCAAAGGTGAGCAGGCGTCGCGGCCCCAAGGTATCTGCCAAAATTCCCGTAGGAATTTGCATGGCCACATAGCTGTAAAAATAAAAGGCGGATAGATTACCCAGAGCCGCAGCACTGATCTGAAAATCCTGCATCAATTCGCCCGTTATTACTGCCGGGGCGACCCTGTGGAAAAAACCCAGCAGGTAAAAGCAGGCACCAAAACCCCAAACAAACAGGCCAGCTTTCATGGAAGGAGTGGCTGCGGCTACGGAGTTATTCATGTTGGCACACGAACACAGTCTTACTTTCCATCATATACTCCTGATATAACTATATATACCTAAAAAAGGAAAACTCACAGGCTTCACCAAAGGGGTTCTTGTCACCAGGAACCCCTTCTTGAATCTTCTGATTATGAACGTGAAGATCTTGTGTCAATAGGTTTTGGGATGATAACAGGCAACTTCACAGCCGTCCAGATCAGTTATACCCGGTGCCTCCCCCTTACAAATTTCGGTCATATCCGGACAACGGGGATGAAAGGTACAACCCGGTGGTGGTGCGATTGGCGAAGGTAATTCACCACGGAGCATAATCCGCTCTTTTTCCCGGAATGGGTCAGCCACAGGCGTTGCCGAAAGCAGCGCCCGAGTGTAGGGATGATGAGGGGTGTCGAATATATTATCTCTGCTGCCAAACTCAATGGGACGGCCAAGATACATGACCATGACGTCATCGGCAATGTGTTTGACCACGGACAAATCGTGGCTGATAAAAAGATAGGCGAGATTGAACTGCTCCTGCAGATCGGCAAGCAGGTTCAGTATCTGGGCCTGGATGGAAACATCGAGCGCCGAAACCGGCTCATCAAGCACCAGGATTTCGGGATTGAGCATCAGTGCCCTGGCAACAGCTATCCGCTGACGCTGTCCTCCGGAAAACATATGAGGATAGCGATCGTAATGTTCGGGCCGCAAGCCTACAAGATCAAGCATATTACGCGCTTTTTCTGCACGTTGCTCCTTATTCATATCAGTATTGACCAACAGCGGTTCCTCAAGGCACATGCCGATTTTTTGCCGCGGATTGAGTGAGCCATAAGGATCCTGAAAGATGATCTGTACTTTCTTATGCAGTGCCCGCTTCGCCTGCTCTTCGGCAGTGATAATATCAACACCTTGAATTTTCAATTCACCCGCTGTTGGTTCCTCTATCAAAGTAACCAGTCGGGCAAGGGTGGACTTACCGCAGCCAGATTCGCCGACCACAGCCAGAGTTTTGCTTCTCTCAAGTTTAAAAGTGGCACCGTCCAGTGCTTTGAGAATGGCTGGCTGGCGGAAAGCACCCCGGTGTATCGCATAATGGCGCTTGAGATCCTTTGCTTCCAAGACAACGTTGTCGCGTCCCATCAAGCCACCTCCTCTTGCTCTGGATAGTTGGTCGGTTTGCCATCCTTTAAAGGATAATGGCAAAGCGCCCTGCCCATGTCAGTTCCTGCTGGTTCAGGCGGTGTAGAGGTACACAGAGAGGTGGCATATTTACAGCGCGGGGCAAACAAACAGCCTTTTGGCTTATCAAACTGACCCGGAACAACACCCAGGATAGAGGGTAATTTCTTGGTCTTAGCCCGCTCCGGCAACGAATCGAGCAGCGCTGCAGTATAAGGATGATGGGGTTCGGTAAAAAGTCCTTTGATATTTTGCTTTTCCACCTGTTGACCGGCATACTGGACAACGACACGTTCTGCTGTTTCGGCAACAACCCCCATATCATGGGTTATAAGTACCAGCGACATCTGCTTTTCCTGTTGGAGCTTGAGCAGCAGTTCGAGAATCTGGGCCTGAATGGTGACATCAAGGGCTGTGGTTGGTTCATCGGCGATCAGTAGACGAGGGTTACAGGAGATGGCCATGGCAATCATTACCCGCTGATTCATCCCGCCGGAAAGCTGGTGCGGAAAAGCCGAGAGACGTTTCTGCGGCTCAGGAATGCCGACCTGGTCAAGCAGTTCAATGGCACGTTCGCGACGCTCATTACGCTTCATACCGAAATGGATTTTCAGCGCCTCTGAGAGTTGAAATCCTACCGTAAAGCAAGGGTTGAGCGAGGTCATCGGTTCCTGAAAAATCATCGCCATTTCTTTACCGATGATGGATCTCAGATTTTTCTTGGAAATCGTTGTTAGATCCTTACCATCGAATTTCAGTACATCGGCAGTAACCTTGGCGGTCCAGGGAAGAAGGCCCATAAGTGCCAACATGGCAACGGATTTACCGGATCCGGATTCGCCCACGACGGAGACGATTTCACCGGGATCGATATTAAGCGATACCTTGTCGACGGCGGTAAACATGCCGCCGGCCGTTTGAAAAGCGACGGAGAGATTTTTAATTTCAAGCAATGGCATAATCTGTATCAGGAACGTTTGAGTTTCGGGTCAAGGGCATCACGCAGGCCGTCTCCCATGACATTAATGGCCAGAACAGTGGTCAAAATGGCGACCCCTGGAAAAGTGACAACCCACCAGGCCCGGAGGATGAATTCCCTGGCCTCGGCAAGCATAGTCCCCCATTCAGGAGCTGGCGGTTGTGCTCCCATGCCGAGGAAACCGAGAGCGGCAGCATCAAGGATTGCCGAGGAAAAACTCAATGCCGCTTGAACGATCAGCGGGGCCATACAATTGGGCAGCACGGTGATGAACATCAGTCGCAGCCTGCCTACCCCGATTATTCTCGCCGCAGTTACATAATCTTTGGTCATTTCACTCATCACCGCTGCTCTGGTCAGACGGACATAGTGCGGTTGCTGAACAATGGCAATGGCGATCATAGCGTTGATGAGGCTCGGACCGAGAATGGCCACCAGAACCAGGGCCAGGAGCAGGCTGGGAAAGGCAAGAACGACATCCATGATGCGCATGATAAAGGTATCAACCCTGCCCCGGAAATACCCAGCAGCAAGCCCTAGAATAACACCGACAACCAGTGAAACTGAAACCACTACGCAACCGATAAACAGCGAGAATCTAGCGCCATGGATGAGGCGGGAGAGAATATCACGGCCAACGGCATCGGTGCCAAGGAGAAAATCCGTACTTCCCCCATTGACCCAGAAAGGCGGCTGAAGTAGAGCATTGCGAAATTGCTCATTGGGTGCATGCGGAGCAACAAAATCGGCAAGAATGGCAATAATAATAATCGCCACAAAAAAGAACAGGCCGGCGACAGCACCTTTATTTTCGCTGAAATAGCTCCAGAACTCCTGGAGCAGGGCGATTCTGCCGACAGGTCGGGTATCCACTTCCTGGGAAGCTGCCAATACTTCTTCCATGCTTAATCTCTATGTCGAATTTGTGGGTTGATGAGGCCGTAGAGCAAATCCACTACCAGATTGACGATCATGACCATGGCAGCGATAAGCAAAAGTCCGCCTTGCACTGAAGGATAATCCCGACGAAAGATAGAGTCGACCATCCATTTGCCGATACCCGGCCAGGAGAAGATGGTTTCGGTCAAGATCGCTCCGGCGAAAAGAACACCGACCTGCAAGCCGATAACGGTAATAACGGGTATCATGGCATTCCGCAAAGCATGCATGCCGATAACCCTGCCTCTGCCGAGACCCTTTGCTTTAGCCGTACGCACATAATCTTCGCTGAGAACTTCAAGCATTGCCGAACGAGTCTGCCTGGCAATAACAGCCAAGGGTATGGTAGCCAGAACGATGGATGGCAGGATGAGATGCGAGAGAGCCGACTTGAACGCACCGGACTGGCCTGAGAGCAGACTATCTATTAGCATGAAGCCAGTGACCGGTTCGAAATAGTAGAGCAAGGAAATCCTGCCGGAAACTGGAGTCCAGCCGAGAATGCCGGAAAAGAAAATGATCAGCAGCAGCCCCCACCAGAAAATTGGCATGGAATACCCGGTGAGTGCACCGGTCATCACCACATGATCAAAGACGGATCTTCGTTTGGTAGCCGCAATCATTCCTGCGGGCAGACCTACGAAAACGGCAATACAGATGGCAACGAAGGAAAGTTCCATGGTCGCTGGAAAAAGCGTGAAGAATTCCTTGAAAACAGGTTGCTTGGTGATGATCGAAGTTCCGAAATCGCCAGAAAAAAGGTCTTGGATGTAGACCCCGTATTGGACAAGAATCGGTTTGTCAAAACCGAATTCGGCCATCAACTTGGCATGACGTTCTTCGGTCATACCCCGCTCCCCGGCCATCAACAGCACGGGATCTCCCGGTAGAAGGCGGATGAAAACGAAGGCCACCAGCGTCACGCCGAAAAACGTCGGTGCAATGACCCCTAATTTCCTTATTAAATATGCAAACATGGATGAATGTGCAAAATGGAATGAAAACTTGATAAAAAAAGGGACCAGGCGATTTCAACCTGGTCCCTGACGGTTTACTTCAGGTCAACACCGTAGAATACGTGTCCACCGAAGGGGTCGATGCGGAAATCGACGACTTCCTTGCGAACCGGTTTGAAGACAACAGAGTGGGCAATAGTGGCCCAAGGAGCCTGCTCTTTGAAAACCAGCTGAGCTTGCTCGTAGAGCTTGACTCGCTCTTCTTTGTCAGCTACCACTTTTGCCTTTTGGATGAGATCTTCGAAGGGCTGATAACACCACTGGGCCCGGTTTGAACCACCGACACCATCACAGCCTAAAAGAACGGCGAGAAAGTTGTCGGGATCACCATTATCACCGGTCCAGCCCAAGAGGACTGCGCCGTCACGATCCACATCCTTGGAACGCTTGAGGTATTCACCCCATTCGTAGGAAACAACTTCCGCTTTGACTCCGATCTTGTCCATGTCGGCTTGGATCAGCTCAGCCATGCGGCGGGCGTTGGGATTGTAGGGACGCTGTACGGGCATTGCCCAAATTTTCAAACTCAGGTTTGTTACGCCTTCTGCAGCAAGCATTTTCTTAGCTGCATCCGGATCATAAGCATCATCTGTGGTTGCTTCGTTGTAGGACCAGATGGTCGGTGGAATTGGGTTTTTAGCAATTTTCCCAGCACCTTGGAAAACAGCATCGATGATAGCCTGCTTGTTGATTGCCATATTCAACGCTTTACGCACCTTGGCATTATCAAAAGGAGCGACCTTGGTGTTATAGGCCAGATAGCCGACATTAAGACCTTCCTGCTCAAGCACGTTTATATCTGAATCTTTCTGCATGGCAGCAATGTCAGCAGGGTTTGGATATGGCATTACATGACATTCACCGGCCTTGAGCTTCTGGTAACGCACGGATGCGTCGGGGGTGATGGCGAAGACCAGATCATCAATGGGTGCCTTGCCATCCCAGTATTCGGGGTGAGCCTTGAAACGAATAACCGCATCTTTCTGGTAGGCTACCAGTTGAAATGGTCCGGTACCGACGGGCTTGAGATCAACAACCTCGGCTGTTCCAGCAGCCATCATTTTGTCGGCATATTCGGCGGAATGAATTGAGGCAAAGTCCATACCTAAGTTGGCAATCATAGGAGCCTCAGGCCTGTTGAGGATAAATTCAACGGTGTAGTCGTCTACCTTTTTTACTTCTTTGAGCAGATCAGGCATAGACATGCCGTTGAAATATTCGTAGCTGGCCCCGGAAACCTTATGATAGGGGTGCTCGGGGTCGAGCTGGCGCATGAAACTGAAGACAACGTCATCGGCGTTAAAATCACGGGTCGGTGTAAATTCCTTGGTGGTCTGGAACTTCACCCCTTTACGCAGATTGAAGGTATACTTCATACCACCATCGGTGATATCCCAGCTTTCGGCGAGTGCCGGCTGGATTTCAGTGGTACCTCTTTTAAATTCGACTAGCCTGTTGAAAATCTGCCTGGATGAGGCATCAAAGGTTGTGCCCGCTGTATAAAATGCAGGGTTGAAACCTTCCGGACTTCCTTCTGAGCAAAATACCAGTGTTTTTGCTTGAGCTCCAACTGCGCCGAAGGCAAGCAGCGAAGCGCCACAAAGTGCAGCCAACAGCTTTTTCGATTTTCTCATAATTCCTCTCCATTGAGTTGAATAGTGTTGACCCTATCCTCCGCGGGCCAATTGTAGATGAAATGTGCCCAGCCACCCTGTTACCTTTACGCAAAGGTAAACAAACGAGGACTATCCGACTCTCTCCACAACGTCGGCTTTTTATCGCTTCGTACTTCTCTGTTATACCTTTGTCGTATGGTGCTGAACAATTATTTTACTATAGGCTAAATTAAAAAATAGTAAATGGTATTTTTTTGCTTCCGCGCTCAATAAAGCCAATAAATAAGCAACGATTGTAAGAATAAATAGCGTTGCCAATCTATCACTATCAGCCAGGAAATCGGGATACCCACTTACTATGTTGTAAAAAAAGAAGAATCCTTCCCAAACCCACCTCCTTATACAGGTAACACGTGAAGATGGTCAAGAATTAATTAATGCTAATCGATTCCTAATTTTCCATGCAACCGAACTTGAAGAGATCACAAATTCAGCTTAAAGAGCATGTATAGCAAAACCCACAGAGCAGAAAATGGCTATACATCCATTGATAATTATTTATCATTTCAGGAATGCTGACAGGAGTACCCACAAAAATCCCAGCAAACTCAAGTTGCAGATGTAAAAGCTTGTTTGAGGTGTAATGCTCAGATTTTTATTTGGTTTGCAGGAACTTTAGTGTCATGGCAAGCATTAGATGTCACAAGATCGCACCGCAATTTTGATTTCCTGCGAGGCACGACTGACGGAGCATAGCAGCGCTATGTGACCGAGGAAGTGACGATGTCAGGAAGCCAAAAGGGCCAGCGAACTGCGACAGATGAGACGTGACAGGACACTAGGTATGATGATAGTGCTTTTTTTCCAGGGCAACCAAATCATCTGGAGTATTGCAGTTTAGCCAGCAGTTGGCCATACTTAAAGGCAGAACCGGCGTAACAATCTTATCGCTTTGACAGACAAGGTTTGGCTTCAATTCTCCCTGCATCAGGAGATTTTCAAAAAGGAACCTGCTACGAAAATCATAGTAGGCTAGAAGCGGTTCCAAGCGACCGGACTCAGGATGACGGGGAACCGTTCCCCATACTCCCGGGATACGAGTACCAAGCAACCAATCAATACCCTCACGGGTTATTGCCGGCAGGTCGCAGGCGGCAACCAACCAGGATACCATGGGCTGCCAGCGCATAGCCGACAAGATACCGGCAAGCGGTCCCTTTGCTTCCGAAATGTCCGTTAGGTGATCAAGATGATGGAGGCTTTCAGGAACATCTCCCTTGCCCACCAAAACGACACGGTCAACCGCTTTATCAAGTTGACCAACTATCCTCTCCACCCAGGTGATGCCTTGATAGTCGCGGATAAGATGCTTCGGTCGGCCCATGCGAGAGCTTTTACCGCCGATAAGTACGCCTCCCCAGACCTGCTGTTCCATGACTTGAATCGCCAACCAATTCAGAACTCGTTCCGCCAGTTGAGCTACCTCTTCTCCCGGATGGCAGGTAAACAAAACCTCATCGACTTGCCACGGATTTAACAAACTGACAACATCTCCTTCCCAGTCAGCACGTAATGGCGGCATATACAATACCAGATCGTAACCATCAATGCCCTTATGCAAACTTTGCCTTTCCGGCATATCTATTCCGTTTTCATTCACTTGGGAGCAAAGGTGGACATCACCGCCTCTTTGCGAAACAAAAGAGAGAAATGGAGTGAGTTCTTCTTCACCTTGATCGCAGATGACCATGACTCGCAATCCTCTTCCTGTCAGATTGTCCACAAGTCCGACTGCAAGACGTTCACGCTCTTGCTTGTTGCCGCTCTGCAGACAGAGAAAGTGTTTCCACATGACAGCGTTGGTGAGATTCTGCTTCATATGAGCATCCGTGAAGTACTTTTTGATTGAATTCTTATCTTTCTGCCGAGTGCCAGAAAACCCTCAATGGTCAGCTGGCCCTCTTCAACTCTACAGCCCGGTGGCCAGAAACTTGACTAAAAGGTGCCCGTTCAAATTCGCTTGCAGCTAAGGTGATTCTCATGGTAATAAAACCGGTTCTAGCAGTTTACTGCCTCTTCTAGCCCCATTTTTCTTATAAATCCGTGCTTTATACGTGCTACATTTTTGAGGCTTAAAATGTTGATTATGCCATATAAGATATATCATAAAGTACATTTTGTATTTTTGACTATATTCATTAACTTAAAATATTTATTCTTCAGATGGATGTGTGGCTTTTCGGCCACCGAGGCATTGGTCTCATGTAATTCGGAGCCGCGACTCTCATGACTCTTACTTTTCTCTCGTTAAGATCTTCCAATAAATAGGTTTACGAAAATACCAGCTATCTACAAAGAAGCAGATTAACTATGCAAGATGATTTATCACTCGAGTCTTACGACTACGATCTCCCCCAGAAGAGTATTGCCCAATATCCCTCAACCACCAGAGATATATCAAAACTCCTTGTGCTCAACCGACAAAACGGTACCATAGAGCATCGTCAATTTTATGATATTATTGACTATTTAAACAAAAATGACATTCTTGTCATTAATGATACCAAGGTTTTCCCGGCTCGCCTACATGGAAAAAAATCTTCTGGCGGAAAGGTCGAGATTTTTCTTCTTCAGTTCCCTGTTGAAAAGATACTTGACCCAAGCAATGAATCTGTTCGCCGCGCCGAGGCTTTAGCCCTTATTAAAAGTTCAAGAAGACCTGCACCCGGGATGAAAATCTACATCAGCCCTCAGCTTAGTTGCTCTCTCATTGAAGATCTTGATAATGGCCGGGCGATGATAGAGCTTGAATATAATGTTCAGGACGATCTCATTGAAATTCTCAATCGTTGCGGTTCGACTCCTCTGCCCCCTTATATTGAACGTGCTGATGGTACTTCAGAAAATGACCGGGAGCGGTACCAGACTGTCTATGCGCAACATCCTGGTGCAGTTGCCGCGCCTACTGCCGGTCTTCATTTCACCAGGGAAATACTAGATACCCTCAGCTCTAGGGGTATAGAAATAGCGTCAATCACTCTGCATGTGGGCTACGGAACTTTTGCCCCCGTCCGTAGCGCTGAGATTACCAAGCATGCCATTCATGAAGAATACGTTGCAATTTCTGCAGAGACAGCTGCGAAGATAAATTCTGCAAGGAAAAAAGGAGGGAGAGTCTGGGCTGTTGGTACGACGACTGTACGCACTCTGGAATTTGCTGCTCAGGACGATGGCAGAATACATGCCTGCAATGGCTGGTGCGATCTGTATATCGTGCCGGGATACGAGTTCAAGGTCATCGATAAGCTTATCACCAATTTCCACCTACCAAAATCTTCACTGCTATTTCTGGTATCGGCACTTTGCGGCAGAAAGACCCTGCTGAACTGCTATGAGGAGGCCATCGCTCGTGATTACCGCTTCTATTCTTACGGAGATGCGATGGCCATTATTTGATCTATATCGGAGAAATCTCGGGACAACTAAGGGCGTGTATGGTTGTGGTGTAATTAGTTTTCCACGACAGCCTTATTAGTTTGCCGCAGCCGCCGGACATCCTGCACACTTGGGTGAGCTGCTATCGCAGGCTGGTGCAGGTTTTTCTGTCTGCGTTTTTTCGGTAGCCGAGCCATTGCTGCCTTTTGCCGAAGCTGAGGAATAGCCGTCAGCATACCAGCCACCACCTTTCAGTTGAAAAGAAGTCATTGACATCAACTTTTTAACTTCTCCCTGGCATTCTGGGCAGGTTTTCAGGGGATCGTCGGATATTTTCTGCTGTACTTCAAAAACCTCATTGCATGCTTGGCATTCATACTCATATACCGGCATTACACTTCCTCCAAAATCGTGTTAAATTCAATGGAACCTTCTCTCAACCGCAAAACCATATGTATCATGAGCGGTTCCAAAAATAAAACGGTCAATATATCTCTTTTCAAAAAAATATACAACTTGAAACCAGCTCAAAAATAATTCCATGGCACTCATCTGTCAATATAGGCACTTAAGTCAATATTTACTTTATGTGGCGATTTCCCATACTACTTCAGTATCTGCATGGATTGGAGCATTGAAATTCATCGATTGATGAGTACCATCAGTCTACACTCAATTCGTCAACATCATCGACCATATTTCCGGTAAACTGATCTGCAAATAAGGAAAAGATGGAAAAATTCGTAACAACCATTACAATGCCAAGCGGTTAAAACACAAATAAATTTCACCTCTCCAGCCCTATAGGAAGTGAATATCGTATGATTGTCGGTTTTGTAAAAACTTTCGAACCCGACATTTCTTGAGCAGTAACCTGTATATTTTGTTAAGCAGTTTTCGGTGGATCAAAGGTTTTCTACGAGGACGACATGATTGGCATTTTCGACTCAGGCATAGGCGGACTTACTGTTGCCCGGGCAATTGAACAAATAATACCGGGCCAACCGCTGCTCTATTTCGGCGATACCGCCCGTACTCCTTATGGCACCAAAAGTCCCGAGGTTATCATCGACTATTCTCTGCGCAATTGTGAATTTCTCATGGAAAATGGTGCTGATATGATTGTCATCGGCTGCAATTCAGCCTCCAGTGTAGCGACCCAGAGATTGCGGGACGAATTCGATGTTCCCATACTTGAGGTTATTACCCCCGCAGTCAAACGCGCTGCCGAGGTAACCGTATCCGGTAGAATTGGTGTAATTGGTACTAGAGCTACGGTACAGAGTGCTATATATGAGAAGTTGTTGTCCAGGGAGTTGCTGGATTGCCATGTTTATTCAGTGCCGTGCCCACTTTTGGTACCCCTCGTTGAAGAGGGGTGGCTTGATAAAAGGGAAACAAAGATGATCATTAGACGCTATTTGAGGCCACTTAAGGAAAGGCAGATAGACACCCTCATACTTGGCTGCACCCATTACCCAATGCTCGGCCCGCTCATTGGCAAGCGTGCCGGCAAAAAAGTCAACATAATCGATTCATCTGTGGAAATTGCCCAGACCCTTCGAG
>JASJDT010000100.1 GCA_030065655.1 Desulfocapsaceae bacterium | reverse complement strand
GGTCCATGGCTCTCCGATTATCAGGCTCTGGCATTTTCTTACGCTCAATGGGAATGAACGATAATAGGGCCGGCAGAAAGGTCATGGTATAAAACAGGGAAATCATCACACCAACCGCAGAAAAGAGTCCCAAATCAGCGATTGGTGCGACCTTTGCCAGGGAAAACGAAGCAAGCCCAGCAGCGGTGGTCAACGAAGTAATACAAATAGCCACCCCGGAGTGACCAAAGGCAGCGGCAATAGCCTGGTTACGTCGGCAACCGCGCCTGATTCCCTGGAAAGTCAAGGAAAGAACATGGACACTGGCGCCGACACCAACCGCTAATAGAAATGAGGGAAGAATAGTGGTGGGCAGCTTGAAAGAAACATTAAGGGTCGCCATCATCCCCAGGATTGTCACAAAGGAAAGTACCACTGTAAGAAGTGGCAGAAGGACACCGCTGATCCGCCTGAACATGATATAGAGGCAAAAAGCGATGATGAGCAGCGCCAGACGAATGAATTTCTTCATATCCTGCATCATCAAGCGCTTGACCGTATCTGTGACCACAGGGGTTCCCGCCAAATACATGCGAAAATCAGAGGAGTTGTATTCTCTGACTAAGCTGGAGATGGCTCGAACAAATTCACTGTTTTGTTTATCGCTGAGATATTCCGCAGGAGCCGAATCAGCCGGTCCAGCGATCTCTTCAAAGCCACCAAGCAGGTCGACCTCTTCGGTCTCCCCATAGACCTGTCCTTCAATTATGATCGTCGTGAATCTGCCGTTATCCGAGATCAGCTGATGACGATACAGCGGATTGTTCATTACCTGGTTGCGCAGAAGTTTGAGATCTTCAGAATCTTGAGGGAAATCGGCCAGTAAATCATCAACGTAAAGCACATCACCAGCACCTCTGGTGTTGCGCACATTCACCAGGGAAGTGATATCATTGACGTAGGGCACATCCTGCCAAAGTCGATCATGAAAACTCTGCAGTTTCTGGAGAAATTGTATACTGAAAATATCCTCGCTGGCAATGGCCACCACGGCCAGGTCATCTCTGCCGAACTGGTCCCGAAACTGATTATAGCGTTGCAATATATGGTCATCTTCATGGAGAAAACCTTCATTGGACGTATCCACTTCCAAAAGACGAATTTGATAGGCAAAGAGCGTCGACACCAGAAGAACACCAACAAGAACCGGCAGGCGAAAACGGATAATCTGCCTGCAAAAGGATTCAATGTTTCCTTCGATGGCATTTCTTATATCTTTCATCTACTCCTCCGCATCGGTCAAATCCTGCAAACCATGTATACCATGAAGAAACATCTTTTCTATTATTTCCGGATATTTGCTAAGATACTGCTGTTGATAAAACGGCGGTCGAACTTTTTCGATTATCGGACTGAAGAGAAACCTCGAGCACATCATGGATATGAGCAATGGACCTACTGCAGCCGGCGAAATATCTTGGCCGGTCTGCTGGCCGAGCGGCTCGCAGATTTCCTTATTTATGAGAAGCATGGCCTGCTTTGCCCATTCTGCTTTGTATTCGGTTATATCCGGATCATCATGAGGAAGTTCTGCAAGAGTGACAAGCATTGAGTCTTGATTTTCTTCAATATAGGCTATCGCCCGATGGATCAGGCGGCGGATCTTCTCATCGATACTGCCATCTCCCTGTAATTCTTGGCGAAGTATTTCCAAGTAGCCGCTAAAAAAATCGGCTAGGATCTCCTTGAGCAATTCTTTTTTTGATCCAAAGAAATAATTGACCATCGCCAGATTGACCCCAGCATCATCTGCCAATTCGCGCACTCCGGTACTGGCAAAGCCCTGACGAGCAAAAAGTCTTTTGGCACTGGCTAGAATCCTTTGTCGAGAAGGTATTTGTCGCTGTTTTCCCATGCCCATGTGCTCCATTGAATCAAAGAGAGACAAGCAAACAAAACGAATTCTAATGCTTGCCCATATTCATGATTATAGCTCCTCACACAATAATAATCAAACGTTTGTTTAATATCGTAGAAAATCAAGATTATCTTTGATCTTTTCATGAAATTTTAGATAGATAAAAAAAATCTAAGACAGCGAAGAAAAAACTCGTAATCACCTCTAATTTGAGATAGGCTATATTCGGTTGGATCATGCCAAAACAGGTATGTGCAGGATGATTTTCCTAGTTGCTTTATGGTATTTGTTTACAACGAATACGATTTATCTGTTGGACGTATATTTCATGAAAAGATTCGCACCAGGCGCAAGGATTTGGATCAAGGCGGCCATACTATTTATCTTCTCCTTCGTGCTTATCACCTATTTGTTTATCGAAAGAGACAAGAAAGCCAGTAAGGCTAAGTTTTCCAGGCATGCCGCAGTTCTCGCAATTGATGTCTGGGCTTTGGATACCTCTGGAGTGGATGCCTATCTCCAATTGGCGGTGGATGCCAGTCATTATAAGAAATTAGCAGTAGTCCTACCTGACCATGAACATTTTGCAGGTGTAGTCAACAGCAGTCCAAATCAACTAGACTCCCTTCTCAATCGGGCAGGGCTCATAGGCACTCGTTCGTTGAGTAGCGATATCACATATGAAGGAAGAAAGATTGGTACACTCAAGGGAGAGCAGTATGTCCGTGTTATCTTTCCTCTGGTGAATATTCTCATTCTTCTACTGCTTATCTGTCTTATTTTCGTATTCATGTCCTATCTTTTGTTGCACAGAAGGCAGCTTGAAAAAACCGTTGCCGAAAGGACCAAGAGTTTGAGCGCCAGCGAAACGCGATTTCATAACCTTGTCAATCTTCTTCCTGAAATGATTTGGGAGGCTGATAAACATGGAAATATCAGCTATGCCAACAAAGCTGCAATCGACCGCTTTACTCTAAATAACTACGAACACAACAACCTGCGCTGGTTTGATCTCATTGTTGAAGATCAAAGAATGCTTGCTCGCCAGAACTTTGAAAACTGCCTCAAGGGTCGGGAAGAAGGACTTCAAGAATTTGATGCCATTGATAAGGACGGACAGAAATTTCCGATTCTGGTCCGTTCATCGGTCATCAAAAACGATAAGGAGATTTACGGAGCGAGGACCATCGTCATTGATATTGGTGATCGGCGCAATCTTGAAAACGAACTTAACCGAGCCAAGAAAATGAAGGCAATCGGTATGATGGCAGGTGGTGTCGCCCATGATTTGAACAATCTTCTCTCCGGTGTGGTAAGCTACCCGGAACTGATCCTCATGCAGTTGCCTGATGACAGCGAATTACGGCAGCCAATCCAAGCAATCAGGGAGTCAGGGCTTCAAGCAGCGGAGGTTGTCTCAGATCTGTTGACCGTTGCCCGTGGCATTGCGGCAAGCAAGCAAGTTCATGATGTCAACACCCTCATTTCGAGTTATCTTACTTCTCCGGATTTCAAAAGACTGGAAGAAATCTTTCCCCAAATATCATTTTCAGTATCCCTCAACCCGACAACCAGCAACATCACCTGTTCGGCCATTCATTTCAAGAAGAGCCTGATGAATCTCGTTGCCAACAGTGCCGAAGCCATCGGCCCCGATTCCCCGGGCCAGGTGAATATTTCCTCCGGAACCGCTGTCAGCTCCAATCCCACAATTGAAGACGCAACAGTGACGCAGCAGAACTACACCATAGTCAAGGTAAAAGATACGGGGATGGGACTCTCGAAAAAAGATGTGGAGCACATTTTTGAACCGTTTTATACCAAGAAAAAGATGGGAAGAAGCGGTACGGGCCTCGGTTTGACAATCGTCTGGAACACCATGATTGACCATGATGGCTGGGTGGAGGTGGACAGCCGCCAGGGACAAACCGTTTTCACTCTCTACTTTCCAAGCACTGAGCAAAAACCATCGGAATCTCAAGAAAAATTTGATTGGCTATCTCTTCGCGGCAAAAAACAGACCGTGCTGGTAATAGATGATGATGCCCGTCAACGGGACATTGCCACCAAACTACTCCAAACCCTCAATTATCGCGTAACCTGCTGTTCTTCCGGCGAAGAAGCCATCAGCTATCTAAAAGAAAACGCTGTAGATATTCTACTTTTGGACATGCTCATGGATCCAGGTATAAATGGCCTGGAAACCTATAAACACATAGTGAAGATTCATCCGAGACAGCGGGCAGTCATTGCCAGCGGCTATTCCAAAAGCATGGAAGTTCAGGAAACCCTTAAGCTTGGTGCCAGCAGCTATATCTCCAAACCATATACCCTCGAACAACTTGCCCAGGCTATGAGTTCGGCTCTTGCCTGCAATTGACGGGTCCACATCCCAAAGGCAGCTCAACTTTTTATAGTCACAAGCCCACACCAAGGTTTAAAAGCATCCTCTGCCTGGTAACAAATATTGCTCATAACCATTATACCCACACCGTAACAATCATAAGCCGATCTGATCAATGCTACCATTTTGCTTTGGCTCGCTTCCCATCTATGGTACAGTAAGTGCGTATTTTCTCAAGTTTCATGTCGGCTGTTGCCCTGTCAGATTTATATCATGAAGCAAAATATTACTTTGGGGGAAAATGGATGAAGGGAAATCCGTTGGCATCACTTTTAAGTCTCTTGCTTACTTGTTTTTATTTGGTACAACCAGCGCTCGCCAAAGAAACGATAACTTGGCTTGAGGCTACCTTTCCACCGTTTTTAATTCACGAAGGTTCCTATACAGGCCAAGGATATGGTGACACGGTTACCGATATCATCACCAAAAATCTTCAGAAATATAATCACGAGCGTATTAAAGCAAATATTTCAAGACACTACAGGATGTTTAAGCAGGGTGAGAACGTCTGCACCGTCGGCCTCTACAAAACGCCTGAAAGGAACACCTTCGTTTATTTTTCCATTCCATCTTTTTTCACCCTGCCCAACGTAATCGTCATAAACAAAACAAAATATCAGGAGTGGGGTGGGCGTGATCAGTTAAGCCTTGCGGAAATTCTGAAAAACAATGACTTGGTGATCGGTCGATCAAAAAACAGATCCTACGGTCCCGTCATCGACTCATTGTTAGACAAGCACGGAAGTGAAGCCAATATTTTTGAATACGAAGGCAATGAGCTGTCGCTCAACTTCTTCGAAATGCTCAAACGAGACCGGCTTGATGGAATAATCGGCTTACCTGAGGAAGTAATATATCAGGCGGAGAATCTGGGAATACGTGATCAGATCATGACCTTAGGCATAGTCGAAAACCAAGCAAACCTTGACGCCTGGCTGAGCTATGTGGCCTGCTCCAAAACGCCTTGGGGAAAAAAGGTTATCGAAGATATCGACCAGGTGCTGATTGAGGAACGGTCCAAACAAACTTACCGGGCAGCCTACGAACGCTGGTTGGACGAGGGGAGCATCCGAACATATCGTAATGCCTATGATCAATATTTTATTCAGATAAAAGAATAGCTGGATTTATTTTACCAACTTTTTAAGCGGTACGGCCGATCAGGACTGAGGGCATTTATAAATTAACTGGCTCAGATTTCCTGTTTCAGTTCTTCTTCCAAGGTGTCCGCTGCCGCCACTAATTCTTTATAGTAATTGTCCAGTCCTTCAATTTGCCCCTCAGCTGCTTTGCTCTCAATCGTTTGGGCAAGCTTTCGGCACCTTTCAGCAGCAAAGTGATTGACCGCCCCCTTGAAAGCGTGAGCAGCGCAACTAATCTCCTCTCCATCTGTGTCGTTCATTGCCTTCTGTATCTTGGTCAACAGGATTTCTTTTTTCTTAAGAAACATTTTCATCAACTCGACAAGCAACTCTTCATCACCACCAAGATACCGTAAGGCTCTGTTGCGATTCCAAATCTGCTCCTCCGCCTGGAAAACCTGACCCGACTGTAGGTGATAATTCTCATCCTGTTGTTTCTCTGCCGACCGTGAAACCGGGAGCCATTGAGCAAGAATTTTTTTCAGCTTTTCCGGATGAATAGGCTTGACGACAAATCCATCCATGCCAGCAGCAAGGCAGCGTTCTTTTGTTGATGGCAGGCCGTTAGCAGTTAAGGCAATGATGACTGTCTTCCTTAACGCTTCTTCCTCTTCTTTTGCCCGCATTATCCTGGTCGCCTCAATCCCACTCATCTCAGGCATTTGAATATCCATAAGGATAATGTCATAGGCGATACTCGCCGCCATGGCTACAGCCCTCTCCCCACTGGGGGCAATATCTGCCGTGCAGCCAATTTTCTGTAAAATTCTCTGCCCCACATGACGATTGATTTCCTCGTCATCAACCAACAGAACTCTGCCGGACAAATACTCCTCATCTTTACTATCTTTTTCAGACAACATGGGGGTCATTCCACAGAGCATTTTCCGAAACGGGAGAAACGATACCGGCTTACTAATAAAACCGGTGATGCGCGACTTGAGATCGATGATACTCGATTCTCCGCTCCAGTGCATGACAAATACACGGGTAGAGTCGAAACCAAGCTTCGCTTCCATTACATCCATTAACTCTTCCAGATCATCTGTAAACGACTCGTAATCAATCAATACTATCTCAGCATCATGAATATTGGAGAGATCTACCTCTAGTTGAGCTTTTATCTCTTTAATACTGGAGGCGGATATGTTGTGAATCTGGGCGTCATAGAGATACTGGCTGATAATCGTTGCACAGGTTTCACAATTGCTAAGCTGGATTACCTTTTTATTCTGCAGCGAAAGCTGGGGAGGAAAGACGTTTTCTTCAACTAAGTCAAACTCCAAAGTAAACCAAAACGACGTCCCCAACCCAGGAGTACTTTCAACACCTATTTTTCCGCCCTGTAACTCCACAAGTTTTTTACAGATGCTTAGACCAACTCCGGTGCCGCCATACTCTTTGGCTATCTGCGCATCTGCCTGGACATACATCTCAAATATATCATCGATCCTGGCCGGCTTGATTCCTATCCCGGTGTCTTCAATAGTAAAACAGAGACGCTGCTTGAAGGAATCCCTGGTTACCGTGGATACGAAAAGATTCACTTCACCCTGTTCTGTAAACTTGACACCATTGCTCATCAAGTTGGTAATGATTTGACGGAGCCTGACTGGGTCACCCTTTATCCGGGAAACAATATTGGTAGGGACATAACAATGAACTGCAATTGACTTTACTCTGGCGGATTCAATAAAGAGAGCTATGCAGTCTTCGATGGTCTCTCTCAGATTAAAATCCACTTTGGCAAATTCGATTTTCCCAGACTCTATTTTGGCAAAGTCAAGGACATCATTGATAATCAACAGGAGTGAATCCGCTGAAAGGTCTGCCGCCCGGACGAGATGTAGTTGTTCATCATCCAGTTTTGATCTCTGAAGAAGAGCCAGAACGCCGATTATACCGTTTAAAGAGGAGCGAATTTCATGACTCATGCTGGCTAGAAATTCACTTTTAGCTTCTGCAGAAGCAGTTGCCCTGTCTCGTTCACCACGCAGTTCCTCTGTTGCCTCTCGAATTTTTTCTTCCGACTCCGCTAAGGTCAACAATTCAGGTGGTGAAAGACTGTCCTGACTCTGAGAGGCAAAAAGTGAACCGCGCTCTGATACAAGCGGATCGTTTAGACGCCAGACGATAAAAATAACAACGAGGCTTAGCAGGATAAAAAAAGTCGGCCAGATGAGCAAACCAGTATCACCGAATGCCGAGACAATTAAAAAGCCGAGCGGTCTATCGTTTTGAAAAACAATGCTTGAATATTGAAAATACAAGGTGAACGGCCACTGCCAGGATATATGTTCTCCGTAGGTCAGAGTTTCAAGAGGTTGCTTTTCTTCAGGCCCGTGGGCAGCCAAAGCAAGGCCATCAACACCATAGAGGCTGATACTTGCCAACCTATGATGTTGCTGTATTCCTTCAAGCTTCTTTTGTACATCAGCAAGTTCCCCTTGCTGTAAAGGGGTTTTGACGGTCTCCGCTGCCAGATCATTGAGGAGGACAAGGCGTTGCAGGGTAAGTGTCTTACCCTGCTGATAAGTGGAAAATGCAGATACCAGAGCAATAAGGAAAAGAAAGAGACACAGGATCACTTTCAGGAAAAAGAAGCTCTTTTCATGTTTAGGTGATGTCAACATTTTCAACTCGAAGCAATAGTAGAACGTTGAATACCCTGTTCCTGAAATCGTACCTATATCTTGGGTTGACAACCTACATTAACGAAATTCCTATCGAAAACACAAGTAAAGATTTTCTGGCCAAAACCATTTTCAATTACTGGACAAAATGATGATTTCTTTTTCTTAATAATTGCAACAACTTTCCTAGTTAAATCATCTTTCCCGGTAAAAAACTATTCTTTCCAGTCTATGAATTTGGTAGAATTGAGAGTTTAAAAATATAATCCCCTGGAAAATAACGTCGAAGGAGCATCTCAGCCAAGGACGATATCATGAATCCTGGATACCTTAAACTCTATGATTCCGGCGAACTGCAGCAACGCATAGATACTGCCTGGCAGATAATGGAGCGATGTACCATCTGTCCGAAAAAGTGTAAAGTCGATCGAATCTCCGGCAACCTCGGAGTTTGTGGTGTCGGTAAGCTTGCACCCGTTTCAAGTTATGGACCTCATTTTGGCGAAGAACGTCCACTTGTCGGTGAACATGGTTCTGGTACCATTTTTTTTGCCTCCTGCAACCTCCTCTGCATTTTCTGTCAGAATTATGAGATCAGCAGGTTCAATGAGGCGGAGTCGAAACATGTAACCAGCTCAGAACTTGCTGCCATTATGATCCGTCTACAGCAGCAGGGTTGTCACAATATCAACCTGGTTACCCCAACCCACGTTGTCCCCCATATTCTTCAAGCCCTGCCGGAAGCTATCGAAAACGGGCTCAAGCTTCCTCTGGTCTACAATAGCAGCGGTTATGATTCTGTATCAACCTTGAAAATTCTCGATGGCATTGTGGATATTTACATGCCGGACTTCAAGTTCTGGAGTAATGCGACAGGTGCCCTCTACACGGGTGCCGACGATTACGGTGACGTGGCCCGACAGGCCATAAAAACGATGTATGATCAGGTGGGCGACCTTCGTTTTGATAAGAATGGGATTGCCCAAAAGGGATTGCTCATCCGGCATCTGGTCATGCCGGATCACCTGGAGGAAACCAGAAGCATACTACGCTTCATCGCTGGAGAGATTTCCGGGGCCTGCCATGTCAACATCATGGACCAGTACAGGCCATGCGGTCAAGCCATTGCGCCGATTGACAGAGGTTTAACCGGTAAAGAATATCAGACGGCTCTTGATTACGCCAAACCAACAGGGTTGATTCAACTCAATGAGACCAGACTCGTGGACCTTCTCAGAAATCTACGCAAATTGTAGGTAATCATCGGGCAAGATGAGCTGGCCTGCTCCCGGGCCGGCCAGGTCAAAGTGCCTTATAATAGTATCTATTTAAATCAAATAACCCTGCCCTGGCAGGGTCACTTTCAAAAAAACGATGTTGAAACCAATCAAAAACTTCCCAGAAATGCTCGTCGCTTCTGTTTATCCCGTATCGGCGGAGCTGCCTGGCGTCTTCTTCACTCCCTCGGTAATTATCCAGCATGGTAACAAAATCCTCCAACTCGCTCAGTTCCAACTCGAAGAAGTAGTTTGGATAGGAGCCGATAAATCCGGGAAAGAAATCAGCACTGTCCCGTGCCGGATCAAGGGTGTTTTCCTCTCCGAATAGAAAGGTCACATTATCATGCCAGCGGTGGATGACGGCTGAGACTACCACATCCTCTTCATCGGGGATCTTTACCCGAATGAAGGCAACGTTAGCGTTGTGATCCGTGACATGGGAGAAAAAGTTATCGCCGGCGCCCGAGACACCATGCAAGGCGTGCAATATCTTTGACTCATTGGTGTCATGCTCAGACTTTGCTGGTGTTCCATGCCGTTTCACATAATTCACCCCGTCGAGCTTAATACCCATTTCCTTGGGATAAACATCTTCGATTAACCGCTCGACAAATTCTCGTTCTGGTTCATCGCTGGCATAAGCTATGGCAGCGGGCATGGTCGTCGGATGATAGCGGACATGAAAAAAATCCATGCCGCGGTACCAGTCCATAAGTACTTCCTCTCGTTTTTTTAGGGGCAGAAAATCGAGAAAATTGCTTTCCGCCTCGCGTCGCAAGGCATCCATGTACAGGCGAGTCGTCAACTGATGCCAGGCTTTGCCATAGACATCGAAACCGGCAACCAGAGAATAATATATTCGCTCTATCAATGGGTAATCGAGAACCCAGAACGTACGCGGTAATCCTCCCAAAGCCCCCCGATGAACGGAGGCACTGTCAAAATGTCTGAACACGGTGAGCAGAGGTGCATCACTTACGCTTACTCCCTTCCAGATGGCATCATAATCGAGGCCGTGAAAATAATGGGACATATAGTAATTCTGCCGTTCCCGGTGGTAAGCCATGGCCAGATCGTGATAGGGGTTTTTAAGCGCCTTCAAAATCGAAATATCATTACCCTCCATTGCCGGCATCACCAGTTTATCCGCATGCAGTTTCAGAAACGCAGGATACCGTACCGTTAAATCCGCCTCCGGATCGAGAAACATGATCCAGAAATGATCGTTGATGACATTCAGGGCAACCTGGCCTTTACACACCGGTCCGCGAATAAAGGTCATGATAATGTAATGGGCATTATCAAGAAGAAACTGATAACGCGAACGCACCGGAATCTGTTCGAAGGTGGCGAAGGGATCGGCGCTTCTCCTGGCATCGTAGCTCATCACCTTTGGTTCGGTCTGCCAGGCATTGTCGATAAAGAGCTCGTGATAACGCTGGTATGCCTTCTCGTTAAGGGTGAAGACCATATGCGTCTTATAGACAATGGTCGAGTGAATTTTGCGAAAGCGGTAATAGAATTCACCACCGGGATCATCATAGGGTCGCACCGTACCAATTACCTCCACCTCTTCTCCCGGCGGGGTATGCGAACGGACCAGTTCGTAGAAATCTGTTGATGTGTTGTCGAAGCGGATATGAGCCAGAAAGAGATGTTCATAGAGGTATCTGGCTGTCATTACATGTTTGGCACCCTGTAGATTAAGAAAAGACTCCCATTTTCTTACATCATCAAGATCCTTATCGGCGATTGCTTCGAGCCTTTTCTGTTCCCAGTCATCGGGCCCCTTTGCTCCCTGAACCAGCCAACCGGCAATCAGGTTGAACTCATTCTGCTTTAGCGGCGGAAAGCCAAAGGGCATGCCGTTATTGGGGTGCTTGTCCAGATAGCTGGCAAGTTCATTGCCGTTTTCAGCACAAGTCAAATCCTCCGC
>JASJDT010000099.1 GCA_030065655.1 Desulfocapsaceae bacterium | reverse complement strand
AAATGGTCGGGGCGGTAGGATTCGAACCTACGACCTCCTGCTCCCAAGGCAGGCGCGCTAACCAGGCTGCGCTACGCCCCGAATTGTGGTTGGGTGATGTGAAACATGGATTTGTACACCATCGGATTTTATTATGCAAGAATTTTATCCGATCGTCCCATCAATTTTACAGCGCTTGATCCCGGCTGCTAGAGAAGGTGAGGGCTGGTCTGTCTTCTTGACGGGTAGAGCCATTTCTGGTAACTAGCTATATACTACTACCGGATGCGCTAGCTTAATAGGGAATCCTGTGCAAATCAGGAACGGACCCGCCGCTGTAATCGGAGACGAATCTCGCTTTTATGTCACTGCACCAAGTGTGGGAAGGCGCGAGAGGAGGAAGAACCGAGAGTCAGAAGACCTGTCTGGTAAACACAGTCCTTGCACCCTGGAAAGGTGAAGGACAACAATTTTCGTGGATAAAAAACGGTAATCCCGGAACGTGATGGCATGGCGCTCCGGGATTTTTTATTTCTACCAGAACTGGAAGCACTCATTCTGAGGACGATCACACCGTCCAGCATACTTAAATGGTATAGCTTAACGGTATGCTTGCCCTCATAATAAGCACTTCCAGCCCTGTTATGTGGTAGGCAAATGAGACTTGTAAGACAACCAGCTCTTTGTAACAAAACACAGCATATATATGGACTACCAGCTACTGGCTGAAATATGGGCCCAGCTTGTCTGGCCGTTAACTCGCATCCTTTTCTTCGTGACGGTGGGATTAATGATTGCCAGTCTCATAGAATCGCTGAAATGGACCGATAACCTTGCCGCCCTGGCCAGACCGCTGATCCGTATGGGCAACCTCTCAGCGGTGACCGGGGCAAGCTTTACCATGGCCTTTGTTTCAGGAGTTTCCGCCAATACCATGCTGGCCGAAGCCCATGACAAGGGTACTCTGGCAAAAAAAGAGATGATTCTGGCCAATTTGTTTAACTCGTTGCCCCGCTATTTTCTTCACCTGCCGACGGTGTTTTTTCTCACCGTGCCCCTCATTAAGGGGGCGGCCGTCATCTACGTGGGCATCACTTTCCTTGCCTCACTACTGCAAACCCTCACAGTGGTCATGGTCAGTCGAGTGGTTCTGGCAAAGCCCGAATCGCCCGTCCTGCTAGCCGAAAAAGAAAAGACAAGGATCACGCTGCGTTCCGCTTTGGATAAAAGCGTCAAACGGCTCAAGAAACGGATGAAAAAGATTACCATGTTCATGGTGCCGGTGTATGTTATTTTTTTCTTGCTGAGCCGCTACGGTATATTTGATCGTCTCGAAGATGCTTTCGCCTCGACCTGGTTGCTGAGTTGGCTACCGCCGCAGAGCCTGGGTATCGTCGTTTTGCATGTGACTGCAGAGTTTTCAGCAGGACTGGCTGCTGCCTCCGCGCTGCTGGCCAACAATAGCCTTGAAATTAAAGAAGTTGTGCTGGCGCTCTTAGCCGGAAATATTCTGGCAGCACCGATACGGGCATTGCGTCATCAACTCCCCTACTATATGGGAATCTTCCCGCCGCGTCTGGCGCTGGAATTGGTGACGGTCAGCCAGGTGGTGAGGGCAATGTGCGTTGTTATCATCGGCTTCTGCTACTACACGTTCACCATGAGCGCCCTGGGATAACTATGCAAACGCTTGGAAAAGAATATTATTTGCAATGTTCACTGGCTCAGAAAATATGCTGGGCTTTGGTGACACTTGCCCTTTTTCTTGTACCGCTACTATCAAGCAAAATGGTAATGGCGTCGGATAAAAATGAGCAGGACACAACCAAGGTTTATACTCGTATAATTTCACTCTACTCTGCCCATACAGAAAACCTGGTAAGTATGGGGGCTGACGATCAACTGGTGGGCATCTCGCCATCGGACAATTACCCTGAGCATATTCTTAATAAAAAGCGATACTCCTACAGAGAGGACCCCGAACGCTTCATTGCCGCCAGGCCCGATCTGGTGCTGGTGCGGCCGATGATCGAGCGATCCTACCCGGCTCTTATGGATAAGCTGCGTGAGGCAGGAATTGCGGTGGTTTCGTTGCAGCCCACTTCGGTGGAGGAAATCTTCCCCTATTGGCGTGAACTCGGCAGACTGAGCGGGCGCCGGAATCAAGCCGAAGCGATGATAAAACAATTTTCAACCAGGCTATCAACAATACAGGAGCGTGTTGCCAAAATCCCAGAAGCTGAACGCCCTGGAGTCTATTTTGAGTCGATCCACCGCAAGATGAAAACCTTCGCCCCCAGCTCCATCGCCTTGTTTGCCCTGAAGCAGGCAGGCGGGCGTAATGTCGCAACGGATGCCATGCAAGTGCGCAACACCAACATTGCCGCCTACTCCAAGGAGCGGATTCTCGCTCATGCTCAGGAGATCGATGTATTCGTTGCCCAGCAGGGCAGGATGAATCCAATCACCGTTCAAGACATCAAAAATGAAACGGGATTTCAAGCTATCAAGGCAGTGCGCCAAGGCAATATCGTTTTGATAGACGAACATCTGGTTTCCCGGCCGACCATGCGCCTCATCGAAGGGATCACCGAGCTGCACCGACGTCTCTATCCTCAGAAAATAGCCGAACATAGAGGTGGCCAGTGAGCAGACGAGCTATCCTTATAGCCGGCACGCATAGCGGTTCTGGTAAAACCACCGTTACCCTTGGCATGATGGCTGCCTTGAAAAAACTTGGTCACTCGCTGGTGCCTTTCAAATGCGGACCCGACTTTATTGATCCCAGCCTGCATCGTCTTGTCACCGGTTCCACCTCGCGCAACCTCGATCTCTGGATGATGGGCGAGAGCTTTACCAAGGAATGTTTTCTGCGTCATGCTGATGATTGCGACATCGCTGTGGTCGAGGGAGTCATGGGTATGTTTGACGGTGGGCCGGCCTCCAGCGCAGCTCTTGCCAAAGCTTTGGGAATCCCACTCATTTTGGTTCTCGATGTACGCTCCGCCGCTGAAAGCGGCGCCGCTGTGCTCAAAGGCTTTGAAACACTCGACCCTGATATCAAACCGCAGGGAGTGATTCTCAATATGGTGGGCAGCAGCCGTCACTATCACCTGGTGCGTACAGCCATCGAAAAGTACTGCCGGGCTGAAGTCCTGGGCTATCTGCCGCGTACCCTTGACTTCTCCATTCCCAGCCGGCATCTTGGCCTGCACATGGGTGAAGAATCCCCGATCACTGCAGATAAAATAGATGCTCTTGCCCATTCCATCATAGAGCATATCGATATGGACAGGCTGCTGACTATTGCCAATATATCTGACTCATCGGGTCAGCCCCTTGAACCTCACACACTGTCAGTTGTCCCCAAAGTTCGTCTGGGAGTAGCCCGTGACAAGGCCTTCTGTTTTTATTACGAGGACAACTTCGATTTGCTCCGAAAGGCGGGGGCGGAAATCTGCTTTTTCAGTCCGCTGGAAGATGCTCATCTGCCAGACGGAATCGACGCTATCTACCTGGGCGGCGGTTATCCCGAACTCTATGGAGAGGTGCTCAGCCGAAACCACTCACTGCTCCAAGAAATTAGTACCTGGGCTGAGGATGGTAAGCCCATCTATGCCGAATGTGGCGGATTCATGTATCTCACCAGAGGCATTACCGATCTCGACACCAATTTTCATGAGCTGGCCGGAGTCTTTCCAACCCAGGCCGCCATGCAGACCAAACGGGCTAGCCTTGGTTACCGGGAAATCACCACTCGTACGCCCAGCTTTTTCGGCCCTGCCGGAACCGTGCTGCGCGGCCATGAATTTCATTACTCCAACATAGAACCGCTGAGTGATTCCAGCGAGTGCGTTTATAATTTGGACAACGGCGCCACCGAAGGCTATCGGTACAAAAACACTTTGGGCGGTTACATGCACCTGCACTTCGGTTTTAACCCGGAGGCGGCACGCAATTTTATCCACTTCTGTTCTTCTGCCAAAAAGGAATAATTATGCCAGCGAGCATCAAAAAGATAGGACCGCAGGAAATCGAGGCCGAAAGCTTCCGCATGATTGAAGCCGAACTGGGTCCGCATGAGTTTGACCAGCCAAGCTTCAAGGTGGTGCAGCGGGTCATTCATGCCACCGGTGATTTTTCCTTTGCCGACAATATGAGATTCTCGGCTGATGCTATCACCCTCGCCATCAAAGCCCTGCGGGAGGGGAAAAATATCCTCACCGATGTAAACATGGTCGCAACGGGAATCAGTAAACCACTGCTGCAGCAATGGGACAACCAAGTGATCTGCTATATCGGTGATTCAGAAGTGGCGAACAAAGCCAAAGTCGCAAAGACGACCAGAGCGGAGATGGCCATCGAAATAGGAATGCAGGAAAACACAGGTATCGTGGCCATTGGTAATGCCCCGACCGCTCTCCTGAAGATTCTGGCTATGTTTGCTGATGGACGGCCGGCAGCCTGCCCGCTAATCATCGGAGTTCCGGTAGGTTTTGTCAATGCGGCTGAATCTAAAGAATTGCTCAGCGAAAGCGGTCTGCCCCATATTACCAGCCTTGGACGTAAAGGCGGCAGTCCGGTGGCGGCAGCCATCGTCAATGCTCTCATCCGTCTGGCGGCTGAACAGGAAGGAAATGGCAAAGAGGCTTAGAAGCGGATATACCACCGGAGCCTGCGCAGCGGCGGCAGCCAAAGCGGCGGCCATAGCGGCCCAATCGGGGAAAGCTCCAAAGACGGTGGAACTGATCTTTCCCGATGGCAGCAAACACAGTTTCAAGGTACACCAGGCAGAAGTGACGAAAGACAGCGGGATAGCTTCAATTATCAAGGATGCAGGAGATGACCCGGATGTCACCAACCATGCAGAAATCGTCGCCACGGTCAAAATAGGGACCGATCAACCTGAGAGTATGGATATCATCAAAATGGATAACATTTCTCTTCGTGCCGGTTCTGGCGTGGGCAGGGTTACCAAACCGGGACTGGCGGTTAGCGTTGGTGAACCGGCCATTAATCCAGTGCCCAGACAGATGATCCATCAGGCTGTCCGCGAGGTGGAAAGTGTTAAAAACGTGCTGGTGACCATATCGATCCCCAGAGGTGAGGAACTTGCAGAAAAAACCCTGAATCAGCGGTTGGGCATCCTGGGCGGGCTGTCTATTCTCGGTACCACCGGCATCGTCCGACCGGTATCCGCCGATGCCTGGAAGGCAACCATTGAAACTTCCATGAACGTTGCCCGTGAAGCGGGGCTCGATGACATTGTCCTTTCTACAGGAAGGACCTCGGAAAAAGGGGCGCAAAGTCGTCTCAAACTTCCCGTTGAAGCCTATGCCATGATGGGTGATTATCTCGAATTTTCTCTACGTACAGCTGCAGAGAAGGGGTTTGCCACCATTCATCTGGCAGGTATGTGGGCCAAGATAATGAAGGCAGCCATGCAGATACCCCAAACCCATGTGCGCCACGGTGTTTTGGAGGTCAAGGCTGGGGCGGCTATGCTTGAAGAGTTTGGCGTAGATGATGAACTTCTTGGCAAGCTCCAGGGAGCCAACACCGCCCGGGAAATGTATGGTCATCTCGAAGAAGCGGGCAGGCAGGATATCGTTCGCGGCGTCTGTAAAAAGGCCCGAGATTATGGCCGACAGGTATCAAATAAGGAAGTCAGGGTCTATCTCGTTGATGCCAAGGCAAAGGTGATGGAGCATGTCTGAGATATTCCTCATCGGGGTGGACAGTTTTGGGATCCGGCAGGAGCAGCTTACACTGCTGCGAAAATGCTCCCTCATCGTTGCTTCGACACGGTTGGCTGCGCACCTTGAGGATGTCCCCGTAAAGATTATCCCAATAACGCCCATACAGAAGGCATTCACCAATATCGAAGAGGTTCTTGCTCAGGGCAACGTTGCCATTCTAGCCAGTGGAGATCCGCTTTTTTACGGAATAGGCGGTAAACTCATCGATCATTTTGGCAATGACAGTGTACGAATCTACCCGGCGCTCTCCTCGCTACAAGAGGCCTTTGCCAGCTTCAAGATGACCTGGAGCGATGCCGCCGTGGTCAGTCTGCATGGACGACAGGCTGAGAATCTCGCAGGTCTGCTGCTCGGCAGCCCGAAAACCTTTGTCTTCACAGATAAAGTCAACAACCCGGACACCATTGCCCAAAAATTACTCGCCTATCTTCAGTCGATTGGCGATGAACAGATCACCAATGGGCTTAGAATGCATATTGCCGAAAATATCGGCATGGCTGAAGAGAGAATCTCCAGCGGCTGTCTTGAAGAGATTGGCAAGAAAAGCTTCAGCGAGCTCAATGTGGTCTGCCTGACCATTCCTAATCTACCGGAGCGCCCCACCTTTGGCTTGACGGAGGATGTAATTATCCACAGCAGAGGGCTGATCACTAAGGATGAGGTCCGGGCAGCAAGCCTGCACCGGCTGGCTCTACCGCGCAAAGGTGTTCTCTGGGACATCGGTGGCGGCAGCGGTTCCATCTCCATCGAAGCTGCAGCCATGCACCCTTTGCTCTCCGTCTACATAGTGGAGCGAAAAGAGAAAGAGTTTCAGAATATTTTGGCCAATGTACGTAAATTCGGCCTGTTCAATATCGTCCCGATCAAAGGGATGGCCAGCAAACATCTGACTGATTTACCTGCGCCTGATCGGGTCTTCATTGGCGGTAGCGGCGGTGAACTAGAGAATATAATCACAGGTGCCGCCGCCAAGCTGAAGGCTGATGGCAGAATCGTGGTGAACGCGGTAACTGAAACAACTCGCCTTCAGGCACCAGAGTTCCTGGAAATGCAGGGAATGCGAGTGGAACGTGCACGAATAGAGGTGAGTAGAACGGGGCCCGACGGCCCGCAGCGTTTCAATCCTATTACCATTATGGTGGGAAGAAAATGAAGGGACAGTTCTATATTGTAGGTGTCGGTCCGGGTGATCCCGAACTGATGACCCTCAAAGCGGTACGCGTATTGAAAAAGAGCCCGGTATGGCTGGCTCCCGCCGCCCACAAACACGGCTGCAGTACGGCACTGAGCATTGCCTCGGGGGTGATTAACGGTGAAGAGAAAGAAGTGCTCACCCATCACTTTCCCATGAAAAAAGTCCATGCCGGAAAACCGGCCGACCCTGAAGTGGAGAGGGCCTGGCGGGAAGCAGCCGCCATCATCGCTGAACACCTGGAAAACGGCCGCGATGTCGCCTTTCCCACCCTTGGCGACCCGGCGATTTACAGCACCGGGTTCTACATCTTCACCACCCTGATGGAAGTCGTTAAGGATATGAGCTTCGAAATCATTCCCGGGGTATCGGCAATCGGTGCCACCTCGGCTGCCGCCGGAGTACCCCTTTGTCTTGGCAACGAACGCATGGTGGTGATTCCGGCAACCTTCGAAGATGACAAACTTAAGAGGATACTAAGCGATTTTGACTGCATCGTCCTAATGAAGGTGCACCGGGTAATGGAAAAGCTGATCACCATTCTCGAAGAACTCGAGCTTTTGGATAGCACCGTGCTAGTTGAAAAGACCAGCCTGCAGGACCAGCGTATCCGACACGATCTGAAGGCGGCTGCCACTGAAGGAATCCACTATTTTTCCACCATGATTGTGAGGAAACAATGAGCTTGCCAATCCATTTCGTCGGCGCCGGTCCCGGAGATCCCGAGTTGATCACGGTCAAGGGTAAACGTCTCCTGGAAGAGGCCGATGTGGTCGTCTACACCGGCAGCCTGGTCCCTCAAGCGCTGCTGGAAGGGGTAAGTGCGGAAATCCATAACTCTGCCGGACTCAACCTCGATGAAGTCCTCGACATCCTGATGCGTTCCTGGCGAAAGGGGCTGAAGGTTGTGCGATTACATACGGGTGATCCTGCCATCTACGGAGCTATCAATGAACAGATAGCAGCTCTTGATAAACAGAAGATTCCATGTCGGGTTATTCCTGGCGTTAGTTCGGCTACTGCGACGGCCGCAGCTCTGTCCACCGAGCTCACCTTACCGGATATCTCCCAGACCGTCATCATTACCAGGCGGGCTGGACGGACGCCGGTGCCGAAAAATGAGGCGCTGCCGTTACTGGCTGCTCATCAGGCAACCATGCTGATTCTTCTAAGCATCTCGATGATCGAAGAGGTGGTGGAGGATCTCTATGAAGGAGGGTACCCGGCCGATACTCCTGTGGTGGTGGTCGAAAAGGTTAGCTGGCCCGAGGAACGGCACATCCGCGGAACCCTTGCCGACATCGGCGAAAAGGTCAAAGAGGCAGGCATCCGTAAAACCGCCATCATTGCCGTGGGTGAAGTGTTGGCCAAGGGAGAGCCGCCGTCACTCTCCAAACTCTATGATAAAACCTTCAGCCACGAATATCGCCGGGGAAGCGATTCATGAACATCGGCATACTGGCGCTGACCACAGGCGGCCGGAAACTCGCTGCCACCATCGCAGATCGCCTTGCTAACTGCCGGATAATTCCGGTCGATAAGAACATAGCCCAAACCTTCCGGAATAACTGGCAGAAGTATGATGGCTTTATCGCTATCATGGCCACTGGTATCACTATCCGTTCAATTGCCCCGCTCCTGAATGATAAGGAGCATGACCCGGCCGTGATTGGACTGGATGAGAAGGGATGCCATGTCATCAGTCTACTCTCAGGGCATCTTGGCGGCGGCAACGCCCTTGCCCGAAAAGTCGCCGATTTAACCGGCGGCCAGGCGGTGATTACCACTGCTTCGGACACCCTTGAACTTGCTCCCCTTGATCTCTGGGCCAAGGCTCAGGATCTTCGGTATAACGATCGGGACATATTGACCAGGGCCAGCAGCATCCTGGTCAATACCGGCAGATTGAAGATTTTCAGCGAGGTGGAAATAGAAGCCTTGCCTCCTGGGCTTATAAAGGTGGAAAATCTCGACGAGGCTGATCTTGCCATCAGCCATCGGTCATTGACCGATGATGGCCCTGTTCTCCATCCCAACAATCTGGTGGTTGGCGTGGGCTGCAATCGTGGTACACCCGCCGAAGAGTTTGCCGAGGCGCTTGAGGAACTTTTTGCAGATCTTGGCTTTTCCACTTTGGCCATCAGAAATCTTGCTTCAATTGATGCCAAGAACGATGAAAAGGGGTTGCTTCATTTTGCTAAAGATAATAGCTGGCCAATCGCTTTTTTCGATCGTGATGAAATCAACACGGTGGCCAATGTCGCCGTCTCCAGCGCCGCTCTTAAAGCTGTCGGAGCCCAGGGAGTGGCAGAACCCACGGCGCTTTTAAGCGCCCAGACTACAATTTTACTCAGTAGGAAACGCAAATGGCAGAACGTAACCATGGCAGTGGCCAAGGCACCCTGTACGTTGTCGGCACAGGTCCTGGAGCACTTGAACATCTAACTCCGGCAGCTTCACAGGCGCTGCAAGATGCCGAAATAATCATCGGCTATCGCCCCTACCTGGAACTGATTAAAGATTACTTGCAAGGCAAAGAAGTTGTTTCTTCCGAAATGATGAAGGAGGTGGAGCGCTGCCGCCAGTCGTTAGAGCTTGCCTCAACTGGAAAGACGGTTGCCCTTGTTTCAGGAGGCGATCCAGGCATATACGCCATGGCCGGCCTGGTTTTTGAAATGGCCAGAGACCTGGACTGTGAATGCGCAATCGAGGTCGTTCCCGGCATTGCTGCGGTGAACGGGTGCGCTGCCAGGCTCGGGGCACCATTGATGCATGATTTTGCTGCTATTAGTCTCTCAGACCTGCTTACTCCCTGGCCACTCATCGAAAAAAGACTGACAGCCGCTGCCATGGCCGATTTTGTCACCGCTATATATAATCCCAAATCCAAAAAGCGTACGGAACAGATCGTCAGGGCCAGGGATATTTTTCTGGAACATCGTGATACGAAGACCCCTGTAGGTATTGTCGGCGCTGCCACCCGTAAACACGAAACCGTGGTGGTTACTACCCTGGCTGAAATGCTCGAGGCTGAGATCAACATGCAGTCCACGGTGATCATTGGTAACTCGCAGAGCTACGTTTGGAGGGGTAAGATGGTGACGCCGCGTGGGTATGCAGACAAATATGAGCTCAAATGAAAAACCCCGAAGGCCGAAACCTTCGGGGAATTATATGGTAAACGCTGCCTTCTGCAGCGGTTGGATCTGGCTCCCCGGGACGGACTCGAACCGCCGACAGGGTGGTTAACAGCCACCTGCTCTACCAACTGAGCTACCGAGGATTGCTCATGTCCCGTCCCTAAATTCGGGTTCCAAAATCAGGCTCGGAACGCTTTAGCAAGCCGGGAATATAGCCAACCCGCCCGCTACTGTCAACATCTTTTTTCTCACTCCCTTACCATTGTTGCACCTCTGTGCAGCCCTGTCAAATGATACCTTATCAATATAGCGGATGGAGCGGATAACAGCAGATCGAAACCATTCACTAAAAAAAGGCAGAGCCCGGGAGAGGTAGCTCTGCCTTGACAGGAAAGAAAGCATGGTTGATATGGCCTTACCGGTTTCTTTCCGCTGGTTGGTGTTGTTGTTAGCCTCAGTTAGCTGCGCTGGGCTCCATCATTTGTTGAGCAGATTCTTGCGTGCTCTCCCGATGCCGTTCCCGCAAGGCCCTGCTCTTTTCCCCTGCCTTCATGAAAAGTTTTACAATCCCTGCTGCAACCAATATCGTCAAAGGTAAGACGATGAAAAGCACTGTTGGCAACAGCCATAAACCTACGATCCATTCAGCCTGTGAAAAAGTAACCATTTCGCACCCCTCCGTTGTCTCGTTTCCCTCTGCAGCAGCAGGTCCGCCAATCCTGCTGCTCTTCAAACGATGCTGTATGTTCTTCTCTCAGTCCAGATCACTTAAAATTATCTATTTGGCCAGATGCCCATAAAAATTCTTGAAACCCTCTTCAAAAAGTTTCTTTATGCGCACCCGCCTTTCTTCCTGAATGATCAGATATTCGTTAGGGAAATGTTCCAGCAGACAATCTGGACAGATACCATGACTGATGGTTGCTTTCGCCATTTCCGCTGTTTCCTGCGAATCCCTCTCCCACAGTTCCTGGCCCTGGAGACTCTTCTGACAGTAGGCACAGATAACCACGATCCGTTCATGTTTTTTTCCATTACTGCTTTTCATTATATTGCCCCCCAAAATTGCCGATTAAGCATCACTTATGCTTTTGCTGTGTTTTTTTTGGTGTATATATGTTGATTCTATCGAACGGATCCCACATTTTTCTCACAACGAGCGCATAAGATCAGGGTGGATTACTTTTTTTTGAAGAAAAACAATTAATATGTTGATATAATTAAAAAATATTTT
>JASJDT010000014.1 GCA_030065655.1 Desulfocapsaceae bacterium | reverse complement strand
CATTCTTTCGACCCATGTATTGCCTGTGCAGTTCATATGCTGGATCCGGAAGGAAAAGAGGTTGTTAAAGTAAAAGCTCTCTAGGCTGAAATACACCCTTTTTATCCGGATCAAACCGCAAGGAGGTAATTATGCTGTACGAAAAGAAATATTGCTGGAGCGTCCTGCTCCGGCTCTACCACTGGGCATTCGCTCTGTCGATCATTGCCTTAGTGGTAACAGGGTTTTATATTAATAGTCCCTGGACAAACACGATGCAGGAAGGGAGTATGACCTACGGGATGACCTGGATGCGTTATATTCACTTTGTTGCCGGATATGTCTTTACTGCGGCCGTAATCGCCCGGATATTTCTCTACATCTTTGGCAATGCCCAGGAAAGAATTACCGATGCTCTACCGATCACCGGTCGAAACATCAGAAACCTCTACAAGACCATTTTGAGCTATGCCTATATCCGCGATGAACATTATCCGCGTCTGGGTCACAATGTTCTGGCTGGTCTTACCTATGTAATCACCATCGTCGCCGCCGTTTTTCAACTGGTCAGTGGCTTCTACCTGCTATTTCCAGAAGTTGCCAACTGGGAGGTGATCGGCGTAACTATTTTCAATAGCCAGCAGAATGCCAGGTTTATCCATCATCTGCTCATGTGGTGGTTTATGATTTTTGCATTCATTCATATCTATCTGGTTATCTGGAATGATTTAAAAGAGCCGGAAGGACTCGTTTCTTCCATCTTTACTGGTGACAAATTCAAAGAAAAACAAGTCTGAAATTAAGGGGGTCGAGCTCCAGATCCAGGGCACAGTCCAGGGCGTCGGTTTTCGCCCCTTTATTTACAACTTAGCAAAACATCTCGAAATCTCCGGCACTGTGAGCAACAACAGTGCCGGAGTTTTTATTCAGGCTGCCGCAGAACAAAGCAGACTGGACAGTTTCATCGCCCGTATCAAAACCGAGGCACCACCGCTTGCGGAAATTCTCTCCATTGACAGCACTCCAATCGATGCTGCCCAGATCAGCCAATCCGCTTTTTCCATTCAGCAAAGCGCTTCTGCAGCATCGGCAAATACGGCCATCCCACCAGACATTGCTCTATGCGACGACTGTCTGAAAGAGTTGCTCTCACCCAGGGACAGAAGATACCAATATCCCTTTATTAATTGCACCAACTGCGGTCCCCGTTTCACCATCATTGAGACGATTCCCTATGATCGTCCAAAAACTTCGATGAACGTCTTCCCGATGTGCCCAGCTTGTCAGGAGGAATACGAAGACCCGACCAACCGTCGCTTTCATGCCCAACCCAATGCCTGCCCAGATTGCGGACCCCAGCTAAGTTGGCACAATAGCCACGGTGCACTCCTGCCCTGCGACAGTCCGGTGACTGAGGCTGTTAATGCTCTTAGGCAGGGTAACATCGTTGCCATCCGCGGACTCGGTGGTTTTCATCTTGCGGCCGACGGCTGCAGTGAAAACAGCGTGGCGCTACTACGCCAACGCAAGAACAGGCCATCGAAACCACTCGCTATTATGGTTCGTGATCTTGATACCGTGGCGACGCTGTGCCATCTCAGTTCAACCGAACGTAAGGCATTGAACAGTCCCCAGCATCCTATTGTTCTTCTCCGCAAAAAAGAAAAAGGACCGCTTGCTGAGAACCTTCATCCAGGTGTTACGGAAGTAGGGATAATGCTGCCCTACACCCCGCTTCACCATTTGCTCTTTGCCACTCCTGACTGTCCTGCCGTCTTGGTGATGACCAGCGGCAACTACAGTGGTCAACCAATCTGCACCACAAATGCAGACGCTATCTCACAACTTAACGGTATAGCAGACTATTTTCTGTTGCATAACCGGGAAATTCTCACCCGTGTCGACGACTCCGTGACCAGGAAAATGCACAACGACATGCGTCTCATCCGCAGGGCCAGGGGGTTCACGCCATCACCCGTGACGCTTGCCAATCAGCTTCCGCAGGTTCTCGGTTGCGGCGGTGGATTGAAATCCACCTTTTGTCTTGGCCGCCGGAATCAGGCTTTTCTCAGCCAACATATCGGTGATCTGTTTAATCTCGAATCCTATGAATTCTATACAGAATCGATCAAACATCATCAGCAGGTCTTTGAGATTGAACCAGAGGCTTACATTCGTGATCTGCATCCCGATTATTTAAGCTCGCGGTATGCTGACGAGCATGGTTCGACCGTATATCAAGTACAGCATCATCATGCTCATGCGGTGGCCGTGATGGCTGAACACCACCTTGAAGGACCCGTTCTTGCCGTTATCCTTGATGGCACAGGGTATGGCAATGACGGCACTATCTGGGGTGGAGAAATCCTGCTGAGTCGATTAACAGATTTCGAACGTTTGGGACATCTTGAGCAACTGCCTCTTCCTGGCGGAGATCGGGCCGCCGAGGAACCTTGGCGCATGGCACTTGCTGGGCTTTATCAGATATATGGCCGGGACGCCCTGCTCGAGAGGAATCTTCCGGGGTTATTACAAACAGTCAGTGAAGCGCAAAGGGAGATATTGGTCGACATGATGGAAAATGGTTTCAATACACCGTTAACATCGAGCTGCGGCCGACTCTTCGATGCAGTTGCTGCTCTTCTCAACCTGCGTCTGCGCTGTGATTATGAAGGACACGCCGCTATGGAACTGGAAGCTTTGGCTTCTAGGAAATTACCTTCAAGTTGGCTGACAGTGCTCGATACGATCATGACCGAGGAACAATCACCATTTTTATCATTCTCGGACCGGAAAGGAAAGATAAAATCCAGTAAATTTGTTAAAATGGTCCTCGCCGAAACCGCCAAAGGAATCGGTGCGAACCAGATAGCTCGACATTTTCATGCTGAACTCATCTGTTCCATAGCCAAGCTTGTCATAAAGTTCTCCACGCTTTATGGTATAAATAAAATTGTCCTCTCCGGTGGTTGTATGCAGAATCGTCTGTTACTGGAGGGGTTGTTTTACGTTCTGGAGAAGGCAAACCTCCACGTCTATACCGGTGCCAAAATACCGGTAAACGATGGCGGGATATCCTTTGGCCAGATAATTATAGGAGGTTTACAACATGTGTCTCGCGATACCAATGCGGGTAACTGAAGTAAAAGGTGACCCGGACGATTTTACCACTTCGCAGATTGCCACCGTCGACTCCGATGGCATAAGCAAGGAAATACGACTCGATGTAGTTGACAGATGGCCGAATATAGGTGATTACGTCATAATTCACGCGGGGTTTGCCATCCATACTCTGGAAGAAAAAGAGGCAAAGGCCAACATTGAGCTCATTCGGAAAATGGCCGAAGGAATGCCCGAAGAACTTCTTCGCTGACACGGTGTATATATGAAGTTTGTTGATGAATTTCGAGACAGCAGTCTCGCCAAACCGTTGCTGGTGGAACTTGAAAAATCCGTAACCAAACCACTACGGGTTATGGAGGTTTGCGGTTCACACACCATGGCTATCTTCCGTAATGGCATCCGCTCCATCCTGCCGGAAAGTTTTGAACTCATCTCCGGCCCGGGTTGCCCTGTTTGTGTAACGTCTGCCCCGCACATGGATGCGTTTATTGCCATGGCCGATATGCCAGGGGTCAGAGTAGCCATATTCGGCGATCTTTTCAGGGTTCCCGGCAGTAACGGCTCACTTGCCAACGCCAGCAGTCGTGGGGCAAAGGTTGACATTGTCTATTCGCCCATGGATGCCCTTGAGCTTGCCGTGAACAACCCGGACGATAGAATTGTGTTTCTCGGTGTTGGTTTTGAAACGACGACACCGGGCATTGCTGCTACCATCATGGCTGCCAAGACCAGGAATATAGACAATTTCATGGTCTTCTCTACCCAAAAAGTAATGCCGCCACCGCTGATTGCCCTGCTCAACGATCCGGAACTGCAGATTGATGGTCTGCTCTGTCCCGGTCATGTATCAAGCATTATCGGTGCGGGCGCATACCAGCCATTGGTCGACGAATATGAGCTTGCCTGCGTAGTCGCCGGTTTTGAAACCACCGATCTGCTCAACGGCCTTATCCTGCTGGCTCGCCAGATAGCTTCAGGAAAAAGAGCTGTAGAAAACACCTACCCGAGAGCAGTATCCTGGGACGGTAATCCACGCGCCCAGAAAATGGTGGAAACGATTTTCGAACCGACTGACATGGACTGGCGTGGCTTGGGAGTCATTCCACAAAGCGGTCTTAAAATCCGTGAGGAATACAGCCATTTTGATGCGGAAAAGCGGCTCGACATTACAATCCCCGAAGCCGAGGAAGCCAAGGGATGTATGTGTGGTGAAATTCTCAAAGGCAAATCCACCCCACCCGAGTGTCCGCTGTTCGACACCCGGTGCACACCTGCAAAGCCCATCGGCCCATGCATGGTCTCCAGTGAGGGTACCTGTGCTGCCTACCACAAGTATGGCAGATAATCACGTTGATCAACAGGGTCGGAGCCCCATAAACTGCTAGCCAAACCTAATTAGAAACTATATCTATGTCTGAGCATAAAATCCTTCTTGACCATGGCAGCGGTGGAATGGCCAGTCAGGAGCTAATCAGCAGTCTTTTTCTTAAACATCTGGATAACCCTATTCTTCGTGGACTTGAAGACAGTGCCATTCTGGAAAATCAGCAGGGTCGCCTGGCATTCTCAACCGACAGCTATGTTGTCGATCCCATCTTTTTTCCCGGCGGAGACATTGGTAAACTGGCGGTGCATGGTACCATCAACGACCTGGCCATGCGCGGAGCTAAACCAATCTGTCTGAGTCTCGGACTTATTCTTGAAGAGGGCATGGATATCGAGGATCTTGAGAAAATCATAATCTCGATTAGTGAGGCCTCAAAGACAAGTGGGGTACCCATTGTCACCGGCGACACAAAAGTAGTGCCACGTGGCAAAGGAGATAAAATATTCATTAACACCTCCGGCATCGGCGTGGTTGCCGATGGTATCGATATTTCCTCTCTGAATGCCAAAGCGGAAGACAACGTTATTCTCTCAGGCACCATGGGTGATCATGGCATCACCATCATGACCAGACGTGCCGGTATATCAATGGAGGGAAAGCTGGAAAGCGATACCATGGCCCTGCACAACATGGTGGCAACGCTCTTAAAAGAGTTGCCGGAAGATATCCACACCATGCGTGACCCCACCCGGGGCGGAGTAGCAACTTCACTCAATGAAATAGCAGCAAACAGCAAGCTGAGTATAGAGATAAAAGAAGAGGACCTGCCAGTAACTCCAGAGGTGAGGACCGCCTGCGAAATCCTCGGCCTTGAACCTTTATATCTGGCCAACGAAGGCAAGTGCCTGGTTGTGGTCAGCGAGGCCGCCACCGCCAGAGCCCTTGAAATCATGCACAGCTGCCCGGAAGGCAAAGACGCTCAGATTATCGGTAAACTAAAAAACGGAAAACCGGGACGAGTAGTGATCAACACTCCCATTGGCGGCTCCCGGGTGGTCACCCCTCTTCATGGTGAACCCCTGCCGAGAATCTGCTGAGGTTTTGCGTTGTGACTACAGCGTTAAAATTCTGGCTGAATAAAAAAGGAAGACATCTCTTAAACTAATCGTAAACCCAAAAGGAATCTGAGAATATCTCGGTAAATACAACATCATGGATAGCACAGAAAAAAAAGTTGGCATAGTCGGTATTGGAAATCTCATCTGCGGTGATGAAGGATTCGGTATCCACACCGTGCGTTATCTCGAAGACAACTATGTTTTCCCCGAAAATGTGTTAATCAAGGACGCCGGCACCGCCGGAATCTACCTCTCGCCTTTTCTTGAGGAATGCGATCCTGTTTTTGTCATTGATGTAGTAGATATCGAGGCAGAACCTGGTTCAATGCACTATTACAGCACAGAGGATGTAAAACTTGGCAACATCCAGACAAAAATGTCGCCGCACCAGCTTGGCCTTCTGGAAATCTTGGAAATTTGTAAACTTCGCGATGCTGCCCCGGAATGTGTTGAATTCTATTGCGTTGTTCCCAAGGATTTAGATACGTCGCTTGAACTCTCTGATGCCGTTGCACCAAGAGTACCTGAAATTGCTGAAAAAGTATTGGCACGTCTGGATAAACTCGGTATACAATACAGCAGAAAAGACCCGGCTGAATGAGGTAGCCGATGCATGAGATCTCTCTGGTACAAGGGCTTTTTCAACAGCTCGCTGAGTTGGCCAGACAAAATAATATGACCAAAGTCGTTACCGTGACCATGGAGATCGGTCCGCTATCTGGAGTCGTTGAGGATAGCTTCAGATTTGGTTTTGACATTCTTTCCAAGGAAGATGAATTGTTGCGGGATGCCGAACTCATTATCAATTCAACCTCGGTCATATATCGCTGTACTAGTTGTAATACTGCTCATGAAAGCGGCAATCAAAGACCAGACTGCTGCACGCAATGCGGGGATAGCTTTCTGATTGCCGAAGGTGGTGACGAGCTTATTTTACAAAAGGTGGAAATGGAATAGCTCCATTTCTTTGCGATTAATTTATTCGCCTGGCCCGTAATTCGACAGCTGGACAAATATTTCATTGTGTCGGCAACACTATGGCCAAGGCTCTTACTCATTACTCATTAACAAAATAAGGATACCAACATGTGTGATTCATGCGGATGTGCCTCCCCGGTTGAAGAGGATACCCATACAAAAACGGTGGATGTCAATGAAAGCCTTTTTGCCGCCAACGAGTCCATTGCCAAAACGAATCGAGAGCATTTTGAGAAGATGGGTGCTGTTGCCATCAACCTTATCAGCAGCCCGGGTTCAGGCAAAACTACTCTTCTTGAGCACACTATCGAAGCAATCGGAGCTGAATTCCGTATCGGAGTAATTGAGGGAGATATCGAAACCGAGCGTGACGCTGATCGTATCCGCGCCAAGGGTGTTCCTGTGGTTCAGCTTACCACCGGCGGAGCATGTCATCTCGATGCGGCCATGACTCACAAAGGATTCCACCGGCTTCAAAAAGAGCCGGGCGGCGACAAGTTGGATCTTCTCTTCATTGAAAACGTCGGCAATCTGGTCTGCCCAACCAGTTTTGACCTGGGCGAACATTACCGCATAGTGTTGGTTTCCGTTCCGGAGGGACCGGATAAACCGGTGAAATATCCCAAGGCATTTACCAGCTCAGATACCTTTCTCATTACTAAGATAGACCTTTTGGAACATTTCGATTTTCCAGTGGATGAAGCAAAAGCCGAGGCGTTGCACCTCAATCCCCGTTTACAGATATTCGACTTTTCTTCTAAAACCGGTGAAAATTTTGACGCTTGGCTTGATTATCTACGTGAACTGGTGGCCAATTTCAAAAAATAACCAAGTGGCAAACGCACCTGCCGGATAACGCAGCGAATCGGTTCACTCCTTTCTGGATAGGATGATGTTTAGGTCGTACATCATCCTTTTCCGCTCTATTCTCATCTTAATCTGGCGATTATCTTCGCTTCCCTGTTATTTCAATGATCGATAATAGGAATCGAGCGTATAGACTGCTGCCAGCGGATTGTGTCCGGTTACCCGGTCCTTGACAGCCAGAACGGTGCAAGGTGCCTTGGCGTATTGAAAAAACAGCGAATCGTGCCCGACACAGAGTCCCAGGAGAATGTTAAACTCGGTCTCCTCACGGTTAAGTGTTTCTGCCTGGAGGATAGGGTTGCACATGGACTCAAAACTGCCAGGGACTATTTTATCTCTATCTGTAATACCTAATTCCTCCTTGGATACCCTGCCTACTTTGCAGATAACGGAAACCAGCTCCAGTGATTTGGCTGAAAAAAGTTTTTCAACCATGCCTGCTTCTTTGCGCAAACCGATGCAGAACGCCATACCTATTCTGCGATAATTCATCCTGGCAATAAAATCGAAGATCTCCTCGATTCTCGGTTTTAGCGGACGCAGTCTGGCATACCCCTGTTCCTTGTTGCCATACCCCGCTTCCTCCTGTAAAGAAGCCTGCCTGGCAAAATTGGTCACAGGCTCACTGGCGTATTCCTTCAAAACAGTTGCATTTACCTCCTCGTCAGTTACCGTCGGGCAATTTGGGGGATATTTGCCATCTTTATTTTTGCAGGCTCTCACGGAGAGTTGAAAAGAACATGCTGCACAATTTGGATGGTTGTTATTCATGATTTTTCCCTTTTCCTGCATCTTATTTTGTTGTTCACCTCAGCCCTGTTCAGCTCTGATATCTATCAGCAGTTCTTTTCCACCATTTTCAAGCACGTATTCGCCAACCGCTTCGCCCATTGTTATGGCTTGCTCCCTTGGTCCCCTGACGGTATGGGTGATGAGCTGCTGACCGTCAAGACTTGCTAGGCCTCCGGTCAAGGTAAGTTCGTCACCGGTAATTGTCGCCAGTCCAAAAGCGGGGATGGAACAGCCGCCCTCCATTGTCCGGAGAAAAGCCCGCTCTGCCAGGAGACAGATTTCACTATCAGGATCGTTGATACTTCGGCGTATCATTTGCCGTTTTTCAAAAGACAGGCCAGTAGCCGCCTCAACTGCGATGCAACCCTGTCCAACCGGTGGGACAAAGGTAGACTCCGGAAAAGTATGAATAATCATATTGTCATAGCCCATTCTCTTAACTCCGGCGAAGGCCAGCATTAAGGCATCACAATCACCCTTACGCATTTTAGCAACTCGGGTCTGCAAATTTCCCCGCATATCCACAGTTTGGACATGTGGAAAAAAATGTCTTAATAAAGCGACTCTACGCACCGAAGAGGTACCTATGGTGATCTTCTTGCTGCTGTCGCTGATATCAAGATCAAAGCGTTCACTAACCAGAACGTCATTGACCTTTTCCCGGGCAGAAAAAGCAATTAGTTCAAAACCATGAGGCAGTGAAGACTGCATGTCTTTGGCGCTGTGTACAGCTATATCGGTTACTCCGTTGGCAAGCTGTTCCTCGAGTTCCTCGGTGAAGACGCCTTTGCTGCCGATTTTGGCAATGGTGGTATCAAGTATTTTATCGCCCTTGGTCTCCATACTGGTGATCTCGGTCTGCATGCCATTTTTTTGCAAAGCACTGGCAACGGTTTCTGTCTGCCACATCGCCAATTTGCTTTTGCGTGTGCCAATTCGAATTGTGGTCATAAATTGATCCCTACGTAAAAATGAATATAGTCTGATTCGGTAATAAAATAGATGTATACACTCCGGTAGAAATAATCTTGACTTTCTCCCTTACCATATATGGCGAGGTTATGAAATCTGTGTTGATTATACACCAGGTGTTACCTGCAAGTAGTTGCTTAACCCATAGAAAGAAGAAGTACCATGCGTTTTCTGCTCTATAATATACGTTACGCCACCGGCCACAACAACGGCTATCACATCCCCTTTCCCTATTCCGGTTTTTTTCGCAGTACCCAGAGAAAACTCGATGAAATTATCGATTTCATCAAGGTGTATACACCAGATGTAATAGGCCTAGTAGAGGTAGACTCCGGCTCCTATCGCACCGGTCGTTACTGCCAGGCGGAAATGATCGCTCACAGTCTAGGCTACTCACATTTAGTGGAAACCAAATATGGCAATAATGGTTTTGCCAAAAAGGTACCAGTCCTCAACAAACAATCGAATGCGCTGCTAACCCGAAAAAACATTGGTAAACACAGTTTTCATTATTTTGATGAAGGTTTCAAGCGTCTGGTGATCGAAGCCGAAGTAGATTCGGTGATCTTTTTTATCGTCCATCTTTCGCTGAAATATCGGCACCGCCAATACCAGTTACAAAGACTCCATCAGCTGGTCAAAGAAGCTGACAAACCAGTGATTATTGGTGGCGATTTCAACACCTTCTGGGGCAGCAATGAGATTGAGCTTTTCCTGGCGGCAACCGGTTTACAAAACGCCGACCATAATAGCACACCATCGCACCCGAGCCACTCACCACATCGACATCTCGATTTTATCCTCCACAGTAAAGAACTCAAAGTTAACTCCTTCCACATTCCGAACATCCAACTCTCTGACCACTCACCGTTGATCTGCGATTTTACCTTTAATTAACCGATTTCCCGGGATACCCATCAATCGAAAAATATCTGATGGTCAAGCAGGCCTTGCATCATCATGTGGATACCGTGGCACCAAGTGTTTCAAAACAATACAGATATCCAGCTAGCTATATTTATATTCCCTTTTACTTCTCTTTCGTGCTATAAGTGTATCATAGTTTGACATAATCTTTCTCCACTTTTTCAACGAGGCGCGTCATGGACAATTCCGAGATAAGAGGCGTGATCCCCACCAGTGCGAGAATGCAGCAGGAAATTCTCGCTTCCCACAGACGTTCTGAGCAATATGGTATCTCACGCGAAGAACGCAACGAACATCAGCAAAAGCTCTCACCTACTGAGCTCAAGGATCGCAAGCAGAGAAACAGGGATTTGCTCAGCGTGGTGACAGCTCATATCGAAGAATTTTATCAACTACTTTCACCCGAAGATTTCATGGTAGCCCTGGTCGATCGTGACGGTTACATTCTCCATTTTGCCGGCAGTGAGCAGGTAAAGATCCTTTTTGCCGAACGTAACTGTGCACCTGGCTACCGATGGACGGAAAGAGATGTGGGCACTTCTGCGATCAGTGTGTGTCTTGAGAAACAGTTCTCTATCCAGCTCAATGACCGGGATCATTACTGCAAACGTGCCCATGGCTTTACCAGCTCGGCTGCACCCATCTTTGGAAAGGACGGCACTTTACAGGGAGTTCTCGTCGTATCGGGCGCCAGTAAAATGATTCATCCACATACCCTCATCATGATTACCATGGCTGCCCGTTCCATTGAAAAACAGATGCGTCTGCTTCGCCGTAATCAAGAAATGCTGTTGTATGCCGGATTTCTTGACCGGGTTATTGAATCTGCTGAAACTGGCCTGTTAACGCTGGATACCGAAATGCGTATCTGGAAAACCAACCAGAAGGGCAAGCAGATCCTCAAACAACACTTTCTCGAGGGAAAACCGGTATCTGTACTCAAAGGTCTCGATATCAATCTAGAAGAACTGCAGAAAAATCCTGGCAAATGGAAAGAGCGAGAGATGTGTCTCCAGGTGGAAAATGAGGATGTTCACTGTTATTGTTCCGCCAAGCCCGTCGTCTCAAGAAAAAAGGAACTCCTTGGAGCAGTCATGGTCTTTGAGGAATTCAGCGACATCCGTAAACTTGCAGACCGAATCTCAGGGACGGAACCCTTTTTCACCTTCGATCTCTTAATTGGCCAATCTCCATCATTTCTAGAAGCTGTGGAAATAGCCAGACGAGCGGCCAAATCAGATTCCACTGTACTCCTTTTAGGTGAGACAGGAACAGGAAAGGAACTCTTTGCCCAGGCAATTCATAACGGCGGTAAGCGTCGCCACCAGACCTTCGTGCCCATCAATTGCGGAGCTATTCCCGGGGAGCTCCTGGAGAGTGAACTATTCGGCTATGTAGACGGTGCCTTTACAGGCGCTTCCAGAAAAGGAAAACCTGGCAAGTTTGAACTCGCCAATGGCGGCACCCTCCTCCTCGATGAAATAGGTGATATGCCCCACGACATGCAGGTCAAATTGCTCAGGGTCCTACAGACAGGAGAATTGCAGAGAATCGGCGCCAGCAATGTCACCATGACGGATGCGCGCATCATTGCCGCGACCCACGTCGATCTGCAAAAAATGATTGCTCTTAAACGCTTCCGCAAGGATCTCTTTTACCGGCTGAACATCATTCAGATCATTCTCCCCCCGCTGCGGGAAAGAGTGGCAGAGGATATCGAAACACTCGCCCTTCACTTCATAAAGCGCTACGGCCCAGACTGCAGACTTTCAGGTAATGCTCTTGACTGTCTTCTCAACTATGATTGGCCTGGGAATATCCGAGAGCTGGAAAATACCATCCAACGTGCCTTGCATCTCTGCAATAACGGAACTATGCGGCAAGAACACCTAGGTATCCAAGCATCATCCTCTCAAGCCAGCCGCAGGAGGGGAGGCACACTGAAACAGATGGAGCGAGAACTCATTGAGGACACGCTTCTGCGAACGAGCGGCAATATGGCCAGAACAGCCAGAAATCTTGGAATATCCCGGGCCACCCTTTACCGTAAGGTAAGAGAATTTGGTTTGGAAACAGTGCCACAGTGAGGAGTTGCCAACAAGGACTGTTGCGCTAATGCTGAAGATGTAAAACGTGGTTACTTTTCCGTCGCGTAACGTACAACTTCGGTAAATGGTGGTCCGATATCTTTCTGTAGCACCGGCCAAACGTTTTGCTTGACCTTTTCCCGCATTCGCTCCTGCATTTCGCTTGGAATCTCGATAACTTCGATACCAGCCTGCGCCAGTTCGGTTATGCTTTGTCGTTCCTGTTCTTCGGCAACAAGATACCGCTGTCTTTCCATGAGATCGGCGGCTGAGCTGATAATTTTCTGCTCTTCCTCCGCCAGTGCATTCCAGAGATCAAGGTTCATATACAAATACCAGTATTCGAAATGATCCTTCAACGGCAGATAGAAGCGAATGGAGGGAAGTCCTTTATATCCCTCGGCACCGCCACCAATGATGCCCCCCACCATGCCGGTTTTTAATCCCATCCTGGCATACATCCAGGTGATAGCATAAGGTGTATAGCCTAATTCACGTGCCGTCAAATCAAAGCTGCGCATCGGTGGCACCCGAATAATGGTGTTTTTATCGACATCAGGATCCACTGGTGATAAGGGTTTCTCTGTTAAAGCAAGCCCGCCGAAATAGACAGGATAGCCGCCGATAATCTTGATATTCTGATCTTTAAGATAGCTCTCCATCTGTTTGCGCAGAGGGCTTGAATCACCATACACCCTACGGGCCTCTTGCCAGTTCTCGACGAGAAACGGAGTAAAGGACAGAGACAATCTTCGATCAACGGCGGTACCGAAGGGGCCGAGATACATCTCCACCTCACCAAGTGTTACTCTTTCCTGAACCACCGAGTAGTCGCCTAGCTTGTTTGCGGCATACATTTCGAAGGATATTTTCCCCGCAGTTTCCCTGGAAACGGTGTTCATGAATTTTCTAATGTCCTGATCTATCACCGAGCCGGCCGGCCGGACATGTCCTATTTTCCAGGGACGTACGTCCTCTGCCTGGGCATTCTGAAAATGAACACCAAACAGTACCCAACACATCAGCAGTATATGGAAAATCTTTTTCATGACTTTGCCACCTTTCCTATTGGGGAGAGTTAAACCCGGCCGCCGCTAGCAGCCGGGTTTGCTGACTGGTCTTACTCAGCAATCGAATCCAGTACTCCCTGACCCCACTCTTCTCCGACATCTTCGAGAACAGCAGGCCACACAGTTTTGTGAATTTTATTGGCTATTTCTGCTATTTCCGCATCACTAACGGAAACAATTTCAGCCCCATATTCGGCGAGGCGCTGCTCATTGGCAGCCTGATCCGCTTCAGCCGTCTGCCAGCGACGTTCTTCAAATTGCAAAGCAACATCGGTAAGGACTTTTTGCTGATCAGCTTTTAAATCATCAAAGTATTCCTTGTTAATAATCAGGTACCACACTTCAAAGTGCGTATTTGAAGGAATATAGTACTTAGTTACGTCCCTGAAGGAGGCATAGTAACCCTCTGCCCCTGAACCGATGACACCGTCAACAACTCCGGTCTGCACTGCGGTAAAAGCATCGGAAAAAGGAATGGGAGTACCCAGATAACCGGTGTTGTCGGCGAGCATCTGGAAAGTTTTCATCGGTGGGACCCGCAGTTTGATGCCCTTTGATTTTTCCGGATCACCGGGGGCAACGGGCTCTGTGTTTAAAGCAATACCGCCGAAATACACCGGCCAGGCAGCCAGGAGATGAATACCCTGTTCAGCATACAGATCGGCTACCACCTTGCGCAAAGGTGCATCCAAGGCATAGTTCTTTTTCGCCTGAGCCCAGCTTTTTACCATATAAGGGAAATAGACCACCTGAAAACGCTTGTCGGCAGCAGAAGCGGGTGGCTGACAGGCCATATCAACGGCACCAAGACCCACCCGCTCCTGTACCACGGTATAATCTCCAAGAGCGCTGGCTGGATAAATCTTGGTTTTCATTTTGCCGCCACTCGCCTCTTTAAGTGTATCGGAGAACCAACGAAGATCCTTATCTATGGCCGTATCCTGCGGGCGTACATGGGATATTTTCAATGTTTTCGCCTGCACCATGCCACCTAGAAGTACCGTCAAAACCACCAAAATTGCTATTCCTATACTGCAACGTTTCTTCATTTTCGCACCCTCTCATGTTGTGTTGTTTTAGTAGCCGAACAAACCAGGGAAAAACAGGGACAAATTCGGCCATAGCGACGTCAGAAAAACCACTGGAACGTAGCCGCAGATGATCAGAATCATCGCCGGCTTTATTACTTCGGAAAACTCCACCTTGCCGATGCGCATGCCCAAATAAAGAATTGAGGCATAGGGAGGGGTAACTCCACCCATGGCGGTATTCACTCCCATGATAGCAGCAAACTGCACTGGACTGACCCCTATTGCCTCCATCAACGGCAGAAGCAGAGGCGCAATCAGGATTATTGCCGTAACATCATTGACAATCATGCCGATGAAGAAGAGCAGGAAGTTGATCAGAATAAGCAGCAGTACCTTATTGGTGGTTATGTTGAACACACCCTCCACCAGAGCCTGCGGCACATCCTCCATGACAAAGATCTGACTGAGCATCAAGGAGAAGATGATCATGATCATGATCGACCCAACCGCGGTTGCCGAATTCTTGGCCGCTTTGAAGAAAGTCGAAAACGTCAACCCCCGATAAATCAAAAAGCCCACGGGAAAAGCATAAACAACAGCCACCGCAGCAGCCTCGGTGGGCGTCATAATGCCTCCGTAGATGCCACCAAGAATGATAAGCGGCATAACCAGTGCCGGGATAGCCCTGGATGTGGCTTGCACACCATCTTTGACTGTTTCGGCCGGGGTCTTCGGTGGATCAAGAACCAGCGGGAATTTGCGCGACATAACCAGGTTGACCACCGAAAAAAGAAAAGTGATCAGCAGCCCCGGCCCCAATGTTGCCAGAAAACAGGCGAGGATGGATGTATCGGTAACCCAACCATAGATAATCATGGTCACACTGGGTGGGATAAGCAGACCCAGGATAGATGAGTTGGCGACCAGAGCAGTGGCGTAGCCGCGGGGGTAGCCTTTCTCCGCCATCTCCGGGATCAATAAAGGGCCGGTGGCCGCCACCCCCGTCAGACCACTTCCCGAAATAGCACCGATTATGGCGCAGCTCACCGAAGCAACAACGCCCAGACCCCCGCGGATTCTGCCCACGAAAATATTGACAAAGCGCAGCAGACTCGCAGCAATACCACTCTCACTCATGATGGTTCCGGCAAAGACGAAGAGCGGGATACATAGAAGAACCGGATTAGACAACTGGGTGTAACCCCAGACCATGGTGCCTTTCATGGTGGCGCCCCCAAAGATGCACATGGTCATTAGCGCCCCACCAAAACAATAGGGCAGCGGCACTCCAAAGCTTAATAGAAAAATGAGAATCCCCAGCGAGATGAGAGAAATGGTGACTATTTCCATAATTACGCTCCTTGCTCAGCTTTTTCGCCGGAAATCAGTTTACGGAAATTTCTGACCAGATACATGACAGCAAATCCCGTCATGAGCACAAGGCCTATAAAAACGGAACATTCCGCATAGAAAGTGGGAACATATAAAGTCGGGCTCTCTTTCCAAACCCGCAGAGCATAGCGAAAGTAGTCATAGGCCCAATAAGTGAGCCAGGCAGAGACCACCACGGACATCACATCCGCCATGACCCGTACTATGAGCTTCGCTCTGGCGGTTTTGAGAAAGACATCAAGAACATTGGCCTTAATCTGGGTGTCTTCACGGGAGGCATTGACACTTCCAAGAAAATACAGCCATAACGTTGGATACACCATCATCTCCTCTAGACCCATGACAGGTATTTCAAAGATATAGCGCATTACGACCTGGTAAAACGCCATGAGGGCCACGGTGCTGATTAGAATCGTCAGCGTATACTTGAAAAACCGCTCCACAATATACTCCTTTATCTTGTTTGAGAATCAGTTCCCCATTCCCGCTTTTTCAGGAGCTGTCTCCAGCAATTTCTATACTGTCTTTCTCCCCTTTTCCGCAGCTATAACCGATATCTCCACCAGAAGATCTTCTCGGGCCATCCGCGCCTCCACACATGCTCTAGCCGGTGCATAGCCTTGCGGCACCCAGCTATCCCAAACCTTGTTCATCTCGCTAAAATCCTTCATATCCCTGAGATAAACGGTGGCGGAGAGAATGTGCTTGCGATCACTGCCAGCCGATTCCAGAAGATCATCTACCTTGGCCAGCATATTTTCCGTCTGTGCTGCAGCATGCTCATCACTGTTGTCGGCAACCTGACCGCAGAGATAGATGACCCCATTGTGGCGCACGATTTTGCTCATCCTCTCAGTCGTTCCTGTTCTGGCAATTTCCACCATGTAACTCACCTCCCCATGCTTGCTACTTTTTCATATTCTTGAATAAATCAGCCTGCACCTGAGAAGCTTCATCAAGCTCCATCTCGGCAACTTCCTCAAGAGGCACCGGCTTCAAGGGTGGACGAATGTTTAACAAGCCTACCCTTTCCGGCGATTGTCTAAGCTCCGCAGCAATAACCTCGGCAACGGCTGGACCACACATTCTTCCCTGACAAGGTCCCATGCCGCAACGGGTCACTATTTTCATCTCATTGACTTCGCGCACTCCTTCGCTGACAGCCCGGCGCACATCACCAACCATAATGTTTTCACAACGGCATAGGACAGTGTCGTCGGCAAAGTGGGAGCCGTCTAGCTTTGGGGCATACATGGCATCGATAAACGGACGGGGCCAGCGATCATGATTAATAGCTTCCTGCAGAGGCTTGGCCAGACTATCCCGTTCATAATCAGGGATAATCCCCAGGCACCTGGCCGCTTCCAGGGCACACAACTCACCCTTATATTCAGCAGCTAATGCTCCCGATACACCGGAACCGTCTCCAGCGGCAAAGATTCTTTCACAGTTGGTTCTCCCCCAATCATCGGTCTGCGGGTACCAATAACGCTGCTCCTGATGCCACCTCATAGCACAACCGGCCAGGCGAAAAATATGGGTATTGGGAATTACCCCGAAATGCAGGAGGAGAAGGTCCGCCGGAAACGTTTGTGTTTTACCGTCAACCATGGCCTCGACCGATTCAAGTCGGCTATCGCCCTGGGCCTTTATTTCTCCGACTCCTTTATGATAGACAACACCTGAACTTTTTATCTCGCGGAGCATGTTCAGCCCTTTCAACAGAAAATCGGTACGGCGGATAGCCGCCGGTAGGTATTTAAATGTTTGGGCTGAGGGAATCTTTTCGGTGGTTTCCAGAATTGCGGTAATATTCACCCCTTTTTTCAGGAGAATACTTGCCTCAAGCAGCAGCAAAGGTCCGCTGCCTGCCAGGACCACTTCGCCTGCTGGCACCAGACCAGCCTCTTTGGCCAGATTGTTGGCTGCACCTGCTCCCATTACTCCGGGAAGTGTCCAGCCCGGCAATGGAAAAGGACGCTCCATTGCACCCGTGGCAATGATTATGTATCTTCCCTGTATTTCCTGGCTTTTACCCTGCCGTGAATAAGCAATTGAGCCATCAGCGGTGACATTCCAGACAATGGCTCCACCTTCATATTCAACTCCGCTTTTATGAAAGCGCTCTGCCAGCTCCAGGCCTCTGTCATAATCTGGCCCCATGACCTTAAGCGTAGCCGGAGAGGCTGTTTCCACACGGCGATAGATTTGCCCACCCGGCTGATGCTGTTCATCCAGAACCAGGGCTTTTACCCCCATTTCGGCTAAACAAGCTCCCGCCGTTAAGCCTGCCGGGCCGGCACCCACCACGATGACATCATAGCAACGACTCATTTTCTACTCCTTCTTCCCCAGGCTTCCGCGATTTATCACCAGACCTTCCTGTACCTCAACCACGCAGGCCTGTTGCTGAATACCATCTATCTCCATCAGGCATTCGAAACAGACGCCCATGAGACAATGCGGTGAACATGGTTTGCCTGAAGAAGGGGATATACGTGAGATAATTTCACCAATGGAAAACAACCCGGCGGCCACGCTTACTCCCGCAGGCAATTCCCGAGGTTCGCCATCAAGAGTGACTGAGACCATCTTCTGTTGTATCTGTTCGTCCTGTTGCTTAAACATGGAAACGCTCATTGCTGAAGTGGGCTATTTGCGATGATTCGCCTTTATCGAGTATCCAGGGTGCAATCTTGCTAACTGTCAATGGTGCCAGCGAAACAGCACTGTGCAGGGCAAGGACAGTTATATTGGGGTGATCTGGTACCCTACTGTAAATAGGGGCTCCATCGGGCGTCATCACCCGAATTGCCCCCCAGGACCGTACCCAGTTGAGCTTGCGGAGAAGAGGAAAGAGCCGGACAGCATTGCTTGCCTGATTTTTCATGGCTGGCAGAGTAACGCTGCTATCCAGGGCTGCGTCCTCGGTGGAAAGACCGATGAGAAAGGTGCCGTCCGGTGTCTGTCTGGTGCACAGGACAGGGATTTTTAATACTCGCTTGTATCTCTCGGTGACCATCAGTTGACCGCGCTGAGGATAGACGTGAAGTTTGATCTTTAATGGATTAAGCAACCGCTGCGAGCCATGACCTGCGGCAATTACCAGCTTGCCACAACTGTAAGTTCCCCGACTGGTTTTCACCGTTACGGAACCGTCCTGTTTAGGAGATATACTGGTCACACTATGGCCACCGTGATATACTCCGCCTTTCTGTTGAAAAGCGCAACGAACGGCTGCCAGAAGTTTTAAGGGATTGACATGTCCCTGATCTGCCGTATACATCATGCCCAGAACATCTTCACCCACTTCGATGTCAGGTACCATGTCGGCAAACTCTTGTCTGGATAACATGTTGACCGGATAATCAAGGCCTACTTCACCACAGGCCGATTTCAGAGTGGCAATGGATTGCTCGTGAGCCTTGTACTGATCTTCATCAAAGGCTTGGATGGCTCCACCGGTCCATTCCAGTTCAAGATCGTATCCGGTTTCTTCTTCCAGCTTTCTGGCAAATTCTGGCCATTGTTGGGTAGCCATTCGGCACCAGGCAGCATAAACCGGGTTGTTAGCCCCTTTGCACATGTACCAAGTAAGCCCGAAATTTCCTCTGGATAGGCGTTGTGATGGAAGCTGTTCATCGAAAATGACCACCTTGCCTGCACCTTCCTCGACAACACCCAATGCCGCCGCCGCACCGCTGATGCCTCCACCAATTATGATAACATCTGCTGAAGCCACAAAAGAACCCTCCATAGTATTGTGCCTAATCGGGTTACACCTGGTCGCTTTTATTACTGAATGAATACCTAAGCTGTTCGAGTTGCCTTAAAACGTACTTACTTATTTCCTCTCTTACTCGTACTGAAGCGAATCTCGTGCCAGTTGTTTCATTGTAGAACGCACAAAATAATCATAGCATTACCAATACCACTCTCGTTACCTTGTAAACATTTGATTTATTTACTTTGTTTTTAAGCTCTTAATTGTCGCAGAGATTTCTTGGGCAGTGGCTCTCACCTAGTCGAACAACTTCACATTGTGAAGGGAGCAAGACAAACATGTATCATTTATAGACAGTTTATTAAAAAATCGTTTGTTCTTCAAAAGCACAAACGATTACAACACATGTCAAGATACGAAACATGTTCCATTTTAAAACACACAAACCGAAAAGCTCTCAGTCCCCGTGTAGTTAATCTTTGAAATAAATCATTTTTTCTGGTAACCAAATACAAATGAACTACCATTTGTGTCAGGGCAACTCACTAGAGACGGAAGGCTTTTTACCATGATTACTGCCAAAGAGATCATGAATACGACGTTTCATTCTCTTCATCCCGAGACTTCCGTTGCCGAAGCTCTTCTTCTTTTTAAAAAGGCCTCTGAAGAGGAAAAAAGAAGAGTTTTCGGAATGATGGTTATCGACGACCAGGCCAGACTTGTAGGCATCCTCTCCATGTATGACCTGCTGCTTTTCATGCAACCCAAACATGTACAGATTTGGGGAGAGATGAGCGATATTGATATTTCTGGACTCCTCGACACCATATCTGCAAAGACCAAGGATATTCGGGTAAGTGATATCATGACCACAGATGTGCTTACTATCGATGGTGATGCCCATATTTTCACAGTTCTTGAATTGATGAACAGAAAACACATCCGCCGACTGCCGGTCACTAAAAGTGAAAAAGTACTTGGTATTGTGTACATTTCTGATCTCTTTTTTCATCTTGTGGAACAGATGACCTGATTCAATAGAAGGCAAACTGTTTTACTATCCAGTGGTGAGAGCAATGGAAATTACGCTGCAAAAAGACGATAGGCACGACTCTCCCATATTCAGTCGGCTGCGGGTCAAGGACGCCATGCGCCATAATGCCGTCACCCTTTCCACTGACGACACCCTTTCCCTTGCCATACGGACCTTGATCAAACATAAGATAGACGCCTTATTGATCCTCGATCATGAGAGCCTGCCTGCTGGAGTGGTAACAAAAACCGAACTTATGGGGGCCTACTACGCAGCGTTACCGCTTTCCACGCAACTCGGTGACATTATGGCCTCACCGGTTATTCAGTGCTCGGAAAATGACAGCCTTGAAACGGCACTGATCACCATGCAGCAGCAGGCCATACACCGCGTATATGTTAGCAGAACATCCACTGCACCCATGGGTGCCTTGTCATATCCAGATATTGTGGGAACACTCTATAAATTCTGCTACCACTGCAAATTCGGCCTACACAGAAAAGGTAACGATAGCGATGAAACCCGTCTGCGCCACTACATCGAAAATGTCATGACTCCTTCCGTTATGACCGTACTAGGCACAGCCACCATTATGGAGGTGATTGAACAGCTTTCAGCCAGTCGACTTACTACTTTGCTCGTGGTTGATAAGAGCGGCAAACCAGTAGGAGTTATTTCTAAAACCGACTTAATCCTTGCTTATCTTAGAGGGACAGAGACAACGGAGGAAGCATCGACCATCTCCAACGCTCCTGTTACGACTTGCAGCCGGAAAACGGCCCTGGAGGAAGGAATACGCACGATGATCCTTTCCGAAGCCGGTAGACTCTTCATTCATGGTGACTCATCTGATCAAATCGTCGGCGTCATCAGTCTCACCGACATGGCCCGACTCCGCTCCGGTTCATGTCAGGCCTGTTCCAGTTCGAGAATTGAAGTAAAAAAAGAATTATGAGAGTGAAGGGTGAGCCAGAGTTTTTCAGAGATATTCTGGCTAGGATGTTCGCCACTTAATGCTGTGGTCATCCTGTCGAGGTATTGTATGGCCTGCTATTTGCGCTTCCTGCGTTGTTTCATGCTCATCCGAAGTTGTACCATGGACAATTGAAGAGCCTTCCTGCTGATCATCCTGAACTTTTTTGGCAGCAACCTTTTCACTGGAAGGTGCAGTTTCACGGTAAGTTTTCTTGATAGAGGATTGATCAGCTGAAAAGAGACTTTTTAGCCATAACCAGAAACGCTCGAACATGCCTTTTTTGCGGGTTGACTCAATTATTTCTTGCCGTCGCATCTCCGAAGCCAACACCTCATGCGGGGTAAAATCCTTTCTAAAAAAATTCTCGGCAAGTTCAACATCTAGTTTTTTCAACATATCCCCGCCAAATTCTACGATCTTGACCTCTACCTCTTCCATCTTCAGCTTTTTACAGGCCTCTAAACGCCGATAACCGGCTATCAAATTACTCTGTTCATCGATGAGGATGGGGTTTATCAGACCAACCTTGCCAATGGAATCGACAAGTGGTTGTAGATTGCCTATTTCTCTGCGTATGCGAACTTCGTCGTCAACTTTGATCAGATCAATTGCTATTTTCATAGGTTCTCCAAAGCACCGTTGAAAGAATGTCCGGCCCCAGTCAAGAACTACGCTGATATGGCTTGTTATTCCAGTGTAGTATAAGACTATGGCCGGGGCAAGATTTTTTCTCCATTACAACAGGAGGTTTGCCAGGGGTGCAGGCTTTATGATGCCACTCGTATATGACCAGCACGGATTTCTCACCAGCCGATCTCACCGAGTCTGTGAGATCAGCTGGCCTTTGGTGAACATTGTGTTGATTTGAGGAGGCAGAAAATCTGAAGCCTGGAAGTTGGAATCTCAATATACTTTCTGAAATTCAACACAATGTTCATGAGAAATCCGTGCTACAGATCGCGGGAAAACAGCTCACACTTATTTTTACCGGAACGTTTTGCCCGGTACATGGCGATATCGGCATTACGGATAAGCAAATCAGGCTCCATGCCGTGGGTGGGTGAAATAGAGATACCAATACTAACGCTCACCTCAAAATTTTTATCCTGTTCCTTGATGCAGCGCAGAACTTCGGTACAGATCTTTTCAGCAACATTTATAATGCCTGCATTATCTTTACTTGCCGGTAAGCCAATAATAAATTCATCTCCTCCCCAACGGCAGAGAATATCGGAATCGCGCAGGCAATTTTTCAAGGTGCAAGCCACCTCTCTCAAAAGCTGATCACCAATATGATGACCATACTGATCGTTAACTGCTTTAAAATCATCGAGGTCCAAAAATAAAACACCTACGTAAAAATCGTGACGATGTGCTTGCTTCAATGTCTGCTCCAGCAGATCATGGAACAAGCGACGATTGGGAAGTCCAGTCAGTTGATCGTGATTGGCAAAGTACCGCAGTTTCTCTTCGGCCGCTCGCAGATCGGTTATATCGTGCATGGAAATAAAAGCACCAATCTTCTGACCGTCACCATCATACATTGCCTGGCCGTTTACCCGCAGAGTATGCTCCTTGCGCTGTCCATCGATAAAGACAATTTCATCATTATCAAGGTTTTTGCCCACTAGTACTTTTTTCAACGGATCTTCGGTGGGTGCAAGTGGTGTAATGCCATCCGTATGATAATAATTTCTATCGGTGTAGAGGTCTGTTAATAGATTTGTCTCTTCTATACCGTAGAGTCTGCGGCTGGCTCTATTGGCCAGGCTAACCTCCCCTTTTTCATTTGTAGCTACAATGCCGTCCTGGATATGTTCCAGGATGGCCTGTTGAAATATCTGCTGCTTTTCCAGCTGATGCTGGGCCTGCTTAAGAGTAGTGATGTCGAGAAAATACCACACTCTACCAAGATATTCCCCCTGACTATAGATTGGATAAGTATGCCGGTAGAGAGTGCGACCATCCTTCAATTGCACCTCATCGGTATCTGATTCGTGAGGATGTTTATAGAGATATTCCACCCGGGCAATAAATTCTTCCGGTTTGACCAGTTTGCCAAGAATGCTCTGCAAACTGGCCTTCTCGTCCCGTGATTTTTGCACCTCGGGGGGGATTTCCCAGATGTTGATAAACTCCTGATTAAAGGAGATCATTTCCATATCGCCATTGACTAACAGAATACCACCCGGGTTCTGCTGGTACTGTGCTTCAAGAACAGCTGCATGACGACAGGATTGGTCACAACCGGCTTTCCAGGCATCTTGTTTGTTCAACAAAAAAATCCGGTTATCGTTGCTGGTCAATGATGCTTTTATGTTAACCTGGGCCTCCACCTCACCCGGCAGGCAGATAGTCGTATTATAGACAGTGGCAAGACCTGTGGCTATTTTTTCATAAAAGGCAGTAAAAGAAGCGATCTCCTCAATTGGCAGAAATTGGGTAAAATACGTGGGTTCAGCTGGAAATGTTTGCCAGGTAAAGAGTTCACTGGCATGATTATTAGCTTTCAGAATCCTGGTCTGGGCATCGAGGTGTATGGCCGGTAAAGGAAGATCTTCGAAAACATGCTTCATTACTTGCATTCCTCGTTTCTACACAGGCCATTATACCGAATGCGCATATCTGCCGGAACAGAAAAACGCCCCTCTCTCCAGTTTTATAGATTTGAGCATACACGTTGAAAATATGAAAAGGCAAGAAATTCCTTAAATGATTTTTGACAAACAGCTTATTACCCTGAAAGTATATTATTTATTACCACCTGATATTTTAGCACAGATGGTTGTCCAAAATAATTTCAGTATGTTCTATTTAGGGAGCTGGACTTCAAAGCGCGCTCCTTCGTGCAATCGGCTTTTCACCTGCACATGACCCCCATGAGCTTCAATCACGGCCCGCACATAGTTCAGCCCCAATCCAAGTCCCTGCTGACTGCGGCTTCGATCCCCCCGGAAAAGCCTCTCCCAGATTCTCTGCTGTTCACCAGCTGATATGCCCATGCCATTATCCTCAAAAACAACAGAAATTACCCCATTCGAAATATTGGCATAAATCTTTACAAAGCCTCCACGTTTACCGTATTTTATGCCATTATCCAGGAGATTGGCCCAAACCTGGCGCATGCGCGTCCTATCGACATGTACCACTATGTCTTCAGGAACATCCATTTGCAGTGCTATTTTCTTGTCTTCGGCAACATACTCATAGAGATTTATTACTTCGGAAATCATACCCTTTAGCTCGACATCCTCAAGCGCCAAGCGCATTGTTCCCGATTCTGCTTCGGCCACACTCATCATAATGGTTAGCATCGACAGCAGCTTTTCCGATTCTTCCAGGCAATCGGAAAGGGCTTCACCAAGTTGTTCTGGCGTGTTCTCCCGCAATCCATATTCGGCCACTGATCTCAGCCTGGTCATTGGAGTTCGTAAATCATGAGCGACATTGTCCAAAGAGTTCCGCATCTCCTCCACTAGCTGTCTATTCTGGGAAATGAGCTTATTCAAAAGTTGGTAAAGGCGATTAAGCTCACTGTTGTCTTCAACCTGCAGGAGATGGTTAGTTTGCTGCGCAACTCTTTCCTCAAGGGCACATTCCACCTCACGAATTGAGAGGAGACTTTGACGACGACAATATAGGCTGATCAACACGGCAAGCAGCAAGGCTGGAAGGACCAGGAGCAACAGGCCAGACTGGATCTTGTCATATAAGGCAACGATTTGCGGATAGGCCTTGCCGCCCTGTACGGTGATGTTAGCAGCCAATGCTTGCGAGTGAATCGCCCAATGCGAATGGGTGGCCTTATCATCAAGTGCAACCCAGGCTGTGGAACTGCCCGGGTCAAGATTGACAATTCCCTGGAAATCAACATCAGCTGCCGCCCCACGACTGAGAAAAAACTCCTCGTTATCAAGAATAACTCTTATAAAATCAAGACCATGCAAGTTACCCGCAACCTGTCTATCTCTTTCGAAAAAGAATTCTCCACTCAACCTGTTTTGGATATACTGCTCAAGACGAACGGCAACGTCATCACGACAATGGTCTTCCAGAGTCTCTTTCACCACAATCAGCACGCCTGCAGGGAAGATGAGCAGAAGGACGAAGACAATACATGATAAAAGGAAATATTTGCGCAGCGGTTTGGACAAATACCTACGTTGAACGGAGAACATATCCCATGCCTCGGACAGTGTGTATCATCTTGGTGGGAAAATCCTTATCCAGTTTGTTGCGCAATCGACAGATCAGCACGTCAACCACATTGGTTTGCGGGTCAAAGGCATAATCATAGACCTTCTCAAGAATGGAAGTCTTGGAGATAACGACATCGGGATTCCTCATCATGTATTCAAGCAGGGCATACTCTTTGGCGGGCAACTCAATTTTTTGTTTTTCCCGATAGACCTCATGGCGAAGAAGATCCATCTCCAGCTCAGCCACCTTGAGCCTGGTCGATTTAATATTGGCCTTGTCACGTCGTATAAGGGCCTGAACCCGGGCCAGCAGTTCTGAGAACGAGAATGGTTTTACCAGATAATCATCACCGCCACGCTGCAACCCTTGAACTCGATCATCAACCGATTGCCTGGCGCTGAGAATAAGCACAGGAGTCTCCACCTTTTGCCCGCGCATTCTTTCAATTATGCTCAAACCGTCCAATCCGGGGAGCATGATATCCACAACAGCAGCATCATAGGGAAGACCCAGAGCCATGGCCAGGCCTTCCTCTCCCTCCTGAGCAATATCAACGATATAACCAGCTTCCCGTAAACCTTTCCTGATAAATGAAGCGATCTTGTCATCGTCTTCAATAAGAAGTATGCGCATAGCCACCTCAGTCCACGTCAAACTAAAGCGATAAGTGTTCCATTTCTTCCTGTAATACCAGTGCCGTTACGGCAGGCCCGCCGATAGGAAAAATATTCGGTTGAACAGGAAGTACATATTTCCGCACAGAATATCTGTTTGTCCGGTACGCCGCATTCCTGCAATTGGGCTCTGCTGATTTCCCAAAAATTGAAGTGATTTTCACTTTCCCGATATTGCCGGAATGATTGTGGCAATTCCTCACGATAATTGACAAATTCTGCGCAACACGGACCAAGAGAAGGTCCAATGGCAACATGCAGATCCTCTGGTTTTGAGCCGAACTGATCGGCCATGGCTTCAATGGTGGTCGCCAGGATATTGGCAACGTTGCCGCGCCAGCCGCTGTGAACTGCACCAACGGCCCTTTGGACTCTATCATAAAATAAAACTGCCTGGCAGTCGGCATGCCCGATCATCAAACCTACGCCCTTCACATCAGTGATCAGGCCGTCAACACCATTTACAATATAATCTCCTTCAACTGGTGACTCCACCCTGTGGACATCCTGACCATGGACCTGGCGCGCAGAAACCAATCGCTGCAAACCGAGTTGCTCTTTGATTATTTCTCTGTTGGCTCTGACGTTTTGCTGTTCATCACCAACTCCAAAACTGATATTATTGGTGGCGAACGGCTGAGGACTCACTCCACCATAGCGGGATACCGCTCCGTGAACAATCCCAGGCAACTTCTCGTTAAAGAGCGGTTGAATAATATTTTTATCTGGCGCGTTCATGACTTGTAGGCGGTTTTATAATAAATAAAATTAATCTGATGCACCATTAGGCAATCTGGTCTGATTGCAATGCAAGTTTTCCTTTCCTTGCTATTACAGGATACAGAAAAAATTACGAGCAAAAGGAAGGCCCATCCATTCGCACTGGCATGGGCCAAGACAATATCAATTATTTGAGTGCTGCAAGGGCTGCATCAAAGTCGGGATCCTGGGCTATCTCGGGAACCTGTTCAACATATTTCACCACACCTTCAGGATCAACAATTACGACAGCTCTGGAGAGCAGTCCGGCTAATGGTCCGGTGGTTATTTCAACCCCGAAATCTTTACCGAACTGCGGTGAACGAAAGGTTGAGAGCGGATAAACGTTATCCAGACCCTCGCTTTCACAGAACCGTTTATGGGCAAAGGGGAGATCAGCCGAAATGCACAATACGGCCGCATTATTGAAAGAAGCTGCCTCGCTGTTGAATTTTCTCACCGAGGCTGCACACACGGGGGTATCTAGACTTGGGAAGATATTAAATATCAGGTTTTTACCGGAAAAATTGCTGAGTGTACGATCATGAAGATCGGTATCGGTCAAATTAAAGCCAGGTACTTTACTTCCGACGGCAGGCAGTTCACCAATTGTATCAATGGGGTTTCCTTTCAGGGTAATTGTGGCCATCTCATCCTCCTGTCTTGGTTTTGCAGAGTCTTTGCCAGTATCTCTGCTCAAATAGCATCGTAGGTTATCATTGAAGTTATAGACAATTTGGTACAAAGAATAGTTATGTTTGAATATATTTCAAACTTGGAGGTAGACTTTGCTGATTGTCCAAATGGTTAATACGGATCTATTAGACTGAAAATTTCTGTCTTTACGGAAATTCTTCGCTCTGGCAATTATGATTCTTCTGCGATCATACCCGAGAAAATTTTGGCGAGATTATTATCAATCACATAAATACAAATTTCTTTGGCGCCCCTGTGCGAGTAATCAAATTTTCTCTGGAGATTTTCTATCATATAGGTAACATCGTCACGAATCTTCTTGTCATATGTACGGAAAGATTCACTGCCATAGTCCTTGACGGCCATTCTGAAATTTTCGTTTTCCAGAAATGGTTCAAGTACCTTTTCCTTGAGATTGTAGACGTATTTACTCTGCAATTGTTTAAATAATTTTGTCTCGATAATATCAAGGCCGTCGCGCAGGATATCCTGAGGCAAGGTGGAGGATGTATACTCCTTCTGCACATCACTTCTAAACGAGTGTGAATCATAGATGTCTTTCAGCAACTTTGACTCGACACTGTAAAAAAACTCTTCATCAATATTTAGTCTGTCGCCGGTAAAGGTACAGGTCTCGACCGTCCCTGGCTCAAAGTTCACAGCAAACAGATAGTTGCATATGGAGCGGGTGATCTGTGCTTCATTATAATAGTAGAGTGATTCTTTCACCTCCTGAAGGATCGAATAATTGTACATCTTCAACAAGGAGTTGAGAAATCCCTCCGGAAGTATATCCCTGTCCTTCTTGCAATATTTTCTGAAAAACAGGACCAGCTGAGACATATCAATGAGTTTATCCTCATCAACGTACTCAGAGTAAAACTCATTAAACATTCGCAATGAATCTCGACCGGAGAGCCCTTTCCACCCATCCTTTTCCGACTCAGCAATAATCTTCTGACGCCGCTTGGCGGTAAACTTTTTAAAATCCTCTTCGGTAAGCCACTTGGGAATGTGCCCGGTGTAAATTTCCATTTTTAAGAGTTGAAGATTTTCATCGCAATACAGGTCGTATTTTTCCGGATCACCTATCCATTCGAGCATAGCTTCAGAGCGGGTATGCAGCCTGGTGGCAATGATGGTTCTGGCGAAATTATGCAATACCCGAGGCAGGAAACTTTCATCAATGTGTTTGCCAAAAGTGTTGCGGTAGATCTCAACCTCGGTGTTCAAATCAAGGATGTAGGGAATATTGATATATTCTATCCTGTCAGAAAAGGCCTGCAAGTCCTGAATGACCTTCTTATCCTCCGGATTCATCAAAGCAAGCAGCAGTGACGAAACATACTCCTCGGTATCCTCCACCTTGTGGACGCCATCACTGATGATATTGTGCAGCTCCATCAAGCGATCGACGTTGTGGGATTTGATATCCATGAGGGCATAGATTCCGTCGTTGGTTTTGGCATATCCCGAGTAAATATAATTAACCGTGCTGGAGTCGTTAAAATGGGTATCGAGACAGCGCTGCACCATCTCATTGCGCAATACCCCGTTGCGCAAAGGTTTATCACCTGGGTTGTATACCGTTATTCCCTCACCTACCCGGCGATTAATGGTATAGGGGCGAGCATAGACCATATCGAGTACCTTCTGCGGATCATTAAGTTCGCGCATGAGTGCCTGATAGATCGATACGCAGATTGTACAGGGTGAATCCTTGAAAACCCATTCGTATTCCTTTTCAGCAAAAAGCTTCCATTTGAATTCTTCATTGTCGAGAAGATCGTCAAAAAAACGTCTCCTGGCGTTCTTGGGAATATGGAGAATGGGATTGTCATGACTTGGACAGGCCACTTCGAAAAAGTCACCGGTTTCTTTATCAGCCTGGTAGGCAAAGCGCATCTCCTCAGCAAGCTTGGCTTTGCCTTCGCTTTCAAGGTACCAGGCAAGTTTGTCGGTAATATTGTTAAGTGAATGCACACCGCCAATCAGATGGTCGCGCTTGAGCCGCCATACCGTTTCATAGCGCATACCTTCGCTGGTATTGGAGTATTCTTCAAATTTACGCAAGAGATTGTTGAGAAAGGTTGATTTGCCACTACCGTGAGGCCCTTCAAAAATATACACTTTTTTCTGTTGAGCTCCCACGTAGAGCGACTCGACATGACTGATCAGTCTATTGGCAAACAGCCTGTCAGCAAAAAAAGGCCTGTCGGAATTCTCGACAAACAGCTTGCTGCTATCATATTTCAGATATTTTATGGATTCGGGATCATCCGGATACTCGTCCTCTTCAGCGGTGACGAATGTATGAAACATGTCAGCATAAAGCTGGTAAACATTTCGGATCAGCCTTTCCGGATGCAGAGTAAGTTCGTGGAGAAACTCGCTGAAACTCAGCGTTGGTCGCTGTTTCCATTCACTTTCATGCTGGCGGATATTTTCAAGTGCTTTGGTCACATTCGGCATGGCTTAACCCCAATAAAATCTTTCTCCATTCCCCAACCTGAGGATGGAGACTCCTTTCTGTCCCAAGTGTCAGCCTCAATCAGTTCAACTCTTTCCTGCTCAAGACCCGATCCTTCATGCGATAACGTACTCGTTTCCAACGTATTTCCCTTGGCGGTGGTTCTGTTTTGGGCTGCCCGGCCCGTGCCGGCGGGGCGCTGCGTACCTGGGCCTCCGAGGTATCCAGATACACCTGTTTTCCCCAGAGATATTCTATTCCCAGTAGGGTTCCTTTGATATATTCCTTAACAAGCGGTTTGCCCTCAAATACGTGGTTGAGGAGCAGACTGTTATCATCGGTCACGCCGATTTCAATAGACGGTGGATGATAAAGAGAGTCGAGCACCATGTTCTTGTACTGATCGGCATCCCTGCTTTTCACATAGTACTGCCAGGTCATTCGCTCCTTATTCAGCCTTTTGCCGCTCACGAAGAGTCTGTGCAGGTCGACAAAATCCTGATCGATAAAAGTATTAACAAACATCGAATCGGAACAATTTTCCCGGACTTGGAAAATAAAGTCACGACCGGTGAGTGTCTTATCGTCGAATTTTTTGCGCAATTCCATATTAGTTATGAATTGGAATTTTTTTGATATTTTACCCTTGTTTCCTAAATCCTCTATATAGGTGAACAACCGCATGCCCAAGGCATACGGGTTCAAACCAACTCGTGGCATTGCCGTCACCTTGGCATTAACCGTAGCAAAATCGACCTCATGCCCATTTATTCGATCATCGTTGAGAAAGAGTTCCTCGTGCCAATAACTGGCCCATCCCTCATTGAGAATCTTAGTCCTGATTTGCGGCTGAAAGTAGAGCGATGTTGCCCGGACCGCTTCCATAACCATCAGCATCCATTTATTCTCGTCCTTATTGAGAAAATCGGAATACCTCATGAGAAATTGAAAAATATCAATGCTTTTCCTTCGCCGACGCTCCTTTCTAGCTTTCTCATAGAGTGACTCAAACTCGGCGTGCTTCGTCTGAACCGACTCGATGAACCGGTCTTCGGCACCGTGTGGATCTTCACTGACCAGTCCATTATAGCGCTCAATTTCTTTGACGTATGATGCGACTGAAGCCTTCTTTTCCTGCTGGATAAAGATGTCAAAGTAAAAATCGAGCCGGGTGAGGTCTTCGGTCTTCTCAAAACCTGAATATTTGGCCAGCTCGCGGTGATAACCGACGAGATTGTCGATTGCCCGGGAAAACTCAATGATATAATCAACCCAGCGGCCCTTCTCGGAGCGAAGCTTGGCAATCATCCGCTTGTCCGAAAGTGCTCGCGAGGAGAAATCATAATCCCAGGTATGCCGAAAAAAGAGGTTGTTCTGGAAAAAATCGATATGGCCGATAACATGATAGAAAATCATCACATTGAGCCAATCGGGATTATTGTCGTTATAGAAAGAAATAGCCGGTCTGGTATTGATAACCGTTTCATAGGGATTGCCTGGATAGAGCTCATAGCGACCCTTTTCTTTTAGAATTTCGACATCCTGGACCCAGTAATCATAGAGAGTCGGAATCATGTTCTTTGGGGAAAGCTCAAGAAGATCGCGGTTGGTAACAATGTATTCGAGGCTTTCGTCTTGGAAGCTCAAACCCATGTCGCGGGCCCGCTCTTTGCACCCTTCCATTATCTTTTTCGCGTGCTGGCTGATCAGTTCCATCTTGACCTTCCTCTATCTCCATGAAATATCATCGTCTGCCTGTTAATTTCCAAAGCATTCAACAACCTGAGCAAGCTCATGATATTAATTTTCTTATTCCTTCGATCAATCTCGTCTCATCGCTTTCTTTTTGCATCACGTCGAGACGCAATAAATCCTTCTTTTCTTCAAGCAGACCTGATTTTTCCAGATACTTTTCAACTTCGGTACTACCGCTTATACCGTAACCGTTTTCAGCAACCGTGATACCGACCCTATTGGCATAACCGAGCATCTTTTCAAGTTCGGGAATAGTCTCTTTGCCGCTGGTATCCCAGTCATCGCCGTCGGTGCCATGAAATATGTATATGTTGTAGTCCCGTTCAAGGCTTTCTTCGGCCACGATTTCATTGACCAACCTGTAAGCAGAGGCCACCTGCGTACCGCCGGCCACTCGGAGATTATAATAGGTATGAAAATTATCGACTTCCCTGGCCTCGGTATCATGGAGAATGAACCGTGTCTCCACTTGATTTTCATACTGATAGGTAAGCCAGGAGTAGATGAGCACATGCTGAGTGACCACAAGTTCAGTGGGTGCCCCGTGCATGGACCCCGAATAATCACGAACAAAGAAAACAACCGCCTGGGATTCGTAGTCCTTTTCTCTGGAAAGAATGCGGTAGATACGATCGGTTGGAGAAATCAACAACTTTTCCGGGTCAATCTTCTGGCCTTCTTTAATGCGGCCAAGGCCGATGTTGGTTTCAATGAGACTTCTCAAGGTGGCCTTCTTATCGATAACCTGACCAAACCCCGGATTTCTGTCGGTCAGATCATAAACATAATGGGTAAGCGAGCGTCGTTTTCCTTTATCCTTAAGATTTGGCAGCTGAAACTGTTCGGTGAGAATCCTCCCCATATCATAGGCGTTAGAATCGCTTTCATGGGTACCGCCCTCGCCCTGGCCAGCTCCTCCTTCGCCGGCTCCTTGTTCCTGGCGAATGGGCTGCTCGCCGATTACCTCACCCTCTTCCCCATCGCCGCTGCCGCCGTCTCCTTCAGCTTCTTCCTCGTCTTCCGAGATGGCATCATGTAGTAGCTTTTCCTCTACTGTCGTCGGCACGATAACCACCTTTTCTTCGCCGTCCTGGCTTGGCTTGATCATCTTGCCAATTCTGATTTTCCGAGGAAAGCCGTCCTTCTCACGCTGAATATCACGAGAAACAAGGTCATCGAGGGTTTGCATGGCGTTAAAGACCGGATGCATGACCATGCTATCCTGGAGCATTGGCAGATCCGCATAGTCCATGATCTTCTTTGAATCGGGAGGGGGAATATGAGCCTGATTTTGATGTTTTTCAATCAGTCGAATTTCGAGCTCGATGGCCCTCTTTTGTTCTGCCGTCAACCCTTTTTTCTTGAGTTGCTCGTAGAGCGCCTGTAACTGCTCCATCATCGCTACCTCTGTTAAAGTACACCGATTTTCGTAGTCGGTGACGACACGCCCGGATGTTGCCGATTCACCAGGTGAATACCTATCCAGACAGTACTCAGGCTTTAAAACGTCAAGGCTAATTACCCATCAGTTTTCATCTTCCTGTGTACAAAAATATTCAATGGTCTTCTGTGCACAGGTCTGGCAATAATTCAGCTTGTTGAGCATGGTATCAACCATACGGTCATAGAGTTTCTGGTTTTCCTCGTTGGTTCTGTTGGCCAGAGCACCGATGAGACTCCCGGCACCGGCAATGTCTGATTTCAACCTGACGTCGGTGACAGCCTTAACCAGCTCAAGGTTGTCCATAAAATCGTAATTGGGGTTTACTGATATCTTCTGTCCATAGATCTTTCGGATTGAAGTTCTAAACGTTTCCTTCTGCTCTCTCGTTTTCAGCCCCAACCGGTCTTCCACGGAATCTATATAACGCTCATCTATCTTCAGCGCCTGCAACTCACCCGTCTGAGGATTCTTGTATTTCCACATCTTGTCAGCACCAAGATTTTCGGCATCAATGCCGATGATCATGTTGACATAGTGCATGACATCCTTGCGAATGGCCAGAGGTTCATCCATATAGGCATTGAACATCTCAGTCATGATACGCTCACGGTAGAGCCCCTTGGCGATTTTCAGGTCCTCGAGAAATTTGCTGCGATCATTGGCTTCGGAGACATAATCAAGAATCACTCTTTCCAGACAATGAAAAATATCGTAGGCAAACATGCAACTGCCATCATTAGTCTCCGAGCTTTCCAGGAGCAGCTGAATGGAGCGGCCCAGGTTGCGCTGTCCCAAGCCTTTCTGGCCAAAACGCTTGGTAATGTCTGGATCCTGATTGAGCGTGTCTATAACTTCCGAGAGGGTTTTTATACTCTTTTCCCCAGCAACTTCGCCGGAAGCAAGCTTCATCGTCTCAATGGCCGTAAGCTTTTCACTGCGCGGCAGCCTGCTCAGCACCACGGCGATGGAAGCCGCGTAATTGAGATTGGGATCCTGATGCATGGCGTCACCGGTGAGTGTGGACTTGGCTTCATTGCCCACGGCATAATCGGTGAGCTGATTCTGCAGCCTATAGTTGGTGTTATGAGCAACATAGCAAATGCGGCATCGATCAACAATGGGCGCTTCCTCCTTTTCCGCCAGAAACCTGTTGAATTCGGAATTATTGGAGGTGGCGATAATCAAAGTATCAATGGGCCATTTATATCCATCTATTTCAATGGTTCTGTTCTGGATTATACCGAGATAGACCTGGACCAAATCCTTTTTGTTCTTATAGATCTCATCGCTGAAATGGATGCCGCCGCCAGCCACTCTGGCCAGCGCCCCGCGACGCAGATCGAAACGGTATGGATTATTGGTATCACTTATATGCAGCAACCGCTGGATGGATTCCTCCCCGAGCAGATCAACTGCCGACGAAGTTATTTTATCCTTGGCTGGATACTTGCCTGTCACTGTGCCCAGACTCTCAATCAGCGGTACCGGTCGTATTTCGATGTGTTTCAGCATATCTTCGAGCTTACCGCCGGTATAGTCTCGAATATCGTTAAGTATGTAAGCAGAACAGGCACCCAGCGGCCGATAATTCTCGTACCATTGTTCCAGATTATCCTCGTTGAGGCGGTATCTTCTCGTCAGAAATTTTTTTGACTCCTCGGCATCCTCATAGAGGTTCATGGCCAGTATCATCGGATCTTCGTAGGTTTGCGATTCAATGACACTTATGTTGCCATAGCCACCGATCTTATCGAGGCCGGTAAACCTGAAAGTATACTTTCTGTTTTCCGGACGGGTGAGAAAGTTTCTATACATTGAACAGATATACTCAACCAGAAATGTTTTACCGTTACCAGGTTCACCTACCAGTACAAAGGCCATTTCCTTGGAAGAGCCACCTTCTGCGGCATCTTTGACAAAGGAGACGAAAGAATTTATCTCATCAAACATGCCGACTATATGTTTCTTACCATTCCTGAAAGCAGTAAAGTCAAACGTGGTCTTACCGTTGACCAGGACTTTGGCAATGTTTCCCTCCAGCACCATGCGGGAAACTCCTTGAAAGGCATTCTCAAAGGCCCTTTCGCCTTTCTTAACCGCAGTAATGTGATGATGCAACGTCTTGTTTTGTTGTGATGCCATCATGCCCTCCTCAAACAGGTAGAGTTAGTGCAGTATCTTTTCTTAATTATCTTCACATATCATAGTCAATTTCAAGAGATTGTCAGGGCTGAACTGTTTTATATCTCGATACACAATTTGCTGTAGGTAATGGAAACCGGAAAATGTTGAAACAATATTGACTGTGAGCCTTCTACTAAAATATGTATTTCGCGGTATTTTTAAACCTTGCAAAAGAATATGTTTATCATGTACGAAAAAGAAACCACCGTTGTGCATTTTCCGATAATCATTTCTTTCTGACCAATCCCGGTAAAGAAGAGAAAATATGTGAATTGCTGCTGAGAGGAAATATGAAAAAATCTATCCAAACCGATCTGGCTCCTGCTGCCATTGGCCCCTACTCCCAGGGTATAATTGATGGCAAGCTATTGTTTATCTCAGGTCAGCTACCACTCGATCCACTAAGCGGCAAGCTGATAGACGGCTCCATGGGCGAGCTTACCCGGCAGGCCATGAACAATATTCTGGCAGTCTGTGCCGAGGCAGGAGCCAAGCCATCCCAGATTGTAAAAACCACAATCTTTTTAACCGACCTTGCCAAATTCGGTGAAGTTAATGAAGCCTATGCAGAATTCTTCAAGGAAACCACGCCACCGGCCCGTTCCACCATCGGTGTTGCCGCGTTACCGCTAAATTCACCAATAGAGGTGGAAGCCGTTGTCATTTTGCAGGATTAACCCAACGCTCGATAACCGGTGAGGATAAAATAATGTCGTTTACCGCCAAAGATATCCTGCATATGCAGGTCGCCCCGGCTCTGGGATGTACGGAGCCCGTCGCCATCGCCCTTGGCAGCGCCGCCGCAGCCTCTCTTTTGGATGACCGAGAAAAAATCGAAGCCATTGAGATATGGCTTGATCCAAATATTTACAAGAATGGCTTGGGTGTCATCATCCCTGGGACCCGGGGAATGGTAGGTCTTGACACAGCTGCAATCCTTGGTGCATTGGCCGGAGATCCCGTCCTCGGCCTGGAAGTTCTCCAGCCTATTGAAGATGGTGATGTTGAAAGAGCCAAAATTTTCATGCAGGAAAAAGAGATAGAGGTCAACCTTCGGGAAGAACAAGGTCTCTATATTCGCAGTCGAATTAAAAGTGCCAATAATTTTGCCGAGTCACTGATTACCCACCTGCACAGCAATATCGTGGAACTTCGTTATAATGACAGGATTATCAATGATTCACCCTTGTTGACAAAAAAAAGTGGCACTACTGGCACAGCTGGTTATGAGGAACTTGAAACCTGGCTGAAACAGCAGCGTCTGGCAGACCTCGTTAGCCTTGTCGACGACCTCGATGCCGAAGATCTGGCCTTTATTGATCACGGTGTTCAATGTAACCTGAAGCTTGCCGCCTATGGCCTCAAGCATGGTACCGGTCTGGGAATAGGCAAGGCTCTGGAACGCATGTTAAAGCAGAAACTGCTGGTAAAAGATATGGCTACTACCGCTAAAATTCTAACCTCGGCAGCTGCCGATGCGCGTATGGGTGGAGTTAAGCTGCCGGCCATGAGCTCTGCCGGCAGCGGTAACCATGGCTTGACCGCCACCCTGCCAATCTGGGCAATCAAAGACTTCATAGAGCATGACCGGGAGACCATGCTGCGGGCGGTTGGTCTGAGTCATTTTGTCACGGCTTATGTCAAGGCACACACCGGCAGACTTTCTGCAGTCTGCGGCTGTTCAGTTGCTGCCGGTGCTGGTGCCGCAGCCGGGATAACCTATCTCATTGGCGGTGATGCCACCCATATGGCCGGGGCTATCCACAATATATCCGAGGACCTTGCCGGCATCGTCTGCGACGGTGCCAAGGCAGGATGCGCAATCAAACTTAACACAGCGGCAGGCTCGGCAGTGCAAGCCGCCTTGTTGTCACTACATGGCGTCAGCGTTCAGGATACCGACGGCATCATTGGCGACAGTTTTGAGAAGACTATCCAGAATGTCGGCAGTCTCAGCACCGAAGGTATGATGGAGGCGGACAGAACAATCCTGAAAATAATGCAGGAAAAGCAGACCACAAATGTAAAAACCACCACCGGCAAAAAGGTTGACTGACCGATTGTATAAATAATGGTTGCCGGGAAAGATACAACCTCACTTCATGCACCACTCATAGGCGTTTTGAAACATCTTCAGCCAGGGTGATACTTGGATATCAGCCATTTCTGGAGGAAGATAGTGGGCCTGCCACGGCAGGAACACCCTTTCGGGATGAGGCATAATGGCAAGATGGCGGCCGTCTGCCGAGCATAGCCCGGCCAATCCTTTGTAGGAACCGTTGGGATTAAAAGGATAGCTTTCCGTACCATTGCCGTGATCATCGACATATAGCATTGGCGCCATCCCCTGTTCCTCCACCTGTGTGTACACCTGCTGGTCCGGAAAAATCAGCCTCCCTTCGCCGTGATCAACATGTATTCCAAAAACAAGATCCTCCATACCGGTGAGCATCATTGCCTTGGAATTCTTAACTTTCACCGTTGACCATCGCGATTCAAAGCGCTTCGACCGGTTCTGGACAAACCGAGGCTGTTGATTCGCCTCTAAGCCACGCCACGGCACCCAGCCCAGCAGAGCAAAAAGCTGACAACCATTGCACACTCCCAGGCTGAAGGTATCCTCACGATGATAGAATTCATCAAACATTTTTTTGAGTCGGTCGTTAAAGGTGATGGTGGCCGCCCATCCCTTAGCAGATTCAGGTACATCGGCATAAGAGAATCCGCCGACCGCCGCTACTCCGCGAAATGATGAAAGCGAGATTTTCTCCTTGAGCAGATCGGTCATGCAGACATCCCATGGTTCAAAACCGGCTGCATAAAAGGCTGAAGTCATTTCACGATCGGAATTTGAACCTTCATCACGGAGAATGGCCACCCTGGGTTTGTCTGTTCTGTTAATTACCTCTGGAGGTGTCGCTGTCGGTGTAAAGTTTAGATTGTAGGTTGGCCCGGTACGTAAGAAAATCGATTTTTTCTCTTCATCGGCACAATCAGGATTCATTTGCAGCCGTTCTAGCTGATAGCTGGTTTCCTCCCAAATCTGTCGGAGAATGTGCATATTTTCCTGGAGAACTACATCACCATTAT
>JASJDT010000102.1 GCA_030065655.1 Desulfocapsaceae bacterium | reverse complement strand
TTTATCAGTTATTTTCTGAATCGTATCCTGGCTCATTCCCCAGAATAGATCACTTTGCTTGAGATACATTCTTCCTCCTCTGACGAATTCATTATGAAACGAACGACAATATACTGATAATTTTATCTGGAAATCTATACGGTTGTCAAATAGATGGATAAGGTCTGCAAAGCTTGGGAAGGCCCGCAGTGTTTAGGCGGAGGATAAGCATAATGCAAACAAAAGTGCCACTGTGTAGCACTTAACATATGGATATGACACATTATTGTTTGCATAGTTTGTCGACTTTTAAGCGGAAAGATGGTTTTATGCGGATATTCCCGATAAAAATAAAGTAACGAGTACTTTCGTGGAGGAAAACTATGGAGAGATCCAGAAGAAAATTCATCCAGACCGGTGCAATCGGTTTGGCATTTTTAGCTGCTTGCCCCAGCTCTCTGCTGGCCAGCAATGATTGTAATATTAAGCATCCCTTGATGCCCCAGGATAAAAGCTTACAGGGTACATGCGACAATTGCGGGATGATGCGGCCGATGTGGGGGCGCACTTGGCACACCTTTGTTCTGGGTAAGGATTCCAAGCAGACCTGTTCAATCCATTGTCTGGCGGAAATGGTCCGAAACAGTGGGCTGCAACCCTCCGGTATTATGGTGGCAAATTACCTTGATCCCCACACCAGCCTGGTCGCAGAAGATGCCTATTACGTGGTTGGATCTTCTGCTCGGGGGACAATGTCTATTAAGAGTAAAATAGCCTTACCGACCGAAGCGGCTGCACAGGATTTTGTTCGAAAATGTGGTGGTGAAGTCGGCCGCTTCGATGATGCCTATGGTGCGGCCGTTGCTGCTCTTGTCGCAGAGAATAAAATGATCCAAAAGAAAAGAGTAGCCAAGGGCAAGATTGTCGAGCCGACGGATGCTGATCTCTGCCCTGTGTGCGGTATGCATGTGGCCAGGTATCCTGACAATAAATGCCAGATCAGGACAAAGGATGGCGAAGTGATTCACTTCTGTGCCACCCACTGCCTCTTCGAATATCTGCAGAACGGTGCAAAATACCGGGATACGCCACTGCACCCTCAGCTTATCTGGGTAGTTGATTATGCAACTGGGCTGTGGATTCCAGCAAAAAAAGCCAATTATGTGATCGGCTCCACCATGAAAGGACCCATGGGCAAAGAAGCCTTTCCCTTTGCCGCCCGCGATGCCGCCGGTTCATTTGCCCAGAAGTATTCCGGAAAGGTTGTAGTATTTTCAGAAGTCTCTGCTAAGACGATGTTGATGTAATCCTATTGCTCCCCTCCTGCCGATGGGCGGGGTACACCCCCTTGCTGCTCAAAACCGTTTAACTCTTCGAGCAGGGAGGCCGCCCAACGGCAGTTTATTTGGTCATCTTTACATTCCCGTAGCAAATGACGGGCGGTTTTTCGAGCCTGCAGAGTATTTCCCTGCCGTTGGAGAATCTGGGCTTTTAAGAGCAGAGCATCACCATAGTCCGGCTCGGCTTCCAGTACCTCTTCAATGACCGCAAGCGCCTGACCATACTTTTCTGTAACCATGAGGTTTTTAGCCTTCTGGTATTCCCCCTGGTACTTCTCTCTTTTTGCAGCCGGTCGGTTCAAGCCCATGAGAGAATTCACCAGCGAGTTGCCGGTATAGCTGATCACGAAGTAGATGGGCCAGGAGAGAAAGAACCCACCAATGATGACGATTACCAAGCCAATAGAAAAGCCGCCGGTAAACAGGACAACCGGCAGACCAAGAAAGCCTACCACAGTTGCCCAGATTCGCAGAAAAAGTGTTCTATTATACATAGAGATGGCAATTTATCCTTTTGTGGATCCAGGTATATACCTGGTTCATTGTTGAACCTTCACCTTTTTCAGGGTGCGTATCTCTTCTTTGTTGATGGAGACAATGAAACCCTTCTTGTCCGTGTAGGTGATTTTATCACTTTTGATAGTTGCGTTGTCGGTGGTGATCATGCCGCCACTGAAGAGTTCAATCTGATAAATATATGTATCGGCTATTGCGTCCGTGTCGTTCGTATTGACTTCTTTCTGTTGATTTAACAGCTCAGCAGCAGCTTTATGGATCTGCTCATCGGAGAAGATCAACTCTTTAGATGAATTTTTATTAGTGTTATGCGGATTTTCCCGAATCTGTTGAACATCGGTTTTTGCCTTATTTGGGCCGGTGGCAGAGACGGAGGGTAATTGATCTTTGGAATCTGAGTTAATAGTGATAAAAGCAAAAATTGCAGCAGAAGAAAAAATGGCTAGCAGTGCCAGCATGATCATTGGTCGAAGGTTGAGGGATCTCCTCTTCATTTCCGGCGGTGAGTTGTTCTTCGTCCTTTTGAGATAGGCAACATACTCCCGATGTGTTTTTAGATTCTGGGGGAGGCGCAGTTGCTCTATTTTCATCATGATTTCTGCAATCTCTTGCCGGGTGAAAACGGGATTATTGTGTGCTCTAATAAATTGCAGACATTGTCTGCCCTGGACGACATTTGTGGGCATTGCCGTTTTAAAGCTGCTGTCTCCCACAAAGATAATGAGTGAAATAATTTTTCGGTGATGGATCCCGATCAGTTCAGCCAGGGTTTTGGTGTGTTTGAAATTCTGGCGTAAAGGATTCTGGAAAGAGCGGGTATTTTTAAATATCTTTTGTGTCCAGGTCTTTTGTCGTTCTCCGCCGTATATCCACCCCTTCATGTTCTTGGTTTCCACAACAAAGATACCGTATCGGGAAACGATAAGGTGATCAATCTGGGTGGTACCTGAATCAGTTGGCAGCGTAACGTTTTTGCAAAGATAATATTCTGCTTTATCTAGAGAGAAGCGCAGCAGAAGATTTACGTAAATCTCTCCAACAATTCCCTTGCCAATGGGTGATTTAAGAAAGGCTGCACCAACTACCAGTAGAAGCAACAACCACAGATATGGACTTGCAAATAAACTCATCAGCTCCTCTAATTCTCTTTGTTTACCGTGTCTTTCTGCAGCTTGGCGATGGTGGCGCGAACATCCTCAATGGTGAAGGGTTTACTGAGGGCCGCCATGAAACCATAGGCATGGTAATCCGACATTATGGGATCGTTTGAGTAACCGCTGGCAACTACAATCCTGGCGTCGGGTTTCAGGTCGAGTATCTTTTGAGCGCTTTCTTTACCTCCCATTCCTCCGGGAACGGTCAGGTCCATGATGACCAGATCCACGGGTGAACCTTTCTGCAGCTCCTGTTCAAATAAACTGAGACATTCACTTCCTTCCCGGCAGCAGATGACGGTGTGTCCCTGATCGGCAAGCATCATTTCCAGGAGGTCGCGAACCATTTCTTCATCATCCATTACCAATATTTTCCAGGCTTGCTCAGCGGTGGTAGCGGGTGAGATTATTTCAGCATCTTTAGACAACTCTGCTGATGAGGCTGGCAGATAGACGTGAAACGTAGTGCCGATACCTTGATCTGACTCAACGCTTATATGGCCTCCGTGCTTTTGAATAATGGAATAGGTTACGGCCAAACCGAGGCCACTACCGTCCTGTTTGGTTGAGAAATAGGGGTCGAAAATTCTCTCAAGTATGTTGCGGGGCATGCCAATGCCCTGATCACGAATCTTCAGGTGAACGAGGGGGTGTCCTGCAAGCTCCGCTAATTCGGGAAGCTTTTGGTCTTTGGAGAGATTGTAACAGCCAAGATAAATTGTTCCTCCCTCCGGCATAGCGTGGCGAGCGTTAAGGATGATGTTCTGGATAACCTGACTGAGTTGTCCTTTGTCGGCCTCCACCGGCCAGACATCTTCATCAAAATCATAATCAATGGACACGTTGCCGCCATGAAGTACGAAAGATGCCGACTCTATAATGATGTCTCGAAGTGATGTTGTTTCTTTGACAGGTTCTCCACCCTTGGCGAAGGTGAGGAGTTGTTGGGTAAGCGATTTTGCCCGTATGGAGGCCTTCTCTGAGTTGAGGAGCAGCTTCCGGGTGTTCTCGCTTAGCTCCTTATCAGTGAGGGCCAGGCTAATGTTGCCCAGAATTGCGGTGAGAATATTGTTGAAATCATGAGCGATCCCACCGGCGAGAACACCTGCTGCCTCAAGCTTGGCAAATTTTAAATGTTCCTTTTCTTTCCTGTCTTTCTCCGTGATATCCTCTACAATTGAGATGAATCCGGTGATTTCATTCTTGTGGTCAAGGAATGGAGCATTGTACCAATTACCGAGAATGATCTCACCGGAGCGGGTACGATTGTAGTTTTTATTGCGCACCTCCCTTTTCGTTTCTTTCATCCTGGTAAAAACATCTTCGACCTGCTGCTTTGCCTCATCTGCAACGATAAAAGAAGTATGTTCGCCATGGGCTTCAAAATTCGAGTAACCGAAGATCCTCTGCGCCGCCGGATTCCATTGCTGGATAAGGAGATATTCATCGAGGACGATTATCCCCACGGGGATCTGATCTATGACCCTTTGGATATTCTTCTGGCTGGTGCGCAGAGATTCCTCCGCCAATTCTTTTTCCCGCACTTTTTTAGTAAGCTCGTTCGTGCGCTTGTCTACGAGTCCTTCGAGATGCTTTTTATATCGTTCAAGATGAGCAAACGAGCTTCGTAGTTTTCCGGTCATTTCGTTAAAAATACGGGAAAGATCACCAATTTCATCGGTACTTTGGACATCTACTGTGGTGTCGAGATTACCCTTGACCACCTGCTGGGCGGATTGCTTCAGAGAGGCAATAGGAACGACAATTCTGCGGGAGAGATAGAAGGCAACGCAAAGTGCCAACAGACCTGAAAACAAAGTAACGGCCAGGGCTGCCAACAGGTATCTGAAGTTTTTCTCCTCCAGGGTATCACGTTCAAGTGTTATATATTTTTCGATCAGTACCTGGAGAGCTTGAATTTGCTGGTGTAGGAGGCTTTTCTGGCTATTGAGTTGCACCTGAATGTCATAGTACTTCTGCAAAGCAAGCTTATAGACACCCAGTGACCGATTGAGCCTGAATGCCTGAAGTTGAATTGCCCGCTCTGCATTTTGTTCGAGATAGGGAGTAATCAGACTCGTGAGCTCGGCGATCAGCTGAAAATGGTTGTCCCGGGTCACATCAACGAAAGATGCTGAAAAATGCCTGAGATTATTCAGCATGATCTCCAGAATGTAATCATTTACCTCATCACCCTGGGCAGGACTTGTCTTGAGAAAATCGGTTGTAGCGGAGGAGAGCTTGTCGAGTTCATTATAGAGCCTGCTTTCCAACGCTTCATAATCGATGGCAGATCGGGTATAGCGCAGGAAATTTTCCTCATAACCATTCAATTCGGAGGTAATTTGTTCAAGCAGCCGGTGCCGCTCACCTGTACCTGCAGTTAGCGGTTCTTTACTGAGCTGCTTGCGGATAGAGGCGATAGTGGCAAACACTTGCTTTGAGTACTCCGGTTGCCTCTCCGTGCTGTAGTTGAGTTCGGCAATAGCGAGCCTGGAAAATTTCTGCTTGAGATCACTGCTGAAGATATAAATGGCATTCTGGTTCCGGATTGACTCAGCCGTGCCATACCAGCTTATCGAAGCGACAAGCGTGGTAAAGATGAGCAGGAGGGTAAAACTTAAGCCAATTTTAATCGAAAATGACATTATTTAGGTCTTGTTGTTAAGCTCTGCACCTGTAGATCAAGATTGATCAGAATTTCGTAGTATTGATCAGGAAAAGCGAGCAGCTCATTGAAGCTGTCCATACCAAAATCGGCAACGGCCGGGGAAGTTGCCAGGTCATAGTTGAAAGCCCAGTGGTCGCTGTTTTTGATGAGTTGAAAGAGACGCTGTTTCAATGGCGAATAGGCGGATTCCTGGACGTCAAGGCTGGTGGCAAAAGCACCCGAGCCTCTGCTGAAGGCCTGCTGGGGTTCCGAATCCAGGAAGTGGGGAAGGAGTTTCAGGGCTATCTCCTTATTGTTGGAATCTTTGGTGACGACCAGGCCATCAACCGGACCAACGGAGGAGTACACGACTTCTTTGTTGATCTGGGGAAAGGCAAAAAAATCAAAATCCTCTTCTTCACTAAGATTACATGGGTCACCGGTGAACTCCTGAATGGTCCAAGTTCCCATGAGCGTCATGGCTGCTTCTCCTGTGCAGACTTGTCTGGTAGCAGCCGCCCAATCTATTTCATTGGCATCTGCATTGAAAAATCCGCTGCGGATAACATTGGCCCACTGTTCGTATGCCTCGACGACCTGGGGATCGAGATAGGATGCCTCTCCCTGCATCAGCGCTTTCCGATAATCAGGCCCAGCTGTACGCAACAGGAGATAATCAAACCAGAACTGGGCCGGCCAGCGCTCAACGGCGCCCAGGGCAAAAGGCGTAATCCCCTGATCTTTTATGATGGCGGCAGCGGCAATCAGCTCATCGAAATGTTCGGGTGGTTGGATATTTAATTTCTCGAAGACGGCGACATTGTAGAAAAAAACAACGATATGCTGGTCTAACGGCAGAAAATACTTTTTATCATCATAAACAGCCGCTGTTTCAACAAGAGTGGAGGAAAGACGGGCATCAATGGAATTATCACGCCATATATCGTCAAGAGGTTCAAGATATCCTTGGTCCACGAGCTCCTGCGTTTTTATTCCGGCCCAGTAGGTAAAGAACTCAGGGGGATCGCCTTTGGCCAGGTTGGAGATGATCAGGCTCTTGAACGCTTCGTGATCGAGAGCGTTGGCGATGATTTTTTCCTGGTCGCTGGAACCATTGATAATCTCTACCGTTTCGTTGACACCTCCGCTGAGAGCTCCCGAAAAATAGTGATACAGAGATACACGCTGAATAGCAGCGGAGCCAGGCTCAATTGTTGGAGTGGCAGGGCGAAAGTAGTAATATGAGCCGATCAGAATGATCGAAGCAACGATAATTATGGCTACAATGACGTTTCGCATAGAGACTCTTTCAGTCAACTTCCCTTTTCAAATGCTTAGAAAAAACAGGGTATCCAAACCATAAACCTGTTAATATTCTCCTCATTCTAGCTCAATCTTATTCATAACTGAAGGAAATACGATAAAGTAACCATGCCTGAGAAAATAGAGGTGCGTCCGGCAAAACCGGAAGATGCCGACTGGATAGTCGATTTCAATCTGAAAATGGCAAGAGAGACCGAAGGGAGGAAACTGGATCCCGAAGTGCTAGGCCGAGGAGTCCAGGCTGTCTTCTCCCAACCGGAGAGGGGCTTCTATCTTATAGCCATGAGCGGCAGCAAGGTAGTGGGATGCCTGCTGATCACCACAGAGTGGAGTGACTGGCGCAACGGCGAGTTCTGGTGGCTGCAAAGTGTCTATGTTGACAAGGAATTCCGCCGCCGCGGCGTATTCAAGGCCATGTATGCTGAGGCGCGGAAGCGGGCCGAGCAATCAGAAAATGTTTGCGGCTTTCGACTCTATGTCGAGCAGGAGAACGGTCGGGCTCAGCAGACCTATAACCAATTGGGCATGAAGGAAACCGCATACAGGGTAATGGAAGCTCTTTTCTAAAGGACTTTCAAAGATTTACCGCAATAGCTCTCTGGGCCGGATCGATATTGAAATCGTTGCTAGGGAGAGAGTGTCTTAGGTGTTTTGGATGAGAAAAGAAAGATAAACGTGAGCGTGCTGGTGGGGGCAGAATTGCACAGGGCAAGACCACTCGTCCCACCAGCCTACCGCAGATGCCGTTGACGGAAAAATCTTTTCAGAATCAGCACTTTGTCGTGAGGCACAGACCCTAGAGCGGGACTGCTTGACTGCCTCTTACCGATTCCTTCCAGATACCTTAGGACACGCAGATGCTTAGTAGTTCCAGCCGTCAACGAGCGCAGAGCGCTGTTCACACCGCAGTAGTGCTCTTTATCTTTTTTTATTCTAACCTCTCTCAACTACTTTGCCAATGATTTACCCAAACGTGACGGCACCTTGAAAAACGATCTTTTCGGCCAATCTCACCGTTGTACATTGAATTTTATCCTCAGAATATCAACTATATGCTTGCGGTAAAATTCCATGGTCCGCCTTGATCTTGATTGAAAATCTCACTTTTTCAAAGTACCTGTAAATTAATGTACCTGAGCCAACATTTTCTGTGCTTTTTCAGCATAACTATCGGTTCCTTTCGCCAGGTCTTCCAGGAGCTGCCGACACTCCTCCAGTCGGTTTTCCTGCTGTCTGGCCAGGGCTGTGTAAAAACGAAACCGGCTACTTTGCTGATGGCTGCTGGCAACGCTGTCAAGAAGCTCCGTTGCCGCAGCGGTTTCATGGCGTGACAGGTAAAGTATAGCCAGTTCAATTTTTGCTTCATCGTCAGCCGGATTCTGTTCGACTATTTGCTTAAGATAATCGAGAGCATGATCTTTATTACCAAGGCTCAGCTCTGTCAGGGCCAGGTGACGAAGAGCATTTGCATCTGCAGGATTAAGATGCAGAGCATTACGGAGCGCCTTTCTGGCATCACCGAAGTTATTACTCAGAAAACAGGTGATGCCGTATTGGGCCCAGGCCTCGTTGTTGTGTTCATCGAGCTGGATTGCCTGCTGATAGCTTCGCATTGCCTCCGGGTAGCGTTTTTGAGCAGCTTGAGTTATGCCCAGTCGTACATGGAGAGGGCTGCTTTGTGGTTGCAGGCTGATGGCCCGCTGGGCGGCATATTCACCGGTGATAAAATCTCCGATAAGCACCTTAAAGCGGGCCAGTGTATCCCAGACCAGCGGATTTTCAGGTTCTTCTTCAACGGCCTGTTCGATATGTTTGAGTCCATCTTCAATCTGGTTCAGGGCAATCAGCACCTGCCCCAGATTGCAGTGGGCCATGGAGGAGCGAGGATTGAGCGTGACTGCTGAGCGGAGGTGGACCAGTGCTTCCTCCCATTGCTGCTGCTGGCTCAAGACAAAACCTAGATTATTGTGAGCGCTGGAGTTGTCGGGGTCGATTTCGAGGGCGGCCATATAGGCGTTTGCAGCTCCTTCCAGGTCTCCCTGGTGGTGGGCCTGCACCCCTTTCTCCAGCCATTCCTTTACACTCAACATTAGGCTATCCTCCCTATAAGACCGCGTAACAGCGAATTAGTATCAATATCTGGAACTTCGAACTCGACATCATCCAGAGAAATGTCAAAAGGCTCTCCTTCATGATAATGCACGGGCAGGCTGATGCCGAACCGGTAATCCGAACCGAAGGTATAGGAGGCAAACTGATATCGTTCATCGTAGACGCTAAAGCCAAGCGCGCGAACACTGACATAGCCGGAAATGTCAAAGGTGAAGCTTGGTTGGGCATGGATGGACAGATTAGCGGTGAGGTCCAAACCTTCACTGGGTGTCCAGTCGATATGAACGCCTGCTTCGGCTGCTCCTTCAATACCGAGGGTTCCACCAATTTCCAGACCACCGGTGGCGCTGGCTCCGGTTATACCCAGGCCGATACCTGCACGCACGGAGAGACGCAGACCGGCATCGGCGGGAACGCGGAGATGGGCATCCCCGGTGACTCGGGTGTCTTCCTCGTGGGCCGGATTATAGGTAATGCCGATGCTCAACTCGTCGATTACGCCGGGGCCGATTCCGGCAACCGCAGTGAGGCCGCCACCGATCTCAGCGACGATGCCGGGGACAATGGGTGCCTGCACGGCTATATTAAAGATGGATTTATCGATTTCGCGACGGGCGAAAATTTCCAGCTCGTTGGGGATACCAATCTCACCGGAAACCGTCACCTCGCCATTGGGATCGAATCTAATACCGGCCGTGCCCTGAAGCCAGGGCGCTATCTGGATTGTAGCCGAACCGGAGCCGTAAATGTTGAGGGCACCATCAGGCATTGGCTCGCCGCTGGGACGGCCGTCTTCTCCAACAGCCCGGTTGGTGGCCCCGACCGTGACCCGGCCAGAGAGCATGCCGCGCTGGTAGGAGCCGCTGAACTCAGCGGTAAAGGCCCCGTCGTCATAGCTTACAGTGAGCTCTGAATCTATACCTGGAATGGCGGGCTGGGCTGTACCGGTGGCTGCGACCCGCCATTCCTCCCCCTGCTTGTTAACGGTGACATCGATGGAACCCGAGCGAATGGCCGGATTGGCTGCAAGCTGAAGGTTGCCGCCAATGGTAAGGCCCTCCTCCTCGGAGTAGGCAACAGTTAAACCGGCCTGCTGAATGCCCGGTATGTCCGGTTGAACATCACCCTCAGCGGAGAAATCGCCATCATTGTACTCAGCGGTAATATTTGCTGAGCGGATACCCCTGATTTTATCGGGCTGGTCAATGCCGATAGTGCCGCGACCGCCAAATTGGCTATTGCGGTACCAAAAATCGATGCTTGCCCGATCAAATAGATCAGAGTCAAAATCAAATCCACCCTCCATGCCTAATTCTCCCCTGGAGGTAATAGAACCTTCAAGATAGCCGCTGCCAAGCCGGTTCACGCTAAAGTCGATTCTGCCCTCTGCGCCAAAACCTCTGCTGCCGGCTGAAATTGTTAAGTTACAACTCTCCATCTCAAATGGAGAAGGGAGATTAATTTCACTTAGGGTGAAGGTTTTAGACAGAGCAAAATCGTTCCCGGAAATCTGGTATCTAATATCAGCATCGCCTATTAAGGGGAGCGTGGGTAGTATCTGGCCAGAAATAACCAGGCCTTGGTCAGGGACAAGATCAACTGAGTCAAGAGTTAAAGGACTGAAGGCTGATGCTTCTAGACCATCTGATGTATCGGTATCAGCACTAGAAGCTGCACCAGCTTCTCGACGTAACTGCATTATTTGATTCCAGCGTTCACTCTGAAGATATCCTACCTGATCTGAACCGTTCAGGCTCATCACATCGATTGATTTGTCCTCCCTAAATCTTTTCAGTTTCCTGTTATCCCTTGGTACATTAACAGAGAGCCGCACAAGGATATTGGGATCGCCGGTATCGTAATTTACTTCGGTAATTGTAAAGGGCTTGAACATGTTCCGCTGCCATGAACGTGTTCG
>JASJDT010000096.1 GCA_030065655.1 Desulfocapsaceae bacterium | reverse complement strand
AAATCAGGAAGGTGAGAAAGCCCAACTATGCAAACTCTTTAGAATAGGCATGTGTAGCTTGACACCGCAACATTCACAGTTAGTTTGATTATTGAGAATGCTTACACAATCATCTATCCAACTATCTGTAAGCGTATTGGTTGCATGAGTACAGTCCACGGCTATATATTACTTGAGGGCGGAGCCGAATTTGGTGGCAGGATGGCCGATGTCGATTTACGGGCTATGGAACTCGCCGGTGGAGTATCCGCGCAAATTGACATTATCCCAGCGGCTGCAGCACCTGATAAGAATCACCTGCGGGCAGGTGCCAATGGTGTCAGCTGGTTCAAGCGCTTAGGGGCAACCAGAGTTATCAGTCAACCGCTCATCGATTATCAATCCGCCCAGGACCGGCAACTGGCAAGTAAACTGGAGTCCTCAAGCTTGCTTTACCTGCTTGGCGGATTTCCGCGTCACCTGGCCAACTCTCTCAAACATACCAGGTGCTGGCAGAGCATGTTGGTCGCCTGGCAAAAAGGCGCTGTGCTCGGAGGCAGTAGCGCCGGAGCCATGGTTCTTGCTCAACATTTCTACGACCCACGCCAGGACCAAGTTGTAGTCGGCCTCGGACTGCTTCCCAACCTTTGCATAATCCCCCACTTCGCGAAATTTTCAAAAAGCTGGAGTGGTCGTCTCAAAAGCCTGCTGCCCGACGCAACAATACTCGGGATTGATGAAGAAACAGGCATCATTAACGATGTTGAAGATAAAAGCTGGACAGTGTATGGCAAAGGAAACGTCTATCTCATCGGACAAGGGATTTCTGAATTTAGTCCAGGTGAAACAATCTCAACTTCGCTTCTGAAGTCACTTGACTCTATTGACCAATCGACAGAACTAAAAAATATCAGAAGAGAGAACGATTAGCTGATCCGGGTGAAATTCGTGGACTTATCAAAGCAAATCCAATCTTTTAGGCTACTTATTGTTCTTGCACCTGTTGATCACAGGAAAAGCAAGAAAAAGGTTAACCTGAATTTGCAGTATCACTGGAGCTAAGAAGGACCTCTACTGTTTTGCGCATCTCATCCAATCTGCCACTTTTCTGAGGCATTTGCAAAGCGCCATGTAAAACCCGAAGTGACTGGGAAACCCCGCCATTTTTCTTTGTTGTTTCAAGAATGGCAAGGTACCGCTCCAGAGCAAGATATTTTCCATTAAGAACATCCTCGCGCAGGGCCCAGGAAATTTTAGAATGCAAGCGGTCGAGCAATCCCCCGTCAGCAACATTTGCAGCACGTTCAAATTCATCGATAAGAAGATCCGTATAGCTGGCACTCATCCGTCCCCGATAGGTTTTAATCAAGTCTCCCCAGGATGTATCCCTGCTAAAACTGGCAGCAGTATACATTGCCATATGGGCATCGTAGATATTTTCGGGAACCAGATAATTTGGGAAAAAAATTGAGACCCCATGAGATCGACTGTCTTCAGTATGCCGCTCATAGACAATGAGTTCTTGGCTGAGAATATCCAAGGTATTCTGGCAGAGTTTTTTCAACTCCTCATTTGCAGAGTTGTCCTGGAGTTTTTCAAGAAGATCCCGCAGATCAAAATATTCCAGGTTGAGAAAGCTGGGATAGTTCTGCGATGCTGTTAAAGCCGAATGCAAATCCCCAAGCGTGTCCCTATCGGTTGGTTCGCCAGCCATGCTGCCAATGAGAAATTGAGCCAATTCATCGAGTGAGCGAGAAAGTTTGTCGTACTTCCCGCAATCCACCAGTGCCAGTGAAGCCGGATATTTTCCGCGGACAACCCTTTTCTCATTAGTTCCGGAAAGGGGCATAATTGCATATTGGTTGATGAAGGAGTCGATGGTCGCCTCACCAAGTTCGGACATCGGCGTGTCGCTATCAGCAACGAGTTTGTTCATGAGGATCTCAGCTTCTACACCTCTGATTTGATGACTACCGGCTGGTTCGTTGACCAGGCGGATCTCATCCTCACTACCAATCATATAGCGGGTAAGATTTCTCAGTTCATATCCTACTTCTACCATATTGGTGAGGCAGGAAAAAAACAGCATGAGCTCGAATTTCTCGCCGGCTAAGCCGTTTTCAATGGCCTTTTTAAACTCCCGATGGTCCATGGCCCGCTCTCCGGTTTCGTCCGGTGAAAGCAGCACCGATTTATATCCTTTAGGAGTATTGAAAGACTTGGTGTTTATTATTCCCCTGCCGTGGGCAAAAAGCACAAAGACATATTTTTCCGAAGGATAGCGTAAAGCCGTCTTGATAAAGTCCTCAAGCACCTGGGGGTCCCCAAGGTTCTGCTCGCCCATCTCGGCAACAATCCTTGAATTTATCTCCCCAACCTTATCATCTCTGGTAATGTGCAGGAGCCTGGTCGTCCCCCACTGGGGACCATATCCACCATTGTCACCAGGTGCTCCATCTACGAGAGCGATGATATCGACATTTTCGGAAGACCCCACGGTCTCCATCATATCAACCGCATGCAGAACTTCACCGGCAAGATTGTTGTCACCATTCATATAACAGATGATGGTGACCTTCTTCTTCATCTCCAGGGCAGCTTCTACATTCTGCGAAAACAGCAGGCAAAGAGGGGTAAGCAGGAGTACAGCGAGAAATTGCTTCAATGACCGAATCTGTGCGTTCACCATCCACTATCACATCGTTATAATTCAATAAAATTTCACCAAAAGGCTGCTTTATCGCTTCTTTCCCATTTTGATGACACCTCTGTTCTTATCGGTCAGTTGAAGAAGCACTTTAGAAAAATAGACCTTGCCTGGGCCAATAGATATCTTGCAACTCAATGTAAAATCCTAATGGCTGACTATTGTTCGATGACAGCATAGCGGGAAGGGTTTTTGTTCTGACAAACAGAATGTTCGCAGCTCATATCCCTTTAAAGAAGGTGGACAGGTAGGAGCAGATTGGATTGATTGGCGGGGTTAGTCTAAGCTTCCAGCTTATGGTGAATAGAAAAGGTTTTATTCTGAATCCCTGGCAGCCGGAGGCACGAAGGTAAAAAAAAGACGCTGATGTTACATACAAAAAGGGCGCTCCGCTTAGCGGAACGCCCTCCTTAGTACTCTTGAATTATGGAATTTGACTGTCAGTCAGTCTACATCCTTGTCAGGATGCTCTTATTCCGGGATCATAACGGTATCAATCACATGGATAACACCGTTGCTGGCCTCAATATCGGTCTGAGTAATCTGCGCATCATTGATCATTACTTTGCCCATATCTGACTTGATCATCAAGTCGCCGCCATTAACGGTTTTAGCTTCTTGCATTGAAACAACATCACTTGCCATCACTTTACCAGGGACAACATGGTAGGTCAGGATGGCCTGAAGTTGACTTTTATTTTCTGGCTTCAGCAGGTTTTCCAGGGTGCCGGGAGGCAGTTTATTAAAAGCCTCATCCGTCGGTGCAAAAACGGTAAATGGTCCATCACCTTTCAAAGTGGGAACCAGATCTGCTGCGGACAGAGCAGCCGCCAACGTGTTAAAGGAGCCCGCTTTCACTGCCGTATCAACGATGTCTCTCTTATTACTCATCGCCATGGCGAATGAAGCGGAAAAAATTAGAGCTACAAGCATTACAACGAGTTTTTTTGTGCGCATCATAGTTTTCCTCCATGATTTTGGTTATTCTCACCTAATGTAGGAATGGAAAGGCAATGCTATTCATGAAAGTAGTGATTGCCTTACCTGATGATAAGCTCGAAGAGAGTATTGTCAACGCCAGCTGCCAGTATATAATTATTATTTGTTACCAAGTATTTAGCCACAAAATAAACTTTTTTTCTAACAATTCGAAACCGTTAGCCAATGATCTGTAAAGGCTGTAGCACTGCACTATCTTTGATTCTATCTTTTTTTAATGCTCAATTGTCCCTAAAACATCTCAATTCAGCATTTCATCAGGATGCAGCGGGTTGGCCACTGGCTTACCCTGCTTCCGCATCTTAATTGCCGCACGGATCTGTTGATGAATTGAATCGTTAATTGGATAGGCTATGGCAATCAAGATCCCCACGAGGTTGCACAGTGAAGGGATCAGGGCGTAGAGAATGCGCAGGACAAATTGGACATCTTCAGTTTGCTCGACATTTGGAGTATATCCGGCCGTTCCCAGAACTGTAAGCCCCACACCGATTCCCAGGGCGGCGGCAAGCTTTTTAGAAATCGACCAAAGCCCGATATATTGTCCCTCTCGACGCTCTCCAGTAAGGAGTTCGTCGTAATCGATGACATCAGCCTGGATAGCTGAGGGAATGGCCAGAGTTGCCCCAAATCCGATGCCGGAGAGGAAGACCAAGATGCCGTATATCACCACATCACCCGGGCCAAGAAAAAAAACACCGATGAAGGCACCCGTGTTAAGTGCCATTGAACCAAGCCAGGCGATCTTCTTGCCGGTAAATTTGGAGAGATAAATCCAACCGGGTAGGAAAGTTACACCCGTTACGAAATAGAGCAGCAGAAAGAGATCGGCAAGATCCGACTGGAGAACATACTCAACGTAATACAGGATAAGGGTGGCCGGTAGATTGTTGCCTATGGCACTCACCGTATAGGCAATCAGCAGAATCATGAAAGGCCGGTTACGGATTACCTGTCTAAAGCCGGAAAACAGCTGCAAACTCTGGCTGCTTTTTTGCGGATGTCTTTCCTTAATTGCTGCCACGCACCACCAGCAACTGCCGATCAACAACGGCGCATAGAGTAGTGACATGTAAAAAAATTTAGTCCGTTCCCCGTCACCATCGTCAGCAAGACCGAAGGCATACTGCAAAGCCGCTGGAGTACTAGCCGCTAGCAGAGTTCCGCCAATAAAAAAACCGTCCCGCATGCCAAAGAGCGAGGTACGCTCATGATAACTAAAAGTTATTTCCGGTCCCAGTGATTCATATGGAACTGTAGCGATGGTCCAGCTTAAAAAAAGCGCGTAGATAGTTACTCCAAACCAGACCGTCTCAAATGAGGGAGAGGCATACGGTGGGTTAAAAAGCAGAAACATCATCACCACCACCAGAATCGATCCCAGGGCGATGTATGGCCTTCTTCTGCCAAAAGATGTTTTGGTGTGATCGGAAAGGTAACCGATGACTGGATCAGTTACTGCATCGAAAATACGGACGCTAAAGAGGAGGTAACCAAGTATTGCCACATTAATACCAACAACATCGGTATAGAATTTGGGAATATAGACATATACCGGGATACCGATAACGGCAAGGGCAGCAGCCGGCACACCATAAGCAATTTTTTTGATCAGCGGGACGCGGCCATCGTTCTTCTCGTTATCGGCTTCCATTCACCAGCATTGCTCCATCATTATGAGAAGGAAAGTGTCACACCAAGGTGTCACCCAAACTGCTGACCAACCTCGACAACAATCGGTCAACCTTCACACAAGTATGGGTATGTTGGTGTCAAGAATCAATACCCGTTGACGAAAATGCTATTTGTTACCGAGGGGTTCTTCGTATTTAACTTGGTAAAATCCCAGTTATCGGGTTGACTCGGGTTTTTCAACAGCTTAGGTTGCCGAGTAGGTGAGGCGCCAGGCAAGGGGCTATAGTTGTCTATGCCTCTCTCTCGCTTTGGCAACGCTGCAGACTCGCTGAGATCGGTTGGTGAGGAATTCGAGTTAGGCGATCTGACGCCCCAACTTCCACACTTTTTTCAAGACGGGCAGACCATCAAACATACTTACCTGAAGCATGTCCGCTCGCTTTCCAGCGGAAAGTTCACCGCGATCATCAAGCCCGACAATGTCGGCGATTTTGCAGCTGACCAGTGCAACTGTCTGGTGCAATGGTTTTTGGTGTTCCGCAGCCAGATAAAAGGCAGCGTGCAGTAGGCTTGAAGGAACATAATCGGAGGAGAGACCATCGAGAAGGTCATTTTCAACCAATTCCTGCGCGGAAATATTACCGGAGTGCGAGGCGCCGCGCACGGCATTGGGAGCCCCCATAATGGTTGCTATTTCATGCTTTTTAGCTTGTTCTGCTGCTGCCAGTGTTGTTGGGAATTCAGCGATATCGATCCCTTCCTCAACCGCAGTGGCCACATCATCAACGGTGGTATCGTCATGGCTGGCAAGCGGGACTTTCTTCTCATGGGCGAGGGCCACGGCAAGCTTTCGGTGTTTCTCAGCATACAGCTTTTGCATGGCTTTGCGCTCTCTGATCACCGATTCGGCTTCCTCATCGGTCCAGCGCTTGTCCCGATGATAGAGCCGCCATTTCTCCAGATCAGACCACTGACGCTGTCCCGGAGTGTGATCCATGATAGAAATGAGGCGAATGGCCGGATTAGAGCTCTGGGGAAGAAGCATATCTGCCATTGACTCGTCGGAAACTTCACAGCGTAGATGGAGAAAATGGTCCGCCTTGAAAATACCAAGCTCCTTTCCCTTGCTGATAGCATCAATTGAATCCTTGAAAATGCGGGAGCGTAGACTCGACTGGCGCAGTCCACCCACGGCCAGAGCATCGAATACCGTGGTGATGCCGGCTCCGGCAATCTGGGCATCATGAGCCATGGCCGCTGACATTATGGAGGGCCAGATCACCCCCGGTCGCGGCTGGATATTTTTTTCGAGATTGTCGGTATGCATCTCGATGAGTCCGGGCAAAAGCATTTCTCCTTCCAGATCAACCGCTCCGCTGCCCAGAAAGATTGAGCTGTCGATATCTTTGATCAGCTCATCCTCGATGACGAGGGTGCCATGCAATGTCTCATCTCTGGTAATAATTGTCGCGTTGGTATAAATCGTTTCCATCAGCTTTTTACGAAGAAAAATTAATATCTACACAAACCCCGAAGTGATCCGAGGGATAACATCCTTCAAAATCGGGAGTATCCAGAACAATCCGACCATTCAAAAATTCCGGCCCCTGTTCCTCCTTGTTCAGGAGGAAAAAAATATAATCCAAGCGGCTTTCTGCCAGCGGTCTGTTAGTCTTGACCAATGTTCCTCCTGGCAGCTGCCCTCCTCCCGCAAGATAGCAGTCACGCACCTGCAGGCGGGTATCCCTGGCCAGGGAATCAAGGGTTGTCTGGTCTATGTGGTAATTACAATCACCGCAACAAAACCACCGGGAATTTTCGGCAACCTCTGAGTTTTCTTCAATAATTGTTGTAAGTTGTTCAAAACGCAGTTCATCCATGCCGGTGACATGGGTGAGATGAAGATTAGTGATGGTGAACAGTTCATTACCTAGATACAGCTGAGCACTGAGTGCCATCCGCTCAGGATCCTCTGCACTGGTGGGGATGTTGGTCAGCCAGTGACGGTCTATGGCGTTTGCTGAAAGAATGGCAAGGCCTGAGTGACAGAGAAATTGGAACTTTTCGATGTCCCTGTTCTTTAGACGCGCCGGGGCATAAATCATATCCATGTCGAGATAGTCGGCGAGGTAATCGGCGGTATCAATCTGAAAATCGACGGTTTGCACCGACTCCTGCAGGCAGATAACATCGGGTTCCAGGCAATAGAGCTCTTTGGCCATCATCTGCATACGCCAGTCATAGTTGCCATCGCCCTTCCAGGTATTGATGGTCACTATACGAAAATCACCTTTAGCCTTTACCGTCAAAACGTACCATTTTTCTTTGATTTTCCTTGTTTTCGAAGCTCACAGCACTCCTTTGAACAGTATGATCCGTCTGTTTTCAGGTTCTGTTATTTTTTCGTTATGCTTTCCTCATCTGGAGACTGCATCCCCATTTACTATGGCCCCGCTCAAACGACAGGGCTCAAAAGCCGGAATCATCCCGGATTTCTCGTCAGTTCAGACAGCGTCAGGTTCAAAGTTTTTGGTGATGAGCTATAGTCCGCTATGCTTATTGCCAATACACTGAAGAAGATGGCGCTGCCTGGGCTGACCTCCGGGTTAAACCCGGTGCAGAGGTATATGCGGTTCAGGAGGTAATACTACTGAAACTCGATCGTTGGCCTGCACAACACCACCTCTGGCAACCGTTGCCATGACCCCACATTTCCGTACAAGATCACCCTTCGTGTCCTGCGTAACCACAGCAGACAGCAGTCCGGGCATGAAGTCGTCTATCTGCTGGCACGGATTGCGCAAACCGGTAATGGTAATCTCAGCCGAATCTTGAAAGATCAGCCTGGTTCCTGTGGGGAGGCTGAGCAGAGGAATATTGCGGGTGGTGATGTTTTCCCCAAGAAGACCGGGACCAAGGATAAAGCCAGAGGCGGCCAACTCATCAAAAAGCTCGGCGTGGATGAGGTGGACCTGGCGAAGATTCGGACGACGTGGATCCTTTGCCTTGCGGGAGAGATGTTGCACGTTTTTACCGCAATGCGCATCACCTTCGACACCGAGACCGCTGAGCAGATGAATCGAGTCAACCACATCCTTACTAAATCTGTGCACACTGCTTTTACTCACGGCTACTACGGTACCATCGAGGAGTGTTTGGACCACATCATTTACATTGGATTCGACAAATTGTTGCTGCTTATTGGGTTCCATATCCTGTGGGTCAAATGAAGAAATGTTGTTCTACCAACTCACTGACAAGTGTCATGTCATGTTTCAAATGTTGCAGTAGAGCGTCGGAATTCTCGTTTCCTGCTAGGCGCGCGGGAAAGAGCGTAGCAGCGCTACGTGACTGACTAAGCAACGACGTCAGGAGACCGGAATAACAAGCTCTAAGCGACAGATGAGGCATGACAGGACACTAGGGCCACCACCAAAGCTGGAACAAGAAAGGCGGAAGCGATCTTGCTTATATTGCTAGGAGCCAAGAGAATACTTATCCAAAAGCACCATAGGCTCACCATTTTTTTCGATAAACAGTGAAAGAGCAGAAAAAGGCAGGCCTGTAAGCATATCAGTGGTGAATCTCCTTTTAAGCTCTGCATATATCAAGGCTCTTTCCCCTTCGTCGGCAATTCTGCCGGTCAAGGTCAGATGAAACCTGAACTCTTCCATCACGTAGGGGTATCCCCAGGTGGACAACAGCCTCTCCTGGCGCGGTGTTAACCCGGCAGCACGCCTTCTGGCCAACTCATCAGTATCGGGCGGCAGTCTGAACTCATCGAAGGCTTCCACCACCGCGGCGGCCAATCGATTCAGCGCTTCACTGTCTTCGGTTGGTTGCAGACAGAGAAAGCTGTCGATGGTACGCACCTCCAATGGAGGCAAAACGAAGTTCCGGCAGTTCTTCGCAAAACTTTCGAGTTTATTCTGGACCGCTTTAACGGTTACCCCCGCGTTCAATTGAAAAGGCGGTTTGAGCGTGCCATGAAACCCGTAGTGAAAGGGGCTGGCAATAATTTTTCGGAAACGATTCGTAGACAGACCGAAGGCAGTCTGCTGGTCCCGGTAAGTCAGGCTGATATTGTCCCGGCCCAGCCATCGCCTGGCACCATCGGCCAGTGGCGAATCAGGAGGAGGTGTATAGTAAATAGCTAAACGTTTCATTATGGTGAGATCTCTGTTTTACTGCCTTAAAATCTCTTTCTCTGCCCCTGCTTTAAGCAACAGGGAAGTGAACCGGGTGCAACTCTCCTCCAGCGGCAGCGAATTATCGAAGATTATGTGGTTTTTTGCCACAACAGGTTGCCTGGCCCGAGCTAGTCGTTTGTCAACATCTGCAGCTGTCTCCCTTCCCCGAGAGAGGAGTCGGGCCCTGAGAATCTCGTCACTGGCGGTAACCTCGATTGTCGTTGTTTGCTCGCTGCGTGACTCAAAATCCTGGATGGCCGACCTGGATACTGAACAGATGACAGTTTCAAGCCCATTTACCTCCTCCAGAATATACGCCCCAATACCGTAATAATTCTGGTGAGCCTGCCAGAAGGAAATGAAAAATCCACACTTTTTGAGGACATCAAAGGCTCTGCTGTCGAGATAATAATTATCCTCGCTGCCATCGGGAGGTCGGGTGATATAGCGTCTGGCGAAGCCGATCTCCTCACGGCCTACCAGCGTATTCCTGGCACTGCGCAGTAGCGTATCTTTTCCTGAGCCGCTTGGTCCAACCACCAGGATGATCTTCATCACGTATTCCCATACAGATCGAGGAAACGGCGGATATCGTAGAAATCATCCAGTCTTTCCTTGATGGTTTCATGGTCCCAATTCCACCACTGAATCTCTTCAAGACAACGCCAAATCGGTTCTGGAAATCTGCTGCGTAAAGGTTTTGCCGGAACACCGCCAACGACTGAATATGGCTTAACATCACGGCTGACCACGGCACCAGCGGCCACCACCGCTCCATTGCCGACCGTCACTCCCGGCAAAACAATAGCTTTGTGACCTATCCAGACATCATGACCGATGGTTACCCGCTGCAGTCTGCGCCAGTTGAAGAATGGTTGGTTATCCTCTTCACCTAAACCATACTGTTTAATGCGATAGAGAAAGTGATGCTGGCTTACCCATTCCATGGGATGATTTCCCGGATTGATGCGTACGTCCGAGGCGATATTGACAAACTTACCAATGTCGGTATAGATGACGTCGCTGCGGTCCACGACGTAGGAATAGTCATCGAGATGAACCTCCTGCAGGCGAACATTGGCGCCGACTTCCGTGTATCTGCCTAGGGTTGTTTTCTCCACCCTGGCCGTGGGAGCTACTGTTGGTTCCTCGCTCAGCATCACCATGTCCTATACTTTCACCTTGTCTTTACTTTCGACACTGCATAGACAGCGGCTGCCACTGTAAATCAGTTTTCCAGACTTCATTGTCATAATAACCTTAGCCACCCGCTGATCCTCGATGACC
>JASJDT010000095.1 GCA_030065655.1 Desulfocapsaceae bacterium | reverse complement strand
AGTTTCAAAAAGCTTGATTACCCTACAAGTGCTGCAATACTCGAAATGATCAGTGTTCACCTTTTCCCGGGCGGCTAATATCTCCATTACCTTCTCAAGACTTTTGCGGGTTCCGAAAACTTTTCCACAATTCTTACACGCTACTGCCTCAGCCTGGGCAAGAATCTGAGATATAAAATAGTCTCCATCGAGACTGACGTCTGTCTCTATGGTCAACACCTTTTCTGGACAGACACTGACACAGACTCCACAACCGACACAATTTCCCGCCAGATAGGTAAGAGAAAGATTCTCCTCATCAGCCTGCAGGGCTTGGACTTTACACTCATTCAAACAGGCAAGACACTGGGTGCAACCAGCGGTGTCACAGCTAATGGAGACAAACTCTCCATCGAGGGTATCGGCAGCCAGAGAAGCTTCGGAGAGATTGATCAACTGACGCAGAATCTGGCTGATTGTTGCTCGTCTGTTGCTATCAACTGAGAGCTCAGCCAAAGCAGCTTTTGGCTGGAAGATATGCTGATCTGCCCGGCTGACATACTCCTCTTCACTCATCTGGCTGACCAGTTCATGACCCAAAAAGGCAGTGCTAAGTGTGTTTGCCAGGCTTGTCTGGCGAATTAGCTCCGGGGTAATCTGCACTTGATTGTCCGTCAGCAGAACGACTCGTTGGGCGCCGGCTGCAAAAAAAAGTAGAAAGTGATAGAGGGACAGGGAGGCCAGTGAATTAAACTCCAGAAAAAAGGTGTTCTCATAACGTTGACCGCGGTGTTGCCACCAGAAGTTATGCAGCTGGGCTTCCTCACCTATTACCAGCTCCTTTCCCTGCAACAATCCGGCAATCTCTTTGAGGTAGCCAAGAAGCACGTTGTCACCAAAATTACCATTCTGCATAGCACCCGTCGGGCATAATGCCATACATACCCCGCAATCCTGGCACTCAAAATGGTCGATGATGATACCGGCATCACCTCTGCTGAGCGCTCCGTGAGGACAGCTGTCAACACAGCGGCCGCAACCTGTATTCAGACGGCTGCTGTATTGACAGATGCTGTTGTTATGGCAGACAACCTCCTGAATTTCGGCAGAATAAATGGTTTTGAAAAATTCATTCAACTGATCATCCCGATAAATCGCTCGCCGATCAACGGGAAGTTCGAGATTCACATCCCCCAGAAGGATAACCGCAGGAACCTGCAGGTCAATTTCTTCTACACCGTAAATATCGATGGCTCCTTCTTGACATGCTTTCTCACATTCTTTGCACCAGCTGCACCTTGAATAATCAAAAAACAACTGCGACGAGATACATTTCTCCGGACAAACCTGTCCGCAGGTACCGCAATAGGTGCACTTTTCTTTGTTCAGCGGCGCCCTCTTGCGCAGACGCAAAGTAATTTGTGGAGATGTAGATTCAAATTCCAGATCGGTTATGAATGGATGCTCAGGATGAGAACCTGCTAGTAGCAGTGGTTCGATATCGAGAACACCACCATAATTATCTACAAAGCTATCGAGCTTCTTTACATCTTTACTGATAACACAGACGCGTGAATCTACATCGACGTGATAGCTTCGTACGGTAACCCGTTGCTGTCGCTGCAATTCAGCCTCGGCCAGTTTTCGCAATAATTCTTCGGAAAGAATGGTTAAATCTGAGTTGAGCTGAAGGGTTGGGGAGAGAAAAAATGGTGTATCGGGAGTCAATCCAGGAAAGCCGCCGGCTAGTTTTATACTTGCAGAGCTATCCGGAACAAATGGGCTCCCTGGTACGATTCTGCCTTGGATAGTTTGCAAATAATGTTCGCCCTTCTCATTAGAAACAATACAGGTGGTGGAATAGGCCTTTTCCATACTTCTCCTTCGCTGCTGCACCTGTTCAGATGATCCGTTTTCAATACGAATAGAGATTCTTACATCAATGATCTGAACAGAATCATTACTGCTTATTAATTTCTCATTTGAGCGGACTGCTGAGCATCCCCGAGACATTGGTATGCTTGCACTATAGAAAACTATGGAAAAGAAAAAAATCGGCGAATAGCCTTTTATGAGGTAGGAAAACACCTGGAGCTGCTGTAGGTTTTTAACCTACAGCAGCTCGTAAGGTGAGTGGCCTACGAGGAATCCTTTTCAGTCCAAAGCACAGCTCTTCGGGTCAGTTCCGCGGCACTTTTGATTCCCAATTTCTGTTTTATCCGGTCACGATAGGTTCCGATGGTTTTGATACCCAGATTCATTCTTACAGAAATTTCCCGAGTTGAAAGTCCGGCACCAATCAGACGGAAGACTTCAAGTTCCCTGTCTGTCAAACTCTCTTCTGACGACCCATGTTGCTGGTCAGGCTTGAGATGAAATTTATCAAGCAACTGAGCCATAATTGCTTCACTGACATGAACCTTGCCCGCCATGATATTTTTTACTGCCGAGACGATGGACTCAGCGGCCTCTTTTTTCATGATATAGCCACGTGCGCCCGCCCGAATTGCCCGTTCAGCCCAGACCGACTCATCATGCATGGATAGCACTAATACGGCAATATTACGATGGGCCTCACTCATCTCCTTGACCAGATCAAGGCCATTGTCACCGCCAAGAGAAATATCGATGATCGCCAGATCAGGTGAATTCTCGGCTATAGCTTTACGGGCCGAAGATATACTCTCAGCTAAGCCACATACCTCAAACCCCTCTTCCTGGTTGAGTAATTCCCGCATACCCATACGCAATATCGGATGATCATCTACAATCAATATTCTAGTCATTTGCTCTGGCCTGTCCCTGGAGTTCTATCCTGGTGCCTTTTCCGGGCTCTGTTTTTACGTTTAAGCGGGCCCCGATGGCTTTTGCCCGATATTTCATGGTGTGCAAACCAATACCCTGTTGGGTCGAGTCTTCTGAAAAACCACAACCATCATCTTCCACGATTAAACTAAGCCTTCTCTCGTCGGAGATCAATTCCACTCTGATATTGTCCGGATTACCGTGACGGGCGGCGTTAAATACAGACTCACGGATAATATAATAAAGATGAATGATAATAGATTTGTCAAAATCTCGGTGATCCTTTTCAATTACCAGCCGACAATTGACCGTAAAAAGCTTCTCAACTTCTACTTTGAGTTCTTCAAGTGCTGAATCAATACCATGTTCAATAACATGTACCGGATACAGTCCCTGGGCGAGGCGTCTGGTAATATCAATGGCCTCGCGGATAAGGTTTCTAATGGCATTGAGTTCCTCGACTCTATCGGGGGCATCAGCCGTCAGCTTCTTCTGCAGCACCTTACACAGTAACATAACTCCACTCAAGTGTGAGCCAAGATCGTCGTGCAAATCCCTGCCAATGGTGCTCCGCTCCTCTTCGCTCACCGCGATGATCTGCCTCTCCAGCCTGGCCATTTCTTCTTCACTGCACATTCTCAACACATGCAGCCAGAGCCCTTCAAGCAGCATGGTGATCTGGCGGATATCGGAAGTATCATACTCGCTGGAATTATTGCAGACACCGGCAACGAGAACTATTCTGCCATCATTGTAAATGGGAACGTCGAGGTGCCTTCGTACCCTCTCCGGATAAGGGAAAAACTGCGTTTTCGCCCCAGCAGGATGGTTACCGATAACGGCCTCACCGCGTTGCACCGCCTCTCCCGGCAGGCCTGCCTGGGCCAGTGGCCTTGAAATACCTACCGTCTCATTACCAACACCATTAGTTGAAGAGGATAGTTCGAAATATGAATAGAGATTTAGATGAGTCTGAGCATTATTTACCAGAGCCAGATACCCGCCCTCACTACGGGTAATTCTAACGATTCTCTCCAAAACAAAATCGTACTTGTCCTGAAAACATTCATCTTCCATGGAACCAAGTTGCAAAAGGGTGTCCAATCGAAGTTCATCGCGTCTGATGAGCATTTCCTTCTGCAGCCGGTCATCGACCATCTGATTGGCAAGGTAACCAAGATCCTCGAACTCGGTAAAGGCGAGATGGGTATCTTCAATACGAATCTTCTCATCCGCTGCCTTACGGAAAAAATCCGTAAACAGACTTATCCCCTGTTTAATTCGAAAAGAAAAGAAATAGGCAGAGAGGAGGAGCAGGAAGACGGCAAAAATGAAGAGAACTATGAAAAGGACGGTATTTTTAAAGGCAATCCGGAGGTAGGTGCGACGCTCATTTTCTATGGCTTGCTCCATATCCTCCATGGACGTGGTCGCAACGAAGACCCAACTCCAGTCTTTGTAAGCTTTGACATAGGCAAGCTTACGTCCCACCTTGTCCTGGCCCGCCACCGTCGCTTCATTATAGTTCACCACCCCTTCGGCAGCTTCAGAGAGACCGAGATACCACATTTCATCTCCGTAGCCCTGCTCGCCCGGTTCACCGAAATCTCTGATTGACCTGCCAATAAACCTCTCGTTCTGGTGGCATATGATCGTACCATCGAAACGAAAGCCTATTATTTCGCCATCTTGACCAAAACGAATATTCTGTATTCTCTCAAGAATATCCTCCTGTAAATCTCTTTCCAAATCGTCAAGATAAATACCTGCACCGATATACCAGTCAAATGGCTTAAAATATTTCACAAAGGTCATTTTGGGATACACCCGTCCCACGGATCCCGGTTTGGACCAATCGTAGCGGTATATGCCAGCTCCTTTGTCTTTGATAATCTTGACAATCCGGACGATCTTTTCCTGTACATCCTGCATCCCCGGCGCAAGACTGCTTTTCCCCTCATAATACGGGTCGTCGGCGTACAGGTCGAGCACACCATTGCCCACATTCCCGGCAATATAGTAGCCTCGACCATTACTCCACCTGATTGGTCGAAGCACTTCAACGACAAGGTTTTTCAAATCATCCAGGGACATTTCGTCCTTGTGTCTGCTGTACATGTGAGAGGCGATGGAATAGGCCGACTGAACCCGATCACGGATTTCACTCTCAATTCGCTGGTTCGCCTGGGAACGTCTGTACTCGACAAAATTGATTACCTTATCAACCTCCTCTTCAACCCGGTCCCGATATCGTTCTCGATAACTCTGGTTAATGTTTTCGATACTTTCGCTATAGGCTTCATATTCATTAAACGCCCAGAATATCGCCATGAACACCCCCAGAAAAAAGATTACCGCTGTCGAGGCATAAAAGGGAGAGGAGGACAGGGATATCTTACGGGGGAGAATTCTCATGCATTCCCCCTGCGGACAAACTTGAGATTACCGGATAAAAAGACAAACATGGCTATTGAAATAAGCATGGGCTGCCGGCTACCGGGTTTCAAGTACTTCGATTTCAGGGGTGAGTGTCGTTAAGTATATTTCATCCATACCTTGATGATCGTTGGGGCCAAACTGCAATACGATTCCACCAAGATCAAACTTGCCAATGGTTTGCATGGTGGCTATAAATTTTTCCCGGCTTAACTCACTTTCAACAGCCAGGGCGATTTCGGCAAAAAGTTTACCGGCAAGGTATCCTTCAAGGGAGGTGAAACTGATGGGAATATCGTGCTGGTACTTGTTCATTGCCAAAGCGTACTCCTCAATCAGAGGAATGGAGCGATCGCCAGGATAGGGAACCACCTGGGAGACGATAACATCATCGCCGTATCTACCTAAGGCTCTTTTTAAACTCTCGGTGCCGACAAAGGAAATGTTGCAGTAAAGGTGGTCACCGTCTTCCTTGGTTTTACTTAGTTTGATGAATTCGGCACAGGCTGAATAGGCACCCACCATGACAATTGCTTCGGGGTTGCCGGCATGAACGTCCCGCAGGCCTCCCAAAACCGCCACAGTGTTGCGTTCGTAAGAACCCTGGGAAACAAGATCCAGTCCCCTTTTCTGCAGCGCATTTTTTATACCCTGTAAACCGGCGAAACCATAGCTGTCATTCTGATAAAAACAGGCGATCCGCCTCATCTGCTGGTCATCGACCAGATACGAGGCCAGTTTCTCCATCTCCTGAAAATAACTGGCGCGGACATTGATTACATACTTTCTGAACGGTACCCGTAAAAACTCGGCGCCGGTAAAGGGTGCAAAAAATGGTATTTCATGTTCCTCAATAATCGGTACAACCGCCTTCGACGTAGGCGTTCCGACTTCACCGATGATCATAAAGACATCTCGTTGCTCGATAAAATACCGGGTATTTTTGACAGCACGATCCGGTTCATAACCATCATCTCTACTTATAAGAATGATGTCGCGACCATGTATTCCGCCGGCATCGTTTATTTTGGAAAACGCGGCAAGCAATCCCGCTCTCATCTCCAGGCCCAGATTTTTGGCAGGCCCGGACAAAGCACAGGATTGACCAAGGATTATGGGATCCTGTGCCATGGTCGCCTGCGCATAACCAAAAATAACAAGGATGAAAATACCAACGAGGCGCATCAAGTATTGCAACTTATAAATCATCGTAAACACCATAAAATGAAGCATTATTCGCCGCTTTTCTACCAGGACAAACCGTAAATAACGATAAATGATAGATAATTTTCGGGTGATTGACAAGTGAAACCACTCTGCCTTCTTTTGGGAATTATCGGTATCATGGACAGCCATTGAGCTAAGACGTGCCTTAATTGTTACTGGCAAAGTCTCTGTTGTCACTTTTACCCTTCGCTGAGCCTACACAATTGTAACCTTTCTACGTTTACGTAGGAATTCAGATCTTATTCCCTATCACACTGTTTCATTTTAAAACAACAATTAGTCAAGCAAGTGTAAAATATTGCTATTAATTATACATACTAATTATATTTGGCATATAATTTGGTAGTAAAAAGGCAGATGCAGCTCTCTCTACCACCTCAGACAAGGGGATTAATCATGGCAACAATGTTTTTTTACTCAAAAAGTGACTGTGCTGGCAGCGAGCAACAGCGAGAATCATTAATAAATAAAGGGAATACGGTACATTACACAGACATCTCTGCCATTGAGTGGACCCGTGAAAAATTGCTCCCCTTCATGCGAGGCAAGGAGCCTCTGGAAATAATGGACAGCAAAAGCCCCGAAATCAGAAGGGGTGAAATTGATCCGTTACTGATTTCCTTCGATCATGCCCTTACAATATTAGTAGGCTCTCCCCACCTTATTAAAGGTCCACTCATCAAAGTAGACAATCTACATATGCAAGGCTTGCAGGATAAAAGAATTGAGAGATACATTGGTAATTCTCAGAAATTACCACAGACGGTCACCCGGAGAAAAAGGCTAAAACAAAGGCCTTACCGACAACCATATTTGCAATCGAGGCAAACGAGAAGCCACAGGCAGAATGTATTCAACGAAGTCTACGCCTAGCCTGAACATTTCATGAAAAATCCTGGCCTCTGGTAAAATTGATATATTATTTTGGATAAATAGAAATATAATAAGCAAGTAATTTTGAGGTACACTTTTTACAATTTATATTCTTCATTAACACTAGAGCTTTTCACCCTTCGAGCGAGCCGATACAACCTGCTATCCCACGTCGCTTTTTGGAAAGGCATATTTCATATATCGCCCCTCCCAAGTCTTCTCGGCTAGCAGGTCGTCTCAACTCGTGAAATATTCAGGCTAGTCTATCTGCTTCGCCCCAAGACAAAGAAATATCTGCCCACCAAACAGTTCTGACATTGGTCTATAACTATTCATTCCACAGGAAGTTTAGATCTAGCTTGACCCAATATTTGTTATAGCAAGCAAACAGAACCTTATCTTCGCAATCCCTCGCTCCAGAAACGAGAATATTCCATTCTTTACTTTCGTTCCCTGCCAGGGTATTAAGTAGAGAAATACGATGAGTTCTGCTTGAGCAATCATTGCGTAAGCGCATGTCCTGAATATTGACGTCAGATTCGTGCCCCTGAAAGAATAATGAAAGTAATAGTATCCGGTTCCCTGGCGTATGATCGAATCATGGAGTTTCCGGAGTTCTTTGTCGATCATTTTCTGCCTGATAAATTGCATGAAATCAATGTCTGTTTCATGGTTAACGGCATGGTGGAAAATTTCGGCGGCACTGCTGGCAATATTGCTTATGCTCTGAAACTATTAGGAGGAGAGCCGGAGATCAGTGCCACTGTAGGAATGGACAGTCACCGTTACATAGACTGGCTGCATCAGAATGGCATTTCAACGGACAGACTGCTTTTTCTTGATAACGAATGGACTGCCGGAGCATTCATCACCACCGACAAAAGTGATAATCAGATCACCTGTTTCAACGCCGGGGCCATGCAGCATTCGTCCAATCTCGATATCGCCTCTCTTGATCCAGAAACACTGGTAATCGTCTCGCCCGGCAATCTGAATGATATGATTGAGTATCCGAAAGCATGTCGGGCGAAAGATATCCAATACATTTTCGATCCAGGCCAGGCCTTGCCCCTGCTGCGGAGTGATGATCTGCTGGACTGCATCGATAGTTGCAGACTGCTTATGGTCAATGATTACGAAATGAGTCTTATAGTCAGTAAAACAGCAAAACCCAAAGCTGAAATACTTGAACGTGCCGGCTCCACGGTTATCACCCTTGGTCAGGATGGCTCCATCCTTCATGATCATGAAATGACTTTAAAAATCCCTGCCTTCCCAGCTAAACAGGTTGTCGATCCTACCGGAGCAGGCGATGCCTACAGAGGCGGGCTTCTGAAATATCTGGCAGAGGGAAGATCACTTGAAGATGGCTGCCGAATTGGTAGTGCCTGCGCATCCTTCGCCGTTGAGAGTTACGGTACGCAGGTATACTCGTTTACCCCCGCGGAGTTCAACGCCAGACTTGGTCAAATATGACAATACCGTAAAAACCCTTGAGCAACCGTACTCGCCGACACGAAATCGCTAAGTTGCGGAGCTCTAAACATCGGCCTTCGTGGTTTTTACGAAACCGACAGATATGAGCATTACCCATAATGATAAGTAATCCCACCGTACCACACAAAAGCGTAATCATCACTCCCCAGGGGAAAACCGAACAAAACGAGTTGCTTGCCCTGGAGACTCCCTACAACATTTCACTCAACGATGTGAATATTGGTTCATCCATGGTTCTGCCGGTTGGTTTGGAGGAATTCGGGGTGGGTTTTTTGTTCGGCCAGGGGTTTATCAAGAAACCGGAAGAAGTTGTCGAAGTATTGCTCTGCCCGGATGGCCGCATCGGGGTCTATGCCGATGTCGATGAGACGGCCACCCATGAAGTCATTATCACTTCCGGTTGCGGTGGTACCGGTAAGATTTCCAAGGAAATGTTTGAAGGGGCTTTCGAGCCGCTGCAGGAAGCAACGATTAGTTTTCCGGAGATCAAGGAGTTTATTCGTTCGGTACTCCATGCTTCACCTCTCGGGCCCCAGACCCACTGCGTCCACGGCTGTGGCCTCTGGGCCGAAGGCAAACTGCAGGCGTTCTATGAAGATGTCGGCAGGCATAATGCCGTTGATAAGATTCTCGGTGCAATTCTTCTGGGCAAAGCGCCGGCCAACGGTGCCATCTACACAACAGGGAGGCTCACCTCGGATATGGTTTTGAAATGTGCCCGAATCGGCATCCCCATCATCATGTCACGCACAGCACCTTCGTCCCTTGGGCTCGCCATCGCCAAGCGTGCCGGTGCTACACTTGCGGCCTATGCCCGTCCCGAGAGGGTCAATGTATTCCACGGCGAGTCGAGAATCAGAGTGTAAACAGTTAGCTCGTGCTTAGCACCCGCCTATTCTGCCGCCTACTCCCTGCCTTCCATACCCAGCTCAATCAGTCTCTCAAGCATCCCGGAAAAATCAAGACCATGCGCCGCCGCGGCCTGGGGATAGAGGCTAGTGGGTGTCATCCCGGGAATAGTATTGGTTTCGAGGAGATAGAGCTCACCATCATCTGCAAGGATCATATCGGTTCTTGAATAGCCACGCAGTTGCAACGCCTTGTGCGCAGTGACTCCATATCGCTGAGCCTTGGCGGTTACATCCTTGTCGATCTCAGCAGGACATATTTCTTTGGTGGCGCCGGGCTGATATTTGGCATTGTAGTCAAAAAAGGCATATTCATCGCCCGGTATAATTTCTACGAGCGGTAGTGCTTCGGGTTCGTCATTCCCAAGAACGCCCACGGTGATTTCCCTGCCCTTGACGAAACTTTCCACCATGACTCTGTTGCCATGTTTCAAGGCCTGGGTGATGCCAACCCCCAGCTCAGCAACATTTTGAGCAATGGTCATACCCAGGCTCGAACCATCTGCTACCGGTTTGACAACCAGAGGCAAATCCAGATCAGCAACCAAATCCTCCACTGAGAACTCACGGTTTTTCTCAATTATTCGCCAATCAGCCACCGGAAGATCATTGAGCCTGTAGAGTTTCTTGGAGAGGTTTTTGTCCATGGCCAGAGCGCTCCCCAGCACACCAGAACCCTGATAGGGTATATCGAGTAAATCAAGGAATCCCTGCACCGTGCCATCCTCCCCCCATAAACCGTGGAGCAGGAGAAAGGCAAAATCAATTTTATCCTTTTCTGCGGCGATCCTGCCAAGGTCGGTTAGAGGATCGTATCTGGTTACCTGGAACTTTTCGGCATCCAGTGCTTTTTCAACGCCCACAGCACCCATCAATGAAACTTCACGCTCACCGGATCGTCCGCCCGCAAGCAAGGCAATGCGTAATTTGTCGTTGTGCATCCCACTCCTCCTTTTACCTGGCTGGAATCAATTTCACCTTCTCATTAACATTGGTAAATGTTAATCGATATGAGCCCCATGCAAAAGTTGGATTTTCGCTCAAAATCAAGGCATGCTGAAAATTTTACCACAGGC